>JASFRS010000062.1:0-13720 GCA_050114795.1 Sphingomonadales bacterium
ACTCCATCCCCCCCAGAAACAGTGAGTTTGACCCAACATCCCAAAGCTTTGCATCTGTCAAAGCTATGCCCTCTCATTCTCTGGAATGGGGGGGCTTTTTCTGAACGAGGTCTTGCTCTCTACGAAAGGCATCAATTGTAAATTTTGCAGCCCAATTCAAAAATTCCCAGCGCCCATAATCACCGGATATAGGAAAAGACCCTCTTATTCCACCACGCACGCCATCAGACCCGTCCAAAATTAGTGTGCGCCGAAGAAAGCTGTTAGTTCGCTGTGCAGCCTCGAAATACGCAGCATCCCCCGTCCACTCATAGAGCATCATCCAGCAGGTGGAAATCTGCGCGGAGCCTGTCATACAGACCCAGGAAACTGCTGGCCGCCAATTTGAATAAAAACGCCCTGCAAGTCGCCCATCTTCTCCCAATTGGTCTTTGAGAGCATCAGCGGTTTTTATTCCGGCTTTCAAGATGGCTTCATCATTCGAAAGGCGATAGGCTTCTAATATGCCCCTCAATACATAACCGAGCGTATGAGTCAGTGGTTTATTGGGCTTCGTTAAACAGCAATGATCAAACCATCCATTATCTTTTTGATGCCTGAGCGCCCATCTAACCTGCCTCAACCCTGCCTCCCCATAGCCATGGCCGGGGGCAACGCGCTCTGCTTCAAATAAGCCCCAGGAAACATGAGTCTCATAAACTTTATCGCCAGGCTTCGCATAAGGCGTAGCATAAGCCCGCCACGCCCCATCTTCATCTTGTGTGTCTCTCAACCAGGAGGCCGCCTTATGCATGGCGGCACTATAATCCTCACGGCTCGAAACATCCGCTGCCGCTGCGAGGCCAATCAAAATCTGGCCTGTATTAAAGGTGACGGGAATGACGGGTGTCTGCGTGATCGTCCCGCCTTGAAAGGCCCCATCATCCAATTGAATAGATATCAACCAATCCACCATGCGTTGGGCGCGGGCACTGAGGTCACTACGATATCCCTGTTCCGCCTCAGTCAAGAGTGTTGGAATAATATACCCCGTTGTTTCAGGATAAGAGGACGCCCACCCATCAATAAGGCTGAAATCGCGCGCCACACCTCCGTCCCTGGTCGCTGAATGATCCTGCGCTCTGCACAACCAGTCCATGACCACAGCGATCGCCGTTTCATTCCCGATATCTTCAATAAATGTGGCTTTTCTATCTCGCGCTCGGAGCGCCCGACCCTCAGGGCAGAGCTGTTTTGCTTTTTGATAATCATAATAAGCTGCCAGCAGTCCTTCGGGAAATAACCGATGGAATGATAATCGCTTCGACATGGTGCGCTATTTCCCTGACTGAACGAAGCGGCGCAAATCCTGTTTAGTACTGTAAATCGTGATGCCAACCTTCATTAAATCTCTAATCGCCTTATAGAAACGGTCAACTCTTACCACCCAAACTTTGCCCCGACCGACTTGGAACCAGCGTAACCCCGCTTGGTCCTCAAGCCATTTTGTATAGAACTCTCGGATATCGCTGTTTTCCACCCTATCGATCCGAGTATGAGCAATGTTCTTATCGTGAGCATTCAAAGACAATTCGACGACACGGCCCTGCCAATCCTTGCACCGCGCATACAAAGGCGAGTCTTTAGTAAAGACATCCAAGGGGAAATCCTCTTCAATCTCTTCAAGACAATGATAAAAAGTGACATGACCAAGATCGGACCCCAGGCCCATGATGTAGGCATTCATGTCAATCAACTTGGCCATCGGTGACCCTGGTCCGAAGCTGGTTCCACAAAGGTGATGATCTTTGATCAACTCATGTGCATGGAGCCCCAAGGCGGCGAAGCTGTGAGTTGGATGAATGCTGCGTTCCACAGCTTCTAAATGCAGAAACCGGTCCGGTATGGCGCCAAGGCCCGAAATCTTAGCACGGACGTCAAAGACATAATCCGATATAAGCGTCTTATACATGGTGCCGAATATGGTAAAAGTGGGGAGTAACAGTGTGCCTTTTCGGCGGTTCACGAATATCTCTACTAGCGCTTCAATAACGCTTTGCGCCCCGCCTTCAACAAATCCTAGGGATTTGAGTGAGGAATGAACCAAGACCGTTGCGCCGTGCTCCGTCTGCACTTTTTCCAGATCTTGAAGCAAATCGTCTTTTGACAGATGCTTGAGCGTCTGTCTCAGGTTTTTGGACCTTCGCCTTTGCAGGAAAGAGTTCCAGATTGACTTCACAAATTGTTTCAAGAGCCCCCCTCTCTCGACCCCAAAATATGCGACCGTCCTGCTTGGATGGAACAACCATAATGCTTTCAGGACAAGTAAATCAACAACGGGGGGTTTTTCTTGAATAGAGGAAAGATATTAAAGAAAGAATGAAATCAAAGCCGGTCAGGCTGCAGACAGTGGTGAAGAATTCAAATTATGAAACGGTAAGGTGGCAATCTTATTTTTAAATGCGTGAGCAAATGCTTTCGAAATGGCGCCATCGACAATCTTGTCCAACCAGCCCCATTGCCCATCCTGATTACATTCAAGAAACCAATGTTTACCGTCCAAATCAACGATCAAATCAAAGCTTCCACTGAATAATCCAGCTTTTTGGTTAAACGCAATCAGCTGCGCCTTGACACGATCATCAAGATCAAAGGGCGTAAACTCAAGCGTTGCGTTACCGCGTCGCCAGTCAATGGCATAATAAGCGTCAATTTGAGATTCAATTTTGAAAGCAAAGACAAGATCATCAATAACCACAGCCCTTATTTCATATTTTTTTGAGACATTGGTTTGAACCATATGCGGGCAGGCAGAAAAACTGTCAGCATCGGCGGCTGCAATCTGGTCCTCATTCACCTCCATCGTCATTACAACATGAGGTTTTTCCTCTATATTCTTAGGCAGAACATTATCGCCCGAAAGTGATTTCATGATCGTCCCGCTTTGATTTTGCACAAAATCCAAAATATCGGATTTAGTGTTGGAAACCAGAGTTTCAGGACAGGAAAGACCAACCTGGGCCGCAAGAATCTGTTGATAAGGCTTGTGCATGATCATGAAAGAATCAGGCGTATTCACCGTGCGGTCACTGAATATCTTAGCGATCAACCTGTAAAGAGATCGCCATTCCTTCGCGCGCAAATCCGCAATTTGTACATCGCCCTTGGGAAACAAGGACATGCCCCTGATCAGCTTTACCCGGTGCCAGATAAGAAAGCGCCCGCTAAGTGGCTCACCTTCTATCACAAGATTATAAGACCCGTTCGAGCCCACCTCCAATTTTACCGGCGTAGAGGCTTCATGATCAATAACCTGAGCATTCACGCCCAGAGCTTCAATATGACCACAAACCCAATCAATATGTGGATCCCGACGAGTCCCGAGAACAATTAGCTGATCAGAAGGCATATCAAATTAGCAATCGCCAGGGTCAAAACCGCCATCATCCTCATCGGTAACCGTAAGAGATTCACAGTCACCGGGAACATTGCCGCCTGAAACGCGTTTAAACTCTTCCGGTTTGAGTGCGCGATATCGAATACGCTCGACCTCATGATGCTGAAGCAAAAATGGTTTCATATTCTTAGACATATGCTTTCCCCCTCTTAACGATCTGGATTTTGTTATACAACGCCATCAGGTCAACACCTATAAAGTGCACTGTCAATTATTTTTTCAATTCAAGCGAAACAAATGGTTTCAGCCTTGAGGCGGTTGACGTTTACGTAAACGTCAACTAAATTACAGACAGAGAATCGGGGCTTAATCCCACTAGGGAGAGGTAAGAATATGGGGACGGAAGAAAGCTTCAGCATCACGGACTTGGCGGAAGAATTTAAAATCACGCCACGGACCATCAGATTTTATGAAGATCAAGAATTACTGACCCCCGAACGGCGAGGCCAGAACCGCGTCTATTCCAAAAGAGATTATACCCGCCTCGCCTGGATTTTAAGAGGTAAACGCGTCGGCTTCTCGCTAGCTGAAATCCGCGAAATGCTTGACCTCTATGACGTAGGCGACGGACGTAAAACCCAACGCGCTGTCACGCTGGAGAAATGTAGAGATCGCATAGATGCCCTTTCTCAGCAGCGGGATGACATTGACGCGACCATCGAAGAATTGGAAAGATTTTGCCAGACTTTGGAAAATCTCTTCCTTGATGAACAAAAACCAAAAAAGAAGACAGCTTAAAGCGCACATTTAGCTGACCAATTTTCGCGAAAGAAAGGTTTGTGACATGCCAACCTATAAGGCACCGGTTAAAGATACGAAGTTCATTTTAGACAATATTGTCCAATTGGAAAATTACTCCAACCTGCCTGGTTTTGAAGAAGCCACGCCGGATATGGTGACTGCCATTTTGGATGAAGGCGCTAAATTCGTTGAAAATGTGCTGCAACCTTTGAACCAGGTTGGCGACCGCGAAGGCTGCGTGCGCCATGAAGATGGCTCTGTCACCACACCTCCGGGCTTTAAAGACGCTTATGACCAATATTGTGAAGCGGGATGGGGCACTTTATCCGCGCCGCAGGAATTCGGCGGTCAGGGCCTGCCCCATGTATTGGGCGTGGCATTCAGCGAATATATGGTATCCGCAAACATGGCCTTTGCTATGTACCCGGGCCTGACCCATGGCGCAATTGAGTCCATCATTGCAGTCGGCTCTGAGGAACAGAAGCAAACCTATTTACCGAATATGATTTCCGGAAAATGGACCGGAACGATGAACCTCACCGAGCCGCATTGCGGCACGGACTTAGGTTTGCTGCGCACCAAAGCCGAACCACAGGCTGATGGCACTTATAAAGTCACCGGAACGAAGATTTTTATTTCCAGCGGTGAGCATGACATGAGTGAAAATATCATTCATCTCGTCCTCGCCAAAATGCCCGACAGCCCGGATAATGTGAAAGGTATTTCACTCTTCATCGTGCCGAAATATATCGTCAATGAAGACGGCAGTCTGGGCGAACGCAATAGCGTCACCTGTGGATCCATCGAAGAGAAAATGGGCATTCACGGCAACTCCACCTGCGTCATGAATTATGATGGGGCCACCGGCTATTTGATTGGTGAGAAGGACAAAGGGTTGCGCGCCATGTTCATTATGATGAATGCAGCGCGCTTGGGTGTTGGCCTACAGGGCTTATCCCTGTCAGAAGTCAGCTATCAAAATGCCGTCACCTATGCCAATGAGCGCATTCAAGGTCGCGCTTTAACCGGGCCCAAAAACAAAGACGCAAAAGCAGACAGCATCATCGTGCACCCTGATGTGCGCCGCATGTTATTAAATTCTAAAGCCTTTAATGAAGGTGCACGCGCTTTGGCACTTTGGGGTGCACTGCAAGTGGACCTGGTTCATAAAGCACCGACTGAGGAAGAGCGGGAGCGCGCAAGCGATCTTATCGGCCTCCTAACCCCTGTCATCAAAGGTGTGATGACCGATAAAGGTTATGAAAATGCCACCAACGCCCAACAGGTTTATGGCGGTCATGGCTATATCGCCGAATGGGGTATGGAGCAGTTCGTCCGTGATGCGCGGATTGCGCAAATCTATGAAGGCACTAACGGCATTCAAGCGCTTGACCTGGTTGGCCGGAAATTAGCGCAAAATGGTGGTCGCGCGCTGCGCACCTATTTTGAAGTGCTGCAAGGCTTCATCGCTGAAAATAAAGACGATGAAAATCTGAAGACAGAAGTAGCCGCGCTGGGCAAGGCTGTTGAGGACTTGCAAGGCGCCACCATGTGGCTGATGCAAAATGCAATGGGCAATCCGGATAATGCCGGTGCCGGCTCCGTCGCCTATATGCATTTGCTGGGCCTGGTCGCGCTTGGCCATATGTGGCTGCAGATGATGAAAGCTGCGCAAACACATCTCGACAATGGCACCGATGATAAAGAGTTTTATGAGACCAAAATTGCGACGGGACGGTATTTCTTCTCCCACATGCTGGTCGAAACAAGTGCTCATCGTGCCCGTGTTGAAGCCGGTGCAGAAAATATGATGGCCCTAGCCGCCAATGCATTTTGATTTGAAAAGATAGAGACGAGAAATAAGGGAATAGACCCATGGCAGACGCATATATTTATGACGCCGTGCGCACCCCGCGCGGTAAAGGCAAAAAAGATGGCAGCCTTCACGAAATCACCCCCATTGAATTGGCAACACAGGTATTGGAAGCTTTGCGCGACCGCAACAACCTGGATACATCCTATGTCGATGATGTCGTCATGGGCTGCGTCTCCCCGGTTGGCGAACAAGGTGCGGATATCGCGCGTGTAGCCGCCATCAATGCGGGCTATGCGGAATCCGTCGCCGGTGTGCAAATCAACCGTTTCTGCGCCTCTGGCCTGGAAGCCACCAACATGGCGGCTGCTAAGGTTATGACCGGTGAAGCTGATTTGGCCGTCGGTGGCGGTGTTGAAAGCATGAGCCGTGTGCCTATGGGGTCTGATGGTGGGGCATGGGCTATGGATCCGGCTGTTGCCTTTGATGCCTATTTCGCACCCCAAGGCATTGGCGCTGATTTGATTGCCACCAAATATGGCTTCAGCCGCGATGATGTGGACGCCTATGCCGTGGAAAGCCACAAACGCGCCGCCGCTGCACGCGATGATGGGCGTTTCAAGAAGTCCATCATCGGCGTGAAAGACGTGATTGGGGAAGTCCTTTTAGACTATGATGAAACCATCCGGCCCGACGCCAATATGCAAAGCTTGGCCTCTTTAAACCCGGCATTCGCAGCCATTGGCGAAGGCATGCCCGGCTTTGATAAAGTGGCACAGCTACGTTATCCGGAAGTTGAAAAGATCAACCATGTACATCACGCGGGGAACAGCTCCGGCATCGTTGACGGTTCTGCCGGTATTTTGGTTGGCAATAAGGAAATCGGTGAGAAATTAGGCTTAAAGCCCCGTGCGCGTATTAAAGGCTTTGCAAGCGTTGGGTCTGAGCCAACCATCATGCTGACCGGGCCATCTTTCGCCACTGAAAAACTGCTGAAGCGTTTGGGCATGGGCGTCAATGACATCGACCTTTATGAACTCAATGAAGCTTTTGCCTCTGTCGTGCTGCGCTATATGCAGGCGCTGAACATCCCGCATGACAAAATCAATGTGAACGGCGGCGCCATTGCTATGGGCCATCCCCTTGGGGCGACTGGCGCCATGATTTTGGGCACAGTTCTTGATGAACTGGAGCGTCAGGACAAAGAAACCGCTTTGGCCACATTGTGCATCGGTGCTGGCATGGGTACAGCCACCATCATTGAACGCGTCTAAACTCGGGGAAGTATTTATTATGACAGAGACGATTAAATATGAAGTCGACGGCGACGGCATTGCGCTTCTAACCATTGATGTGCCGGGTCAGACGATGAATGTCATCACCCCGGAATTTCAACGCGATTTGGAAGAGCTGATTGACCGGATTGTAGCGGACGACGCTGTAAAAGGTGCTGTTATTACGTCTGGCAAAACCACTAGCTTCATGGCTGGTGCAGACTTGAAAGGCATGTCCGGAATCTTGAAATCTGAAAGCGCTAAAGCTGACAAAGGCGCTATCTTTGACAAGGTATTCAACCTGAACCGCCTGTTCCGCAAAATGGAAACCTGCGGCAAACCCTTTGCTGCGGCCATCAACGGTCTGGCTTTAGGTGGCGGTTTGGAAATCTGTTTGGCCTGCCATTACCGCGTCGTCGGTGACAGCCCGAAAATCCAGCTTGGCCTGCCTGAAGTCATGGTTGGTCTGCTCCCTGGTGCAGGGGGCACGCAACGCCTGCCCCGCATCATCGGCGCACAGCCTGCGCTGATGTATCTGGCCCAAGGCAAAAACATGAAACCGCAGGAAGCTGTTGGCCTGGGTGTCGCCCAAGCCATTGCCCCAGTCGATGAAGTCGTCGCCAAAGCCAAGGAATGGATTAAAACCGGACCAAGTGCTGTTCAGCCATGGGATGAGAAGAAGTTCAAATTCCCCGGCGGTGCTGGCTGGGCCAATCGGAATTTTGTCACCACTTTCATGGGTGGCATTGCGATGGTCAATGCTGAAACCAATGGCAATTATGAAGCGCCAAAAGCCATTATGTCCTGTGTCTATGAAGGCGCGCAATTGCCTTTTGACACAGCCATTCGCTTGGAAAGCAAATATTTCCTCAAGCTTCTGACCGGCACACAAGCACCTAATATGATCCGCACTTTGTTTGTGAACAAACAAGCTGCGGAACGCGGTGCACGTCGTCCCCAGGGCATTGAGAAAATGCCGACCAAGAAACTGGGCATGCTGGGTGCCGGTCTGATGGGCGCGGGTATTGCTTTCGTCTCCGCCAAAGTCGGAATTGAAGTGGTGCTCTTAGACCGCAACATGGATGCCGCGAACAAAGGCAAAGACTATTCCGTGAAGCTGGTGGAAAAAGCGACCAAGCGCGGAAAAATGACCAAAGAAAAAGGCGAAGAGCTTCTTGGCCGCATTCATACGACCGACAATTATGACGACCTCAAAGGCTGTGACTTGATTATCGAAGCTGTGTTTGAAGCCCGCGATATCAAGGCTGATGTCACCAAGAAAACCGAAGCGGTCGTTGGGTCTGAAACCATCTTTGGGTCCAACACGTCGACCTTGCCTATCTCAAGCCTTGCCGAGGCCTGGAGTGAGCAAGAAAATTTCATCGGCATTCACTTCTTCTCACCCGTTGAGAAAATGCCTTTGGTCGAAATCATCACCGGTAAGAACACCGGTGACAAAGCCATTGCCAAAGCTTTGGATTATGTAGCCCAGATCAAGAAGACCCCGATTGTCGTCAATGACAGCCGTGGCTTCTACACATCCCGCTGCTTCGGCACTTATGTGATGGAAGGCTATAGCATGATTGGCGAAGGCGTGACCCCGGCATTGGTCGATAATTGCGGTCGTCAGGCTGGCATGCCTGTTGGCCCGATGGCCGTTGGTGATGAGGTTGCCATCGATTTGTCTTGGAAAGTCATGCAGGCCACCAAGAAAGATTTGGGTGATGCCTACAAGCCAGGTCCAGCAGATGAAGTCGTAGAAAAAATGTATGAACTGGGCCGTTATGGCCGGAAGACTGCCAAGGGCTTTTATGTCTATCCGGAAGATGGGTCCAAGAAATATATCTGGCCGGGTCTAGATGACTTATTCCCACAAAAGCCTGAGTCTGAACAGCCGGATGCGGCTGAGGTCAAAACACGGCTTATCTATCGCCAGTTGGTCGAATGCGCCCGTTGCTTTGAAGAAGGCGTGCTTGAAACACCGGAAGACGGTGATTTGGGCGCCATTTTCGGTTGGGGCTTTGCGCCCTTCACAGGTGGGCCGTTCAGCCATATGGACACAGTCGGCATTGACAATGTGGTGAAAGAATTGGACCGCTTGGCCCAAGCCTATGGTGAGCGCTTCGCGCCACCTCAATTGCTGCGTGATATGGCAGCTAAGGGCGAAACTTTTTATGGCAAAGCAACCGCTAAAAAAGCTGCTTAAGTCATTATAAAAACTAAGAGGACCGGCGGGAGAAATCCCGCCGGTTTTTTTAGCCGCTTTGACGGACAATCAAACGGGTTTCAAGCTTCTCAGAAGCTACTTCTTCTCCAGCAAGAATTTGCATGATCTTGGCAACCAGCGCCTGACCCGCTTTTTCAACATCTTGTCTTATCGTTGAGATAGACGGCGCGAAATGCGCGGATGAGGGCACATCATTATAACCAACAACCAGAATATCTTTCCCAACTTCAATGCCATTTTCCTTCAATGCGCTGATTACAGCCATCGCGGAGGTATCAGAACAGGCAAAAATGGAATCAGGAAGCGAGTGGCCGTCTTTCAGTAATTTTGACGCCGCCTCGTAATGTGAGGAATAAGAAAAGTCGCCAACATGTAGGTGCTCTAAGTGGGAGGGGTCCAAGACATCACTCACCCCTTTATACCGAAGCTTGACTTCCTCATGATCCGTATTCCCTATGAACAGACAGCTTTTGCAGCCGCGATCAAGGAGATGCTGCCCCACCAATTGCCCGCCTTTTTCATTGTCTGTTCCCACAACACAATAAGGATTTCCCGGTGTCGCAGCGCCCCAGACGACAAAGGGAACACCCGCTTTTACAAGTTCCAGATATTCAGAAGTCCTCGTCCCATGTCCCAGGAAAATAATGCCGTCTGTCATATGCGAGCGTACATTTGAAATCAAAGTTGCCGTATTGGTGTGGTCCGGCGAACACAGCAGGAGATCCTGACTTTGATGGCCAAGCGCCTCTGAAACCCCGGCGAGGAGATTCAAAATAAAAGGGTCGGTAAAGAAATTTGCACGGACATTGCTGAAATCCAAGACAACAGCAATTGTGTTGGCGCGTTTCGACCGTAATTTCTGGGCATTGCGGTTAACGACATAACCATTATCGGACGCTACTTTAAGGATATGGCGTTTTGTTTCTTCTGTAACCAAAGGGCTACCATTCAATGCCCGGGACACAGTCGGTTTGGAGACATTTGCTAAGCGCGCAATATCATCCATGGTTATTGTTTTTGCGCTCTTCATTGATGCCCCTTAGCCTATAACGTCTTTTACGCGTATCATATTCGCCACAGTTGGATAAGAAAGTCACCCGTATTCTTTAAACATATTTCCTTCTTAATGAAATGCATTTCATTTTCTATTGAAATGCATTTCATTGCTGATTAGGGTCTGCGCATCATGAGGGCGAAATGTTTCTCGCCCTCGGATCAGGCAAATTTTTGCGATCGCTGCCCCCAAATTCAAATGGCTGGCATCGCAATTTGGGAGGAAGAGAAGAAAATGAACACGATTCAAACACAGCGCATGCGCAATTGGTTGATGGCATCCGCCGCAGCCAGTGCCATGCTTGCCCCACAGGCTGCATGGTCGCAAGACCAAGCCGAAAGCGACAGCTCTCTTGCTGTTGAAGAAATTGTTGTATTGGGTACACCAGGCGGTGCCGGTGTGCGCAAACAAGACGCTAGCTTTGCGATTACGACCATTTCTGACGAAGCCTTAACTTTGGCTTCACCGAAAAGCACTGCTGAAGTCTTTACATTGGTTCCTGGTGTGTGGGCAGAAAGTTCTGGCGGTGTCGCCGGTGCAAATATTGACGTTCGCGGCTTACCCGGTGGTGGTGATGCGCCTTTCGTAACACTATCTATTAATGGCGCACCTCTTTACGGCACAGAGACTTTGTCATTCTTCGAACAAAGTTCGATTTTCCGCGTCGACGAAACGATTGAAGCAACCGAAGCACTGCGCGGTGGACCAAATGCTGTGTTCTCCAACGGTGAGCCGGGTGTGACTTTGAACTTCCGCTTAAAAGAAGGTGGTGAAGAGACCGAAGGTCGCTTCAAATACACAACTTCAGATTATGATCTGCAACGTGTAGATGCCTTCCTATCCGGCAAAATTGCCGAGGGGCTTTACTACGCTATCGGCGGTTATTATCGCACTTCTCCTGGCATCCGGGATGCGCAATTCAATTCTGAAGAAGGCTACCAATTCACCGTTCATATTACTAAAGAGCTGAATCGCGGTAAAATTGGCTTCTTCACCCGCTATACTGACGATCATGGTCAATGGTATACACCTCAAGCCTTGAACAGCGGCAACGATCTTGGCGAGTTCTCGCAACTGGGTAACGCAACACGTCTCCGCGAAATTCAAGTAGGCGAAGATACGGTTAATGTTAACGGTCAAGATGTCGCCGTACCCCGCACCCAAATTTTCGACTTCGGCAAAGGCCGTGGTTGGGAAGGTTTTGTAACCGGGTTGAACTTCGATTATGAAATCGGCGACGGGTGGTTCATCCGTGACAATGTATCTTTCACCAAAGGTGACGCTGACACTTACGGCCTAGTATCAAGTGGTGGCGCAATTCAGGCATCAGCACTTGGGCTTGGCGTCCCAGTTACAACCCTTGGAGGTGATGTCTTAAGCGACGATGCCTATGTGCAGAATTACGGTTTCTGGGTCGTGCAAAAAGACCTTGAGTCTTTCACCAATGACCTTTCCATTAATAAACAAATTGAAGGCCATGACATTACCTTTGGGTATTATCAGGCAAATTGGTCGGCAGATGACTGGTGGTCGCTTGGCAACCAAGTGCCTTTGCATAATGTCGCAAATGGCGACTTTATAGCCAATGTCACTTGCGCACAGGTTGAAGCTGCAGGTGGCGGCGGTTGTGGCCCCTTTGGCCTCGCGCAAAATGCAGATGCACGCTCTGACGCTCTCTACTTCGCTGATGCATGGCAGATCACAGACGATCTCCGCTTTGACGTTGGTGTACGCCATGAATGGTTTAACACCGACCTTGTTGCTGACGTTGGCCCTGGCTTCCCGGACGGGACAAGGGATATTAATCGCAATGTAAATGACAATGCTTGGGCTTATACCTTTGCGGTCAATTATGACATTACAGAAGATACCGGAACATTCGTCCGCTTCTCTGATGGCTTCTTATTCCCAGGGTTTAACCGAGTCCGCGACGGTAATTTCGCCGTGAACGACGTCAAACAATGGGAAGTTGGCCTGAAGCATTCATCCGACTTTTTCGGATTATTCCTCACTGGTTTTTATAATACGAATGACAATTTCTCGTCAGTCGTGTTGGGCGACACACCACCAAATGCACTGAAGACGCGGGCAATTGGTGTCGAAATTGATGGCCGTTTCAACTATGAGAATTTCAACTTGGCGATCATCGGAACTTATCAGGACGCCGAAATTCGTGAGTCTGAGAATGACGCCCTGGTTGGAAATCGCGTATTACGCCAACCCAAATGGCAGTTGCGTGTAGCGCCTAGCTATGACGTCTATTTCGGCGAATATTCAGCAACGCTCTATGGCGCGGTTCAAGCTGTTGGCGATCGCTTCGGCGGGTACGAAAACGTCAATACTTTGGATAGCTATGCAAAGGTTGACCTTGGCCTCACGTTCAACACACCTTATGGCCTATTTGCTCAGGTTCATGCGGATAACCTCACGGATTCCAATGGCCTGACAGAAGCTGACCCACGTACATTGTCAGCTCCAAATGGTCGGGCGATCCTGGGTCGTTCTTTCAAATTCAGCATTGGTTATGATTTCTAATCTCTGAAATCATTGACCTTTCAAGCGCCCGCACCAGCCTCCCCTGGTGCGGGCGTATTTTTTATTCAAAGCCTTTAAGATTATGCTCAATAATCGCGTGCAGATCTTCTGAAGCGTAGCCCGCTCTCACCAACATGCGTAGCCCTATATAAACCGCGTTTATATTTAGAGCGAAACTGTGCGATTTATCATCTGGCCAACCCTTTTTGCGGCCATATTCTAGGATAACATCGACAAGCGCGCCCTCCACTTTCTTAACCATCGTGAAGACAATATTACGTGTCTCAGAATCACTCGGCAGCAGATCAACAGCGGCATTACAAAGCAAACACCCACGGCGGTCCCCATCATGCTCCACCGCTTCAACAGTTCGCATTAATAACTGGCGAACCCGGTCTTTAACATCACCGCCATCTGGGCTTTTCAATGTGCAAAGGGCGTCATCAACGATGTTTTGCTCATAGCGCTTTAGTGTCGCAAGATATATGGCCCGTTTATCATCAAATGCTTTGTACAGAGACCCACGGGCAATATTCATTGCATCAAGAAGGTCATTCAAAGAACTACCCTGATAGCCCTTTTCCCAAAACACCTGCATCGCTGCTTCCAGAGCTTCATCCATGTCAAATTCACGAGGGCG
>JASFRS010000063.1:0-13665 GCA_050114795.1 Sphingomonadales bacterium
CACGCCATATTGAGATTCAGGTCTTAGGTGATAAATCTGGCAATGTCGTGTATTTGGGTGAGCGTGAATGCTCCATCCAACGGCGCCATCAAAAAGTCATTGAAGAAGCACCCAGCCCTTTTCTCGATGAAGCTACGCGAAAAGCCATGGGCGAGCAGGCTGTCGCCCTCTCCAAGGCCGTTGGCTATTTTTCGGCGGGCACGGTGGAATTCATCGTTGGTGCCGATAAATCCTTTTATTTCCTGGAAATGAACACCCGTTTGCAGGTGGAACATCCAGTGACTGAACTTGTCACCGGGGTTGACCTGGTGGAGCAGATGATACGTGTGGCGGCGGGCGAAAAACTTCCTTTCACACAAAAGGACATCAAGCTCAAAGGCTGGGCGATGGAAAGCCGGGTCTATGCCGAAGACCCTTATCGCAATTTTCTGCCTTCTATTGGTCGGCTGGCACGCTATCAACAGCCGGAAGCCAATGGCCATGTGCGTATTGATACGGGCGTGGTTGAAGGCTCTGAAATCTCCATGTTCTATGACCCGATGATTTCAAAGCTGATTACTTATGGTGAGGATAGGGCAGAAGCTATTGATCGGATGATATCAGCGCTGGATGATTATTATATCCGCGGCATTGGTCATAACATCCATTTCCTGTCCGCCGTCATGCAGCATAAACGGTTCCAATCAGGCAATATCACCACGGGCTTCATCGCTGAGGAATATCCCGATGGCTTTCAAGGGCAACCACTGGCGGACCATGAAAGGGATGTGTTCATCGCTGTAGGCTCGGTGATTAATCTGATTGAAAAGCGCCGGGAGCTTTGCATTGACGGGCAACTGAATGGCCGTCCTGAACTGGAAGCCGACTGGGTTGTGGAGTTGGAAAAAGAATTAACGCCGGTCCATATCGAAGGTGCAGCTGGTGGCTTTTCCATCCTGTGGGGTGACAAAAAGGTTAAAGTTGTCACTGATTGGCAGGCGGGTTCTCGCCGGTTTAAAGCACTGGTCAATGGTGAAGATGTCACCTTTGAAATGGATGCCTTGCCCTTAGGTTACAGCCTTTCACACCATGGTCGTGCAGTGGATGTGAAAGTCCACACGCCTGCGGGTGCACGCCTGTCCACGCATATGATTGATGTACCCCCGCCGGATACATCCAAAATGCTACTTTGCCCCATGCCGGGCCTTGTGGTGCGTATCGAGGTGGAAGAGGGCCAGGACATTGAGCCAGGTCAGGCTTTGGCAGTGGTCGAAGCTATGAAGATGGAAAATATCCTACGGGCGGAAAAACCCTGCAGAGTTGAGAAAATCAATGCAGAGGCTGGGGATAGCCTGGCCGTTGATGCGGTTATCATGACCTTTGAATAGAAGATATGAGCGATGTCATAGCCAGATATGTGCGCATAACAGGCCGGGTCCAGGGTGTCTGGTACCGGGCCTGGACTGCACAGGAGGCTAAGGCGCTGAACTTGGACGGTTTTGTCCGAAATCGTAATGACGGCAGTGTTGAAGCGGTTTTTAAAGGGCCGAAAACACAAGTTGGGACCATGATTGAGAAATGTCATGAAGGTCCGCCGCTTGCCCAAGTTGTTGATATTAAAGAACAAGAATTTGATGAAGCCGTCGAATCTGGCTTTCAGGCCTTGCCGACTTTGTGAGGTTTTATTTCAAGTACAAAAATTTACGGAATTTTTGGTTTTACACCCTAGCCTTAGCCTTGAACATAAAATTTCTGCAAGCGGGGGTGGGCAGGCGATATGTCCGGCGGGAACGATTTCTTCAAAACAGCAAAGGGCTCGATCGAGCAAGCCATGGCTTTTTGGCCGGCCAGTGGTGATGGCAAATCTCAATCTGCACAGGACAGGTCCAATATTGAAATTCCAGCGCGCACGGAATGTATTGGCCGGATCACATGTGTTGATGGGGAGCGTCTCATTCTGTTTCTCGATGGTCGTATGGGTGCAATGGACGCGAGTTTCAATCTCGTTAAGAGCACCCTGGTTAAAATCGCCAGTACAACAACCATCACTTATGGCGTAGTGGTTTCTTTAAGTGTTCCAGCACCAGGTCAATCGGATGCTTATCACGAAGTGGAACTGGCTGAAATTGAGCTTGTTGGCGAGGCCATTGCTACTGAAAACAGAGTTGTTTTTCATAAGGGTGTGAGTGAGATCCCAGTCCTTGGTGACCTCGTTTATCTGGCCAATCGGGATGATGTTCGCCTTATTGAAGAGAAAGCGCAAAAGCAGGCGCTAAAGATGGGCGAAGCTATGGACATATTGTCCGGCCCGGTTTTACTTGCCGCCCCAGAAGTTTTATCAGCACCGACTTTGATCTGCGGTGGGAGTGAAGAAGACCGTGCTATCGGGGTTGTCTCTTTATGTAATCAAGTCCTCCTCAATGGAGGTGGAGCGCAGATTTTAGCCTTTGATACGACGGGTGTTATGAGCGGTCATTTTAGTGATGAAGCTGATTTAAGGCACCTTCATGAAAGTGGCTTTCCCTTCTGGAAACTGGGGGCTGAAGCTCTGATCTTTATGGCTTATGGCGATCATTGTGCATCTGTTGTCATGCCGACATTGCTCCCCGGGGTCGCATCTGCCCTGCGTCAAGATTGGTCTGCAGTTAAAGGCAATAAATTTGAGGCTTTTCTTGAGGTTCTGGCATCCAAAATTGCGACAGCAGGGCTGGATGGGCAGGTTTTGGAGTTATTCCAAGCCCTGCCTGAGCATCCTGCATATCAATCACTTTTCTCGAATGAAGCAAAGGCATTTGATGTGCACGCTTTATCGAGTGAACTCACTATCTTAAATATGTCCAGACTGCCAATATTGGCGCAGCATCTCGTGATAGCCTCTTTGGTAGAAGAACTCTCAAATTCGCCAACCAGGCCGTTTTGTATATTTGATGTCGCAACCGGTCTTTATAGCGATGAGCTATCCTATGGCGATGCGATGGTTCAGCGGAAAATGATGCGTTATCTTCTACAAGCAAAGTCAAACGGCCATGGGGCCGTCTTGGTCTCGCAACATGCCTATATGATCTCAGAACATATCAAAGCGCTGCTTGGAAATGTTATCGCATTTCATGCACAATCGACAAAAGAGATCGAAGTGCTGCAGAATCTGAATATTGATAAAAGGGGTGCGGCACTAGACTTGCTACCCTTATTAGGGTCCGGGCAGGCGCTCATATTTGGTGATGCCGTCTCGCTTGCACAACGTTGCGCGCTCAAATTTGTTGATGAAGCAAGGGATTAACGCGTAGCCATCGCCTTTTCAACATCGTGATGGCCATTCGCCAGCCAGCTCGAGATGTCTTCTCCAGATTGCGGCTTGGAAAAGAAATAACCTTGAGCGAAATCGCAATTCATCTCCTGAAGAAGACCAATATGATCAGGCTCTTCAATGCCCTCTGCAACAACCTTAAGGCCCAGATTGTGGGCAAGTTCAATGGTTGAGCGTACAATGACGGCATCGGCGGGATTTGTATGGATTTCCCGGATGAAGCTTTGGTCGATTTTCAATTCATCCAACGGCATTTTCTGTAAATAGGACAGCGATGAATATCCGGTGCCAAAATCGTCGATTGCGATTTGAAAGCCCAATTCGCGTAGCTGGTTTAAAATGCGCATGGCGTTATCCGGGTCGAAGAAAATCGCTGTTTCAGTAATTTCAAGGGTTAAGCGCTGGGTGATTAGCCCATATTCATCAACGACTCCCTGAAGGGCCATTGGAAAGTGCGCGTCATGCAATATGCGGGGTGAAATGTTCAAACAAACGGAGAAATCATGGTTTTGCTCACCCCATTTCCTCATCTGTCGCAGGGAAGCATCAAGAATTCGCGCTGTTAAAGGTTGGATCATACCTGTGCGTTCAGCCTGGGCGATGAATTCGCCAGGATGGATTTGACCTAAGCGAGGATGTGTCCAGCGCGCCAGAGCTTCAACAGCATGAATTTTGCCGGTTGTTAAATCTATGATTGGTTGATAGGCAACTTCTAATTCATCGCCTTCAATCGCCTGCCTTAATTCACCGGTTAATGTGAGATGGCGTATATTTGAGGTGTCACTATTTTCATCATATAGCACAATCTTTGAACTGCCCGCTTTAGCATTATACATCGCGATATCAGCGCATTGCATAAGCTTGGACGATTCCTTTGCATGGTCCGGACTTAAAGCAATACCAATACTAACGCCGACTTCCAGGTCGAGTCCTTCTAGTACAGTAAAGGGGCGAAGAATTGATTTCCGCACACGTGAGGCAATTTCCATTGCTGCCGCTTCATCGCCTGACAGCGGTAGCAATATGGCAAATTCATCACCGCCAAGCCGGGCAACCGTGTCTGATCCCCGAAGCGGCTTTACCAGCCGCTGCCCTAATTCCACCAACAACATATCGCCAATGTGATGGCCTAATGTGTCGTTGATTTCTTTAAAATTATCGAGATCCAAAAGCAGCAAGGCTACGGGTTCACCGGAGCGTTTGGCAGCATGAAGCGCCTGATCTAAGCGGTCATTCAGCAGGACCCGGTTGGGAAGCCCTGTTAAAGCATCGTGCATGGCCTGATGTTCAAGCTGGCGACGATGTTCCTTGGTTTCTGTAATGTCGCGAACAATTGCAATGACAATCCGGCTGGACCCGAATAAGGTTTCGCTTAAGCATAAATCAACTGGAAAACCGCTGCCGTCTGAACGAACGCCAATGGTTTCTTTGTGCCCTTGGCCGATGCAATAGTCCTCAGAGCGCGTGTCCGTAAAGCTGCGAAAGCCGGGAAGCAATTCATCAAGCGTCATGTTCATCATCTGATGAACGCTGTAGCCGAACATATCGGACGCGGATTTATTCGCCATCCCAAGCCGTCCGTCGGGATGAACGGTCAAAATTCCATCGAAATTAGCCTCAACAATGCGACGCATAAGTGCATCCAGACGTTCCAGTCTGGTTTCACTTGCTTGAGTGTCTGCCTGATGATGGCTGTTGACCCTCTGCATTTCCGCGCTATAGCGCGATAAGAGAGAGGGTGCTTCCCCAGCTCGAAGTTGTTTGTTCACTATATACACAAGCCCCGCCAATCTTGTTTTTTTAAAGAGTGGCAGAACTTCCCAAACAAGCCGTTAATTTCTCAAAGTCAGCTAGGAAAATTTTGTTCAAATATGTCTTGGAATATTTCGTCCACTTGCGTGGTGTCTACTGGAATGCCAAGTTTTTTCAAACTCGTAACGCCATGGTCGCGAATCCCGCAGGGGATAATACCATCATAATGGCTGAGGTCCGGGTCGATGTTGATGGAAATACCGTGAAAACTGACCCAGCGGCGGACGCGAACGCCTATTGCTGCAATTTTGTCTTCGCTGCCATCAGGGTTTTGAACCCAAACACCAACGCGCCCTTCGCGCCGTTCTCCTTTGACACCAAAGACAGCAAGGGTATCAATGATGACATTCTCCAACGTGGCAATGAATTTACGAATGTCTTTACCACGTTTGCGCAGGTCCAGCATGACATAAGCAACGCGCTGACCAGGCCCGTGATAGGTGTATTGCCCACCGCGACCGGCATCAAAGACAGGGAAATTATCCGTATTTATCAAATCCTGAGGACGCGCTCCGGTGCCTGATGTGTAAAGCGGAGGGTGTTCCAGGAGCCATACAGCCTCGTCAGCGCGGCCTTCTATAATGTCCGCGACGCGCTGTTCCATCATGCGGATGGCCTGCTCATAAGACACGCCACCTTGCGTTTTTATCCATTCAATAGCCATTGCCGTTGGGCCTTAAAATCCAATGAGCTGCATAGTGTTGCCTACATATCATCAACCCAAACAAGATGTCTTGTTGAATTCGGTGTAAAGTTGGAGTTGCGCAGCCTTCATCTATTTGATAGATGATCGCGACCTTAAGCGGCCGTGGCGGAACTGGTAGACGCGCAGCGTTGAGGTCGCTGTGGGAGAGATCCCGTGGAAGTTCGAGTCTTCTCGGCCGCACCATTGTGAAAACCTGTCGGTAACCCCGACAGGTTTTCTTGTTTCTGGCTTTCTTTCCCAAAATCAGCCATCTCCCTTTGTCGTTTGTCAAAAAAACCGTTACAACCTTGCAAAGCATGGCTGTATAGCCTGGGGCGATCAGGATAGAGGTGACGAATGGGGGAAAATCCACATATCGAAGATGCAGACGTGGTGGCTGAAAAACCCATGGAGGTTTTTGAGGATCAGCGTTTAAGCCGGGATTTCGTGCGTGAAATCTGCGCAGCCCTTGATGCGCATGATGATGCGCGTGTCTCCGATCTTGTGGACCCTCTGCACGAAGCTGATCTTGCCGACTTGATCGAACAGTTGGGAAGTGGTCCCCGCGCTGATTTGGTTCGCGTATTGGGTCCCTCTGTTAGCGCTGAGGTGCTGTCAGAGCTTGAAGACAGCGTTCGTGAGGATTTGCTGGACGAGCTTGAAGCGCATGAAGTCGCGGATGCCGTTGTCCAGCTCGAATCGGATGACGCCGTTGATATCCTTGAGGACATGGATGCCGAACGGCAGCGTCAGGTGTTGGATGCGGTTCCTGAACTTGAGCGTTTAGCGCTTGAAGAATCGCTATCTTATCCGGAAGACTCTGCCGGGCGTCTCATGCAGCGTGATTTGATTGCGGTGCCTGAATTTTGGACTGTTGGTAAAACCATAGACTATCTGCGTGAGAATCAGGATTTAACCTCTGAATTTTGGGAAATTTTCGTTGTCGACCCGGCTTATAAGCCTGTCGGCACGATGCGCTTGTCTTATATCTTAAGATCCCCACGGGATGCGAAGATCCAAGACCTAATGCAGGTTGAGCAGCGCCTGATCCCAGTTGATATGGATCAGGAGGAAGTGGCTTTTCTCTTCCGGCAATATCACTTGATTTCTGCTGCGGTTGTAGATGCTCAGCAGCGCCTGGTCGGGATGATCACGGCTGATGACGTGGTCGAAGTTATCAATGAAGAAGCGGAAGAAGATATGCTGGCCATGGCCGGTGTCTCTGAGGTCGATATTCATGAATCCATCATGCATACCGCGCGTGCACGCTTTACATGGTTGTTTGTGAATTTGGGCACAGCGGTGCTTGCGTCTTATGTGATTTCTTTCTTTGGTGCGACCATTGAGCAAATGGTTGCGCTGGCGATTTTGATGCCGATCGTCGCGTCAATGGGGGGGAATGCCGGCACACAAACCATGACTGTGGCCGTACGTGCATTGGCGATGAACCAACTGACAACCTCTAACGCCTTGCGGATATTGAACAAAGAGCTAGCTGTTAGTGGGGCCAATGGAATTTTACTTGCAGTCATAATGGGCCTGTTTGGCGCTTTTTGGTTTGACGATGCCATGTTGGGCATTGTTCTTGCCGTTGCTATGATTGTGAATCTGCTTGTGGCGGGGCTGGCTGGCATGCTGGTGCCTTTGATGCTTGACCGCCTAGATATTGACCCGGCAATCTCATCCAGCGTCTTCGTGACAACTGTTACTGATGTTGTTGGTTTTTTTGCCTTTTTGGGGTTGGCCGCGCTCTGGCTATTCGCTTGACTTTGGGTTCAGAGGCATATTGTCGATTAGGCGCACATCTTCGATATGCGCTGCTGCAAATAGCCGGGCAGGGCGATCCAAAACATCCAATAGTTCAAGATTTTCCGCATCTCGGATTTCAAAATAGTCAATGCGTCCAAACCCGGCTTTAAGCAGGTCTGCGCTAGCCCTTTCAATTGTGGTTTCGATGTTTGCGCCACGCTCCACTTCATCAATTGTCCATTTCATGAGGCGGGGGAGCGCTAGGGCCTGCTCTTTCCCAGCTTCGCTCAAGCGCGCGTTGCGGGATGACAATGCAAGGCCATTCTTATCCCTGACCAAGGGTGCGCCATAAATATCAACCGGGATATCCAGATCTTTTACCAGCCTTTTGATAGTCAATAGTTGCTGATAATCTTTCTCCCCGAAAATGGCCATGTCCGGAAGGCATTGAAGCAGCAATTTGGTAACAACTAACGCAACACCATCAAAATGCCCCGGACGGGTTGCGCCACACAGCGAGTCTGTAATGCCGCCAACGCGAACAGTTGTGGAATGGCCCTCGGGATAAATTTCTTGTGGCGAGGGCAGAAAAATCAGATCCGCGCCGGCTTGTTCAGCCAGCTCGATGTCCTCCGCATCTTTGCGGGGGTAATTGTCCAGATCTGATTTTTGATTGAACTGAGTTGGATTGACGAAGATTGTGACAACCGCTTTATCAGCTTTGGCTTTTGCAAGCCGGATGAGGGACAGATGACCTTCATGCAGAGCACCCATCGTTGGCACGAGGGCGATGCTCAAGCCCTTTGTACGCCAGGATTTTGTTTTGGTTCTTAAATCCGCAATGGTGCGTATGATATCCACCATGGTCTGCACGCCCTCAGATGTCATTAGCCTTGATGTGATTGCCGTCTCTCTCTGTCGGGGTCAAGATTAATCGTCATCTTGTTGGGAGCGGTCAAAGTCCGTTAGTGAATTTGCTCTGATTGTTTTCAATATGTCCCTGGAATAGGCTGCCCCGCGCTCTGAATAATGCGTTAGCTCCCAGCTTAAGGCTTCTACATCAAGCCTCTGCCCGGCCATCCGCATTTTTTGTCTCGTCTTGCGGAAGTCTTTATAGGCGCGATGGGTATTGATGTTCCGCATATAGCTATGGATGCTTAAGGCCAAATTTTCAAAGCTTTTGACCCTATAGCGCGCACCAAAGGGTCTGCCTTCGGGGATGATGCCATCCTGCCCCCATGTCCACTGCCCAAACAAGGCATTGCCATGGCGTGCAAAGCGGGAACGCCCCCAGCCAGACTCAATTGCGGCTTGCGCGAGTACAAGCGAATTTGGGATGCTGTCAATGCGGTTTTGCAGGCGTGAAATGTCCACATTGTTCAATCGGTATAGCTTTGTTATTCGGTTAAGCCAATCCACCTGAGTGCGGGATAAGGGGCGCCCCCGTGCTTTGTTCATTTGTAAGGACTGCAAATGACGACGATCATCTAAAATAAAGCTGTTGGCCCTGTCTGTAATGGGCAGGATTGTATGGATGAAATTGGCTTTCCAGGCAGCCGGTCTGTTGGCATCGAGAACATGTGGCGGCAAAGTTGGCGCTAAGGCAGCATTAATGTGGCCCCCCATCCGCCAAGCCGTTAGGTCATTCTTAATTTCAGCCATTGTGACTTTGATATTCGTGTTGAATTTGAGGTCTCGAACGCGCTCAAGGCTCGTTCGATACACTTGTTCCTCCGCCGCAGTGATTTGGTGACGACTAAGAAAAATGGCCGAAATGATGAGGAGCAGCAACACGAAAAGGATAGCAAAATCAAAAAGCTTCTTTTCTTTCATATGCAATACCTCATTGACTTGATGCGCGAGGATTAGCACAATTTCCTCGGGCTGTGCTGTAAAAGCATCTTTTAAATGAAAACAGCAAGATGCTAAATGCGCGCCTTCAATGTGGGGCAATGAGGCTGGAGAGGCAAATGTCTATGACCGCACCTCATATCATTGTGTTAGGCAATGAAAAAGGCGGAACGGGAAAATCGACAACGGCGATGCATATCATCGCCGCCTGTATGGAAGAGGGACTGAGTGTTGGCGCATTAGACTTGGATGGTCGCCAGAAGTCTTTAACGCGTTACCTGGAAAACCGGCAGGTTCATGCGGAAAAGACCGGCGCTGAGCTTTATATGCCAGTGTTTCGGGCGCTACAACCTACACTTATGGAAGCGCGGGCTGCAAGTGAAGACGCTGACCGCGCGGCTTTCATGGAAGCTTTGACACTTGTGTCAATAGGTGCGGATCTGGTGGTCATTGATACACCTGGGTCCAACAGCTATTTAGGGCAATTGGCACACCGTATCGCAGACACTCTAATTACCCCCATGAACGATAGTTTTATGGATTTTGACCTTTTAGGTCGTGTTGATGCGGACAGCGGAAAGGTGCAACGCCCTTCACTATATGCGGAAATGGTTTGGGAGGCGCGTAAAAATAAGGCAGCAAAAGGCGGGAAACCCATTGATTGGGTCGTGGTACGAAATCGTTTGTCACCCTTGGATGCCCATAACAAACGCCGGGTAGAAGCATCGCTAAAAGAACTTGCCCGCCGGGTCGGCTTTCGATTTGAAGTGGGTCTTAGTGAGCGCGTGATTTATCGGGAATTGTTCTTAAAAGGTCTGACTTTGTTGGACTTCGGTGTCGAGGGAATTGAAGGAACAATGACCATGAGCCATGTAGCCGCCCGGCAAGAGTTGCGTGATCTACTTGCTGCTTTACAACTTCCACATTTAGCGACTGAAGAAAAACTAAGCGCTTAAACGCCCAATGTCTTTGTCACAGGGCCCTCAAGCTCCTATATTTTAGGGCATGAGCGGATCGAATGACATTGGGAAAGGGAATTTGCCAGATTCTGGCCCAGATTCTGGCCCAGATTCAAGCAAAGTCTCTGCCTTTTTAGAGCAAGTTGATAAAACGCGCAGCGTAAGTGTTCCGCGTGCTCAAGGGCGTTTGATTTTTGCGCTGGATGCAACGTTGAGCCGCCAACCCACCTGGGATATGGCAACTCAGCTTCAAGCGGAGATGTTTAAAGCTGCTGCGTCGATTGGTGACATCGAAATTCAAATCGCGTTCTTTCGTGGCCTAGGTGAGTTTAGAAAGAGCGATTGGAGCACAAGTGGTTCTGACTTAGCGCGCCGTATGTCAAAAGTGGAATGTCGGGGCGGGTTGACACAGATCGGACGTGTGTTGCGCCATGCTGTGAACACGGCGCGCGATGGGCGACTGAATGCATTAGTGTTCGTTGGTGATGCCATGGAGGAAGACCCTGATGAGCTATGTGACTTGGCCGGTCAATTGGCTGTTTTAAATACGCCCTTATTCATTTTTCAAGAGGGTGAAGATTTACAGGTTAGAGGTGTATTTAAGGAAATGGCGCGCTTATCCGGTGGCGCTTATGCATATTTTAATGAGGGAAGTGCAGAAGACTTGTTTCGCCTATTGAAAGCCGTTGCGATTTATGCGGCAGGTGGTGGCGCGGCTTTGAAACGCTTATCTGAAAGCGGGGATGATGCGGCTCATAAGCTTCTTACACAATTACCCAAAGGGTCTCGGTAAATGGTCTATCTCATTGCAGGAATTGTCCTTCTCCTGCTGGTTTATTATTTTTTGGATTGGTTGAAGTCGGCGGATCCGAGTGATGTTCGGCGCTCCCTGACTTCCATGGGTATAGTGGCTCTGGTTCTGATTGCACTGATCTTGGTTTTTACAGGTCGCGTTGTGGCTGCTTGGCCCTTTTTATTAGGTGCTTTCGGTTTATACATGCGCTTAAAACAGGCTTGGGGGTTAGCATCGTTTTTTAAACAAGGGCTTGGGCATTCATCGCAAAAAGATAGAGTGTCGGTGGTGCGTAGCAGCCATATCAAAATGACTTTGAATCATGAAAATGCGCAGCTAAATGGTAAAGTTTTAAAAGGCCTTTTTGCGGGAAAAAAACTGTCCGATATGGATCAGGTGCAGTTGTTGAACAAGCATGAAGAACTGATGCATGAGGATCAGGACGGTCTTCGCTTGCTTGAAAATTACCTTGATAAGGCTTTTCCGAATTGGCGTATGTCCTATCGTCAAAATGAGCAGCGGAATGAAGCGAATGGCCCAGATAAGATGGATGAGGCTCAGGCTTTGGATATTCTTGGCTTGAAAGCGGGGGCCAAGAAGGACGAGGTTCGTGCTGCACACAAACGCTTGATGAAGCAGCTCCATCCCGACAGTGGTGGCTCAACTTATTTGGCGAGTAAAATTAATGAAGCCCGTGATTTTTTGCTTTCAAAGCTTGGATAGGTCATGGTTATCCTTTATAGGGCTGTTGTTCGAATTTGTTCATATATTTGTGATTAAGTGACGCTTCCCCATGTACTAAGTGGAGATAAAAATGACAGCCTTTGCACCGGTTCGGAAAGCCGTTTTTCCTGTAGGTGGTCTGGGAACGCGCTTTTTACCTGCGACGAAATCCATGCCAAAGGAAATGCTGCCGGTTGTTGATAAGCCGCTTATCCAATACGCTGTGGAAGAGGCTAAAGCGGCGGGTATTGAAGAGTTTATTTTTGTAACTGGCCGAGGTAAATCGGCCATTGAAGATCATTTTGATTATAGTTTTGAACTTCAGCAGACCCTATCATCAAAGGGTAAGTCAGACATGTTAGGTGAGGTCTTGGCCCCTGTTATGGAGCCTGGACAGATTTGCTATGTGCGGCAACAGGAACCCTTGGGGTTGGGTCATGCCGTTTGGTGCGCGCGCCATCTTATTGGCGATGAGCCTTTTGCTATTCTGCTCGCAGATGATTTGATTAAATCGAAAACATCTTGTTTGAAGCAGATGGTTGATCTTTACGCTCAAAAGGGGGGTAATGTCGTTGCCGCAATGAGTGTTCCGAAGGAGCATATATCCAGATATGGCGTGATAGATCCAGGCGGAACTGACGATTCCGCGACGGAGGTATGGGGTCTTGTAGAAAAGCCAAAGGTGGAAGACGCCCCTTCAAATCTTGCCGTTATTGGCCGTTATATCCTTCAACCGGAAGTGTTTGAGCATTTGAGCGCGTTGGAGCGGGGCTCTGGTGATGAAGTGCAACTGACGGATGCAATGGCAAAGCTCATAGCCGATCAGGCATTTCATGGCTTGGAATTTGAAGGTAAGCGCTTTGATTGTGGGGATAAGGTGGGTTATTTAAGCGCCAATGTGGCGTATGCGCTTGACCGGGCTGATTTGAAAGATGAATTCAAAGCCTATCTCCAGAACTTACAGCAAAGCCTCTAAAAAGGACGAAACTTAATGCGGATAACAGTCGTCGGCACTGGATATGTAGGGTTAGTCTCAGGGGCTTGTTTCTCAGAATTTGGCCATGATGTGACCTGTGTTGATAAGGCGGAAGAAAAAATATCGGCCTTGAAAAACGGACATATCCCAATCTTTGAGCCAGGTCTGGATGATTTGGTGGCGCGAAATGTTGCGGCTGGGCGACTGAAATTTTCGACTGAACTCTCTGAATCTGTTCCTGAAAGTGATGCTGTATTTATAGCTGTAGGCACGCCATCCAGGCGTGGTGATGGGCATGCGGATTTGAATTATGTCTATGCGGCAGCGGAGGAAATTGCCGGACTGCTCAATGGCTATACGGTTATTGTGAATAAATCGACCGTACCTGTCGGTACAGGCCACGAGGTCAAGGCAATTATTGAGAATGCTGCGCCAGGTGCGGACTTTGACGTGGCATCTAACCCTGAATTTTTGCGTGAAGGCTCCGCGATTGAAGATTTTATGCGACCGGACCGTGTTGTGGTTGGCGTTGATAATTCCAAGGCTGAAGATGTGATGCGGAAGTTGTATCGCCCTCTTTCCTTGAGGGATGTGCCTATGGTGGTAACAAAACGCGCGACGGCCGAGCTTATCAAATATGCAGCCAACGCCTTTTTGGCGACGAAGATTAGCTTTATTAACGAGATGGCAGATCTCTGCGAAGTAACCGGTGCGAATGTGCATGAGGTGGCGCGGGGTATTGGTCTGGATGGCCGTATTGGGTCCAAATTTCTACATGCAGGGCCGGGGTATGGCGGCAGTTGTTTTCCCAAGGATACGCTGGCCTTGTTA
>JASFRS010000064.1:0-13608 GCA_050114795.1 Sphingomonadales bacterium
GATCACCCATCCGTACACCGCGTCGTGAGTTTCGACAGTTTCATTCCTTCAGATCAAGATGAAAAGCTTTTCCTGATTGATAATCTAGCTCTCACGCTAACGCCCATCCTCATTGGAGAAGTCCGCAAACCAGAAGCCGTAACATCAGAGGATAAAGAGGCTCTACGCCTCTTTTCGGATCGGCTCGATGCTTACGAACCCAAAAATGAAACGGCTGGGCGCCTAAATGGAGCCGTCCAACTTTATTTGAATCAATTGCAGGAAAATGAAACTCTGCTTACGGGTTTAAATAGCGCAATTTTTGCCTATTGGCCCCAGGCTATGGCAGCTTTGCTTGATTCAATGGAAGCTCAGCCCATTGATGCGGAGGTCGTACCAGACGCGCTCAAAAGCCGTTATATCAGTGGTAATAATAAATACCGGATTGAAGTTTATCCTGCCGAAACGATCACAGACGAAAGTATCTTAGCACAATTTGTTGATGACATTCGTCAAATCACGCCAAATGTAACAGGCAGCCCCGTTCAAATTACCGGTGCCGGCGAAGTGGTCAAAGGCGCCATGCTGGAAGCAACCGGTCTGGCAGCCGTCTTAGTGACAATCTTCCTTATACTGATGTTAAGAGACATTCGCAGGGTGATATTGGTGCTAATCCCCATCATTTTGGCCGGATTATTGACTTTAGCAGCATCTGTACTGCTCCCCCTACCCTTCAATTTTGCAAATGTCATTGTGTTACCACTGCTCATCGGGTTGGGCGTAGATAGCGGCATTCACCTTGTTTCCCGCGCCCATGAAGGGGACGGACATACCTTATTGACGACTTCAACGCCAAAGGCGGTATTTTTAAGCGCGCTTACAACACTTGCCTCTTTCGGAACTTTGGCTGTTTCATCGCATCAGGGGACGGCAACTATGGGCATGTTGCTTTTTATCGCCATATTCTTCACACTTTTATGCACTTTGATTGTACTCCCAGCGATGATTGCTGTATTGGAGCGCAGAAATGGCAGCTAATGTTTTAAACCTCACAATTAAGTGTGAGCTTTTAGGCAGATGTTGCAAGTGCGAACACTGTCCATTAGGATCGCGCGACATTTGAGGGGGTGCGCCTAAGGGTGCAACCTTATAATTTGGGATCAAAAGGGCCATTGGAGGAGACACCCACCGTGTCAACGACAAGTCACTTAGCAGGCGGCAAGCGCATTGTTCTTGCCCAGCCAAGGGGTTTTTGTGCAGGCGTCGTGCGCGCCATCGAAGTTGTGGAGCGCGCTTTATCCAAATACGGCGCACCTGTTTATGTGCGTCATGAGATCGTGCACAATAAACGCGTTGTGGAAGACCTGCGGGCTAAAGGCGCTATTTTTGTCGAGGAAGTGGACGAAATTCCTTCCGGCGCAGTCGCTATTTTCTCCGCGCACGGTGTGGCCAAATCCGTCATTTCATCTGCCGATGATCGGGGGCTGGATTCTATTGACGCAACCTGCCCACTAGTCGCCAAGGTGCATAAAGAAGGCCAGCGTTACGCGAATAAAGGCTTTGAAGTTATTCTTATCGGCCATGCTGGCCATCCGGAAGTCATCGGCACTTTGGGCCAAATCAACGGTACGGTTCATTTGGTCGGCTCTGTCGAAGACGTTGAAGCCTTAGAGGTGACGGACCCGGAAAAACTCGCTTATGTCACACAAACAACCTTATCGGTTGATGACACAAAGGCGATTATCGAAAAGCTGAAACAACGCTTTCCGACCATTAATGGCCCGGACACAAAAGATATATGTTACGCCACCCAAAATCGCCAAACGGCTGTGCGGGAATTAAGCCGCAAAGCTGAACTAATCCTGGTGATTGGCGCTAAAAACTCATCAAATTCCAATCGTCTGCGTGAGATCGGGGAAGAAATGAATGTGCCTTCCTATTTGATTGACGACGCAAAGAGTTTGGATCCAGCGTGGCTCGAAAACGTCAATGTTGTTGGTATCACCGCAGGGGCGTCTGCACCGGAGGCTTTAGTTGATGAGCTCATCGACTGCCTTCGCCAACTTGAATTTAACACTGTTGAGACTTTGGACGGCATTATTGAAAATGTGCACTTCCATTTGCCTAAGCAGTTGCGCGACGCGCGCATGGCCAGCTAAGCCAGAGATCAGGAGAAAATTTCGTGGGTGTTCCTTTACTCCAACAAGCCAAAGTCGGCGCTTATGTATTTAAACAGCATCTAAAGGGCAATAAACATTATCCTTTGGTGTTGATGCTTGAGCCTCTGTTCCGCTGTAATCTGGCCTGCGCCGGTTGCGGTAAGATTGACTATCCGGCTCCGATTTTGAACAAGCGCCTTTCCGTTGATGAGTGTTTGCAAGCTGCTGATGAATGCGGCGCGCCTCTGGTTGCCATTCCAGGTGGTGAGCCTCTTCTTCATAAAGAAATCGGCGAAATCGTTGAAGGCTTGGTGAAGCGTAAGAAATTTGTGTCTCTATGCACCAATGCTCTGCTGCTTGAGAAGAAATTGCATCTGTTCAAGCCGTCTCCTTATCTGTTCTTCTCCGTCCATCTGGATGGTTTGAAAGAAGAACA
Organism: Sphingomonadales bacterium; assembly: GCA_050114795.1. Taxonomy (GTDB): domain Bacteria; phylum Pseudomonadota; class Alphaproteobacteria; order Sphingomonadales; family CAKZYD01; genus JASFRS01. The sequence continues at coordinate 2,575 of JASFRS010000064.1, forward strand.
TGACAAATCCGTTTGTCAGGAAGGCGTGTTTGATAAAGCTGTGAAAGCCATCAAAGTAGCGAAAGACAAAGGCTTTGCCGTTAATGTCAACGCCACCATCTTTGATGGTGCTGATCCTGAGCGGGTCGCAGCATTCCTGGATTTTGCTAAAGAAATCGGCGTGGGTGTGACCATCTCTCCCGGCTATGCTTATGAGCGTGCGCCGGATCAAGAGCACTTCCTAAACCGTCAAAAAACAAAAACCCTGTTCCGGGATATTTTCAAGCTGGGCAAGGGCAAAAAATGGTCGTTAAACCATAGCTCCCTTTATCTGGACTTCCTAGCCGGGAACCGCAGCTATAGTTGCTCACCCTGGGGCATGCCGACACGCAATGTTTTTGGCTGGCAAAAACCTTGCTATCTGATCGGTGAAGGTACCGTTGGCAGCTATAAAGAGCTGATGGAAACGACCGAATGGGATAACTACGGCGTTGGCAATTACGAAAAATGCTCAAACTGCATGGCGCACTGTGGGTATGAACCCACCGCTGCTGCTGATGCAGTAAAACGCCCGCTTGAAATGATGAAACTGGCGTTTAAAGGCATTAAAACCGATGGCGACTTTGCAGAAGACATTCCATTGGATGGCGCACGCAAAGCTGTTTATGTCTTTGACCAGCAAGTGAACGAGGCAATGGCTGAAATTCACTCTGATAAATCAGAGGCCGAAAAAGGGAAGACCAAGGCGAGCAACGCAGCTTAAGGTCTTTGTTGCCTTTTTCATATGAGATCCAAGGCGGAGAAGTGCCGGGAAATCCCCCGGTTGCTTCACCGCCTTTTTCATGACAGCGAAGGGTGTTCCAGCTAAAGCTGATTCAGGAATAGCCATGTCTGCGCCATCTACAATTACACGGATGGCTATGAAGGGTAACGCCGCAGATTGCGCCATTTTCGCAATGGAGAAACTCTCCATATCAACAGCATTAGCGTCATAGTTTTTATGGAGCCTTGCCTTATCGGCGACAGAGGTCACGGGGACAGGCGATGATAGCAGCCGTCCATTTGCGTGAGGCTTTGTTTTCGCGCTTAAAGCTTGCAGCCAAGGCGCGTCACAAGGGATGGCCTCTCCATCAACATTCGATATTTCATGAGGCAAAATCAGATCACCAGGCTTAAGCACAGGGTCAAGCCCCCCTGCCACGCCAAGGCTTATCAATCCCGAAACGCCCTGCAAAACGAGCTCCTCCGCCAATTTAGATGCCTTATCCACATCCATATCTGCACAGCGCAACAGGGGGCGAACATCATCATCCAAACGGGCCAGCAAGGGGCGAAGAAGCTTCGCCTCCTGCTCAATGCCTACAATAATTCCAATTCGTTTATTTTGCGTCACAGAGGATCACATACCCCATTGTACGTCTTTGGAATTACCACGCTTCAAATTGCGATAGCGAGACAAGGCCCAAAGCGGGAAAAACGCAGAATAGCCATGATAGCGCAGATAGAACACGCGTGGGAAACCAACGGCTGTAAACCATTCCTCATCCCATTTCCCATCTTTCGGCTCACCTTTAAGGAGATAAGACACGCCTTTTTCCACGGCAGGGTGATCCACTTCGCCAGCAGCCATAAGCCCTAAAAGCGCCCACGCGGTTTGAGAAGGGGTAGATTCTTTCACCTCACCCACACGCTCCTGCCAATAAGTGCCGCCATCTTCACCCCAGCCGCCATCAGCTTGCTGGAATTTAAGAAGATACGCCACAGCACGGCTCACCATTGGATCATCCTTTGGCACGCCCACAGCGTTTAAAGCGCTAAGTACTGACCAGGTGCCATATATATAATTGGTCCCCCAGCGGCCAAACCAACTGCCATCTTCTTCTTGCTCGGAACGCAGATAGTCGACACCACGCTTCACCGCCGCATGATCCATTCCATGTCCCAACTGGGCAAGGAACGAAAGGCACCTTGCAGACACATCTGCCGTTGGCGGGTCAAGCAAGGCACCATGGTCGGCAAAGGGAATGCTGTTTAAAATATCAGCATCATTATCGATATCGAAAGCACCCCAACCGCCATTAGACGACTGCATGCCTATAATCCATTTCTCAGCGCGATCAATTGCGGCTTTATATTTTGGATCGCCGGTGCGATGCAGCGCCATCCCGACAACGGCGGTATCATCCACATCTGGATAATGGTCATTATTATATTGGAACGCCCACCCGCCTGGATCAAGATCCGGCGCCATCCAAGACCAGTCGCCTTTAACATCCGTGATTTCACGCTCAAGCAGCCAGTCACAGGCCTTAGCGGCGGACTGTTCACCCAATTCATCGGCGGTTTCCAACATGGCATGTGCGCTTAAGCTCGTATCCCAGACCGGAGATAGGCAGGGCTGCACATATTTCTCGCCATCGCGCTCTGCAATCAGCTTCTTTAGAGATGCCTTGGCGACCACCAGATCGGGATGATCTTTAGAATAGCCAACAGCCTCCATCGCCATGACCGCATTGGCCATAGCCGGGAAAATCGCACCTAGACCATCCTCTCCATTCAAACGCTCGGTGAAGAATTCAAAGGCTTTATCAATGGCTTTTTTTCGGCTGGTTTTCGGGAAAAACGGCTCAACAACCCGCAAAACTTTATCCAGGCCCAAGAAGAAATCACCAGCCCATTTACCCGTCGGATTATGATGCCAGTCATTAACGTCTTCCGGTGCTGTTTGAAACAACTCCCGAATATGAACATTACGTGGATTTTTCGCTTTAGGCTTTAAGGCCGCTAAAACAAGCAACGGCGCAACAACCGTCCGGGACCAATAAGATAATTTGCCCATATGAACCGGGAACCAGTTGGGCATCAACATAAGTTCCACCGGCATCACGGGTACACCGCGCCAAGGTATCTGATCAAATAGTGCTAAAGCATAGCGCGTGAAAACATTTGCGCGTTCCGCACCGCCCATAGATAAAATAACAGCCCGCGCCTTTTGCATATGCGGTGCATCAACATCGTCGCCGACAAGTTTCAAGGCATAATAGGCTTTAACAGTCGCGGAAATATCCGCATCCCCTTTGTGGAACAAAGGCCAGCCGCCATGATCTTCCTGGATACGGCGCAGATATTTCGCGAGGTCTTTTTCCAATTCCTCGTCTATCTCATCAAGATAGTGCATGAGGAAGATATATTCCGCTGGGATAGTCGCATCGGCTTCCAGTTCGAAAAGCCAATGACCATCCTCCATCTGACGGCCCTGCAATCCTTTTGAAGCGGCTTCAATCTTGGCCTCAACCTGCCCAAGCAAATCCGGTGGCATAGCAGGGCCTGTGCCGGCATTCAGATTGGCTGTATCGACTGATTCAAAGCTCATTTTATACGCACCTCAATCCCATTTCCTCACTCAAATGGCTGCTGTTTTATAATTTTCACAGCACGGTCTGCGGCCTTATAGCCTGATCGGACAGACCCCTCAATGGTTGCTGGCAACTCTGTCTGCGTCCAATCCCCTGCAAGCAACAGATTTGCATAAGCTGTTACCATATTCGGGCGTTTTTTTACATTTTCTGGCGTTTGTAAAAAAGTCGCCCGCTTTTCTTTTACGACCCGGACCGGCGGTACGGGGGATGACTGCATATCCAACGTCTTGGCCACATCCGCCCAGACCAAAGCACCAATAGCATCTGCATCCATATCAATTAAAGCATCTGCGGCGCTTATAGTCACAGATGCGATATTACCACGCACAAAAACCCATTGGGCAACAGCATTGACCAATCCCATAAAGGGTGCAGGCCAATTCGTCTCCACATCTTCATTCAATTTGAAGTGAACATTCAGGATCGGTGACGATCCCGCCGGCACCTCAAGGTCCGGAACCAGTTTCTTAGCAGTTGCGGGCGGAACGGCGAGTATGGCCATATCATCATACCCCAACTCGATTTTTGCACCCCCCACGTCAAAGCTGCGCAGCACGCCTTGTTCAAACTGAAAATCACTAACCCTTTGACCCAATTGCACATCTGCGCCGTAGCTTTTCAAATAATCCAAAGCCGGTTTGGCAAAAGTTGCTGAAAGACCATTGCGTGAGATGACAGGGCGGCTGGGTGTTGCACCTCTAAACACCGTTTCCTTAATAACTGCCGCAAGCAACTGTGCTGAGGAGTCCTCTGGCGAGGCATTAACAACAGCCACACATAAAGGCTCCATCAGCGACGCATAAAGCGGATGCCCTTCTGGCACATAATCCGCAACTGTATCTTCTGGCCCGGCAAACAACATCAAAGCCAGGGGCAGATAATCCAGAGCTTTCGTCCCCGGCACGCGTCTATTTTTATGAAACACCCATTTTGGCAGGCGGCCTTCGTTAAATTCGATATTCCAGCGCTTACCGCTTTCAACATCCATGAAGGGAAATATCGCGCGGTCGGGACAGATTCGTTCTTGCTGCGCGCCAATAGTATCCATCAACCACATGGCGGCCCAATTTCCAGCCATCATCAAATGATTGCCATTGTCTATGTCACAGCCAAGATGTTTGTCATGATATGAACGCGCGCGGCCGCCAGCCTGGGGTGACTGGTCATAAAGCGAGACTTGAGCACCCAACTCTGCTGCCCGAACAGCGGCACCTAAGCCAGATAAGCCGGCACCGATAACGTGAAGACGTCCCATGGCTACAAAATCCCGTAACGCACTGCGATAAGAAGCTTAGCGCCTTTATCCCCTATCCGCTCGAAGATATTGGGTTTCTGCGGCAGCCGCCAGTTCGACGACTGCAATTTCCGCAAGATGCGATGATAAACCATCATCATGATAATAGCCGGTCGCATTTTTTTGCGATCGGTGTCTTTCAAGGCTTCACGCGCAGCTTGAAATTCAGCTTCTGCCCGTGCGCCAAGCTCTGCACTTAATTTTGGCAAATTAGAATGCTCCGCGACGGCCTTAGGGTCACGACTCTCAATGCCATATTTATCCAATAGCTCATTTGGAAGATAAAGACGCCCGCGCTCGGCATCTTCTTCCACATCACGTAATATATTTGTAAGTTGGAGCGCGAGACCCAGATGGTCTGCCACCTTCTGCCCTTCATCCCCACTTTCACCATAAATTTTGACACAGAGACGTCCGACTGCCGCCGCAACACGGTCGCAATAATAAAGAAGCGCATCATAGCTGGGTGCCACAATCGGACCCTCAGCATCCATTTCCATGCCTTCAATGACAGCTAAAAAGTCCTCACATTTGAGGCCATAAGCGGAAACATGAGGCGCCAGTGCTTTGGTGATGGGGTGATCAGGTTCAGCGCCACCGTAAAGCTTGGCCATTTCACTACGCCATTCGGACAGACCTGCACGTCGCTCTTCAACACCGATATCTTCATTGTCAGCGATATCATCAACCACGCGACAGAATGCATATACGGCAAAATTTGCTTCCCGCCGTTGCTCCTCCATGAGGCGCATTGCCCAGAAAAAGGATGAGCCGGATGAAGCCACCACCTCACGAACATAGTCCGCGGGTGAAAGGTTCTGCTGTGCTTCCTCGTCAGTCATGGCTGTGTGTCTCGCTTGAAAGCCACCTTTGGTCAAGGTGCCAATTCCCTAAATTTCCAATTTATCACCGCTGGACGCATAATCACGCCCCTTCCACCCCGTATGACCGCCCTGCCAATGGACAAAGGCGGACTTCAAGGTGAAAAATTCAAATAAAGCCGCAGTTATGGGCAGAAAAATGGCCCATAAAGGGGAAAGTTTATAAAGTCGCACCGTTGGCATATATGCGATTGTCATGAGAAACCAGGCAGCACTGCTTAAAATGGCAAGCCCATAAGCCTTAACCCACAGTGCCCAAAGCAGCGCAAAAGGCGGTGCCAGATAGATCACCGCCATACCCAAGACAGTCAGCGCCAGCAATATATTACTGTAACCGAGTTGCGCAAAAGCTGTACGTGTCACCATTTGTGACAATGAAGCGAAATCATCATAGCCGCGCAGGCTGAAGCTATCCTCGCCATGACCCAGCCAGATGGAATGGCCTGCCCTTTTCACAGCGATGCCCAAAGCGCAATCATCAATTAACCGGTCTTTGATAGCGGCAATACCCCCAATATCCTGAAGCGCTTTATGCTTTAACAACACACAGCCGCCGGCCGCTCCGGCAAAGCGAGAGCTGGGATTATTAATAGCAGGAAAGGGATATAGTTTTTGAAAAAAGAATACGAAAGCCGGAACAACCAGTTTCTCAAGCCATGTTTTCGCACGAAGACGCACCATGAGCGAAACCAGCCCTCGATCCTCCTGCTCTGCCTTTTCAACAAGCCGGGCCAGCACATCTGGGCCATGCTCAATATCCGCGTCTGAAAACCAGAGATAAGGCGCTACTGCCCCCGCTTTTGCCACACCCTGGTTCAGCGCCCATAATTTGCCACTCCATCCAGGTTCCAATGGCTTCGCATCTAAAACTTCCCCTGTATGTGGGGCTTGTGTAATTGCCAGGCGGGCTAATTCTGCTGTTTCATCACTGCTACTGTCATTGACCACAATGAGATGGATAGCACCGTCATAATCCTGCGATAAAATGGATGTCGCGCAGCGTCCTATGGTCTCTGCTTCATTACGTGCTGGCACGATAGCAATGACGTCAGGTGTGTCCATCCCTCTCTGTAAAGCAGGAAGACGCTGATCACATAACCAAAAGCGATTATGGAATAAGATCAGACCAACCCAAAGAGCCAGCGACAGCGAAATGATGGCAAGCATCTCAATAGCGTCCCAGCAAACTTCCCATTAACCCAAGAATGCCGCAGGCTATGAATTCATGTTTTTTCAACTCGACCCGGGTCGCAATGGGGTCGCGTGCATGTAAATGGCGGGTCAGTTTTTGAGCGATACGCACGATCACCGCTGACTCCGCTGATAATCTTTTACTTCTTAAAACCGGCGGCAACTTCACGGCGTCCCGCAATAGAACTTCAGTCCCATCGAGGCAGCGATCTACAACTTCGCGTAGCCCTGGTGTCAAAGCCGATTTATCCAGATCCGCATCGCTTGTGCCTGCATCCCGCATCCAGTTTTGGGGCAGATAAACCCGGTCCAACTCACGCCGATCATCGGCACAATCTTGCAAATGATTTATGACCTGAAGAGCGTTACATAAAGCATCAGAAAAGACATAATGCGACGGATCTTCCTCATGAATATCAAGAAGATAACGTCCGACTGGTGCCGCAGAACGGTCGCAATAATCAAGCAATTCATCCCAATTTTCATAGCGTGTTTTAACAGCATCCTGACGAAAAGCGGAGATCAGATCCTGACCGTGTTTAGGTGTCACACCCAGTTCAGCCAAACTTTCCCGCAAAAGATCAGCCTTTGGAACTGTAGGCGCCTCCGGCGCACCGATCAAAGCGGCTTCAAATGAATTCAACCGCTCAATCTTTTCCTCAGCCGTAGCCGCAGGATTATCAGCGACATCATCAATCGCACGGGCAAAATCATAGAATATCGCGACATGCGGACGAAGATGCTTTGGCAACAGAAAAGACCCAACCGGAAAATTCTCATCTTCCGCGCCTTTTCCCGATGGGGTTTCAAAGGCAATGTCACTCATCACCAAGTCCCGCGTCTGAAAATTCTTCATCATAGTCCGGAAATTCAGGAAGCTCTTCCCCAGTGCTGTTTAGAATTTCCGCACGGCGATCCTGCAAATAAAGGCTCCGCAGCGCAGCATAATAATCCAGTGAATTTTGCTCTAAATCATCCAGGCGCGTCAAATTCCGGTTTAATTTATCAATTCCACCCACGCTGCGGCGTACATAGCTAAGTTGCTCAACATCCGCTTCCCGGGCAAGCCAGAAAAAGGGGTCCATCAATGTGGTTCCAGCTAACCCAACGCTATCGCGCAGCGTTGATGGGCCAAGAAAGGGTAGCTCAATATATGCACCCTCTTCCACACCCCAAACTGCGAGCGTCTGTCCAAAGTCCTCTTCATGAGCCCCAAGACCTATTCCCGTTGCGGGGTCAAAAATCCCGCCAATACCAATCGTCGTGTTAACAACAAAACGCCCAAGACTGGTTCCTGCGCGTTTGCCCTCGCCCTGCAAAAGGTCATTTGTAAAAACAACGGGGCCTTTCAGATTATCAAGCGCATTTCTCACCCCATTTCTTATGGGCGGCGGCAAGACAGCATTATAAACTTTTGCCGTCGGGCGAAGCATCACATGCTCAACCACACGATTAAAGTTAAAGGTTGCCCGATTAAATTTTTCAAAGGGGTCATGTTCACCCTGTTCTGGCGGTGGCGTTGTCGCGCAAGCGCTCACCAGGGCCACAAAAAATCCTGAAACCAACAGGCGTTTTTGAATAGATCCGAGCATCTAAAATTCTCAATTAAACTGGCCAGTAAAAATAATCACCCGACATGTGCGGCGCAACATGGCATAGTGAAGCCTGAGTTACCACATCAGATTTGCATAATAGATGATCGATCACGTTGAGTTGTGCACAGGTGACAAATGCGTTGAAAGGCGATAGAGAAAGCGCAATTCAAACTCAGGGCTGAGGCATTTTCGATGACTGAACAAAAATCAGGCAGAAAACGCAATATTGGGTGCGCATTCTGGGCGGCATTATTTGTCATCCTTCTCGTGGGGGGGCTGGCCATCTTTAAGTTCGTCATAACACCAATCATGATCAATAGCTTCTTTGCAGGAAATACGCCACCACCGGTAACTGTTTCAACCGCAACAGTCGAAGAAAAGAACTGGCAGCCTTTAATTAACGGCATTGGTACAGTTGTCGCCGTTCGTGGTGTTGACATTACGGCAGAAGCTCCAGGCATCGTGAGTGAGATTTTGTTTGAATCCGGCCAGGACGTCGATGCAAACGCTCCCCTCATTCACTTGAATGATGAAGTTGAGCGTGCGGAGCTTGAACAAAACCTGGCCCTGTTGAAAGAAGCTAATCTAGAACTGGAACGCTCTCGCTCACTTGCGACGCGTGGAAATGTCAGTCAAGCATCCCTTGATGCATCACTTGCGCGCCGCGACAGCGCTGCAGCGGCGGTGGAACGCACACGTGCCCTGATCAGCCAGAAAAACGTGCATGCACCCTTTGCCGGACGCCTTGGCGTGCGCCGCGTAAATTTGGGTGCCTTTCTTTCGCCGGGCGACCCGATCGTTACATTGCAAAGCCTTGATCCATTGTATGTCAATTTCACTTTGCCTGAGCAGGCTTTAGCGGTTTTGAAAGTTGGGCAAAAGCTTGATATCGCGGTTGACGCTTTCCCTGGCGAGCGGTTCCCCGGTGAGATTACCTCTTTGAACTCTCGCGTCACCGATACAACGCGTAATATTCTGATCCAGGCAACTTTGGCCAACCCGGAGAAAAAACTGGTACCCGGCATGTTTGCATCCATCCGCCTCTTCTACCGGGGCGAAGAAATGCGTATGACCGTACCAGAAACAGCCATCACCTACAGCCTCTATGGGGATTCCATTTATGTTGTGACACCTGTCGAGGGTGAAGACGGGCTTTATCAAGTTGAACGGCGCACTGTTCAAGTCAGTGACAAACGACCAGGAGAAATTTCCCTTTCCGAAGGCGTCAGCCCCAATGAAGAGGTGGTTGTTGCTGGTCAAATCAAATTACGTCCTGGAGCCGTTGTAAAAGTGGACAATTCAAAGCCGCTTGAACCCGCCTCCCCACGGCCGAAACTATAGGCAATACCATGGCTCAGGCATTAGATCGCAGTTTTACGGACCTTTTCATTCGTCGACCGGTTTTGTCGACGGTGGTATCTTTGTTTATTCTGCTTGTAGGCTTGCAAGCGACCTTCAACTTGTCTGTTCGTCAATTTCCTGAATTGACGAAAACGACTATTACGGTGTTGACCACTTATCCCGGTGCAGATGCGGATTTGATTCAAGGCTTTATCACAACGCCTCTGCAACAAGCTGTGGCGTCAACAGAAGGTGTTGATGTCCTGACATCTTCCTCAGCCGCCGAGCGCAGCACAATCACGCTTGAATTACGTTTGAATGCTGATGGTGATCAGGCGCTGACAGAAGTTCTAACTAAAATCAACCAAGTTAGGAACATTCTACCACGTGAGGCCAACGACCCCATTGTCACAAAGTCAACGGGCGATGATTTCGCGCTGATGTATATTGACTTCCGGTCGGACATTATGACCCCCTCTCAGGTCACCGAATATTTGACCCGGGTCGTTCAGCCAGCCCTCCAGTCGTTGGAGGGTGTGGGCAATGCAGAAATTCTGGGTCCGAAAACATATGCCATGCGCCTTTGGCTGGATCCCCAACGCATGACTGCGCTTGGTGTCACCGCAGATGATGTGAATAAAGCTATTCGAGATAATAACTTCATATCGGCATCAGGCCGCGTAAAAGGTGACTTCATACAAGTCTCAGTTAAAGCGGAAACAGACTTAAAAGAAGCGGAAGCTTTTGCTGATCTGGCCATAGCATCGCGGGACGGCACACTGATCCGCATGCGCGATATAGCGCAAGTAGAGCTTGGCCCACAAAGTGGGAATTCCAGCACATATGCAACAGGGCAGCGTGCTTTGTTTTTGGCTATAAGGACGACACCCGGTGCCAACCCATTGGATGTCTCCGACCGGGTAAGGGCGGCATTCCCAGCTTTGCAAGCCAATTATCCCGAGGGCCTCGAAAGCTCGATCAACTATGATTCATCCGATTATATCCGCGAATCCATTCGGGAAGTGCGCAACACGATTTTCGAAGCCGCGCTGATTGTTATCATCGTCATTTTCCTCTTCCTCGGAAATGTACGCGCCACACTTATTCCTATTGTCACCATTCCGCTTAGCTTGATTGGCGTTATGGTCCTTTTGAATGCCCTTGGCTATTCCATCAACCTGCTGACATTACTGGCACTGGTGCTTGCTATCGGTTTGGTGGTTGATGATGCTATTGTCGTAGTTGAAAATATTCACCGCCACATCGAAGAGGGCATGACGCCCTTCCAAGCAGCCCTTTTGGGGGCGCGTGAGATCACTCTGCCAGTCATTGCA
>JASFRS010000065.1:0-13592 GCA_050114795.1 Sphingomonadales bacterium
ATCAATCTGTTGCGCACCCGGCGGGGGTGTTCGAGCATCATTCACTCATGACAATAAATCAGGCAGGATTTTCGCCAGAGAGGCTTTCGCCTGGCCCAGACGGCCTTGGGAATAGCTGACTGACAAGCTCCATTCCCCATGTTCGGGGGCGAGCAGCAGATAATCAAAAGCAAATTGACCGCTGCCATGCATAGCCGTGGCCTTCACACCCGTGGGAATAAGCTCTGAGAGTTGTTCGGGAACGTCCATCGCCTCCGGCGCGGCTTGTCCGAACTTTTCAAGACCTTTAGCGATATCAGCCGCATTCTGCTCGAATGAAGCTTCAGCCGTTTTATAAATATCCAGCGCCACACCACCGGAAATATCAGAATCCCAATAGGTGCACCTACTATCACCATCCCGGTCATAGGCATCATAGCGGACATGGTCCTGCCAAGTGATCGGACAATGCTGACCTGTGGTGTTTGACACCCAGTCCCCATTTTCATCCGCATGCCAGGTGGCGCTAAGGTTTTTATACAGCTTTAGGGCTGTGGCGCTGGCTTTGACCGCATCGGCATTCTGCTGCAAGGCCACATGCGCAGCAGCCTTTTCAGACATCATATTCGCGGCCCAGATGGGATTACGGTCCGCACCTTCAACATTTGGATAAAGCGCTTGAAACTGGTCAACGAGAGGCGGCACTTCATCCCACGCCCCGACAATGCGCTTTAAGTCGATAAGGAAATGAAGCGCGCGAAGTTTTTCAATACCCTCCGCCTTTGGAAGGGTATTTTCCAACATCTGGATAGCCTCTTCATTCTGGCCTTTAAAACCAAGCTGGAGGGCCTGCTGGATGTCTTGCGCCACATCCGCACGAGCAGCCATGTGCAATGCGCTGAAAGAGACAGCGATTGTGATTATCAATTTTCCAAGCATAGAAACACCCCTCATTCATATTCTGCATATACATGTCAGATATATGAGCGCGTCGATAACATTATTGCGGTAAAGCGCTCCCACGCTGCGACTAAAGGGAATTGCGATATTTCCGACTGGCGGGGAGGTCCAAACCATCCACTGTCTTTACGACCGCCCCACCATCCCCCGTTGGTACCACTTCACGGATGCTATCACGCTTCACAAGATAAGACCGGTGAATGCGGATGTGGGCGTCGCCGGCTTCGCGGAGTAGGCCTTCCAGCGCGGTTAAGGTCATGCGGATGAGGTGGTGGCCTTGGGCGGTATGCACTTCGACATAGTTGGAGACGGCTTTGGCCCAGAGGATATCACCTGCATCCAAAAACACATGGCGGCCACCGGATTTCAGCTCCAGCCGTCCGCTTTGGCGGGCTTGTTCTTTGATGTTTTGGGCTTCTAATTGGAGCTGCTCAATATGGCGCATGGCACGGAAGGACAGAACGACCAGAAGATAGGTGTAAATATCCTTGCGCAGTTCATAGACCCAGAGGTCAGGGCCTAATAGCGTTTCAGGATTAGGCTTCCCCAGCAACAGCGGGTAGCTGATACTGCGCAACACATCCATCAACCCCACATGGATAATCCCAAAGGCCACAAAGCCCAGCGCATAATGCGGCAAGACACGGGGCCAACCCTCCAATGAGAGAGGCACGCGGTTTAACAGCCAGGGAATGACTAAAAAGGCCGGGATGATGGCGAGGTGAGATGTTAATTGCTCGACCCAGGGTTTAAGCCAATAGAACTCTATCCCCGCCGCGCTGTCCTCCATATGATCGGAGGTGGAGAGGATGAGCCAGGACAAAACCACAAAGCCCAATATGACCAGAAACATGCGTTTATCCGCACGCTGGTCAGCTTGGGTTTCGGGGTTATCTGCGCGTCCAAACATAAGGTCTTTATGGCAGTTTCTTATTCCTTGCGCAAAGACATCTCTGTCATTCGCCCCACAACGCCGTCATTCATCCCTAACGTCTGACATTCAACCCTTTTGGCGGGCCGCCATCCCATTTTCCTGGGATGACGGGAGGAGCGTTTTAAGGTGAAGTTGAGTTTTATATAGAGGACGCCCCATGAACACCCGCCGCTATGATTTGGACTGGTTACGCATCATCGCCTTTGGCCTGCTGATTTTCTATCATGTAGGCATGTTTTATGTGTCTTGGGACTGGCATGTAAAAAGCATCTATGCGGGCGATGGGGCAGAGCCTTTTATGAAATTGTTGAACCCCTGGCGGCTGCCGTTGTTGTTCTTCATTTCCGGCGTGGCCTTGCGCTTTGCCTTTGATAAATACGAGGATGTGAAAGCGGCTTTCATACGCGGGCGGGTGAAGCAATTGCTTATCCCTATCCTCTTTGGCATGGCGGTTATTGTTTATCCGCAAAGCTGGGCGGAGCTGACACAGGGTGGTGAAATTACGGCGTCTTTCTGGAACTTTTATCCCACTTATATCCAGTCGGACTTTTCCAATTATTCCGTCATCATCCCAACTTATAACCATCTTTGGTATGTGGTTTATCTGCTGATTTACACATGCATCTTTGCGCTTTTCACGCGGCCTCTGGGCTTTATTGCGGACCGTATTGTGGCACGCATTTTTGCGCAACCATTGGCGCCGTTATGGGCATTAGTCCTCCCCCTGCTGCCGCATGTGATTTATGCGTTCACGCTTAACCCTCATTATCCCTATACCCATGCGGTGGTGGGTGACTGGGCCAACCATGCGCACAGCTTCACTTTGGTTTTAACTGGCTATGTGGTGGCGAAAGATGCGGGTTATTGGCGCGCAATACAGCGCCTTCTCCCCTTCGCCCTAACTATCGCTGTTGTGCTGGGTGCGTTGAGCCTGGAATTTGATATGCTGCGTTCGCTTTATGCCTGGGCAGTGATTGCAAGCCTGCTGGGCCTCGCGCAGAAATATCTCAATCATGATGGCCCTGTGCGGCGCTATATGACCGAAGCCATTTTCCCTTGGTATATTCTGCACCAGACCTTGACAGTGATGGCGGGCTTCTGGTTAACCAAATTTGAACTGGGCCTGGGCATAGAGTTTGCGCTTATAACGCTTGCAACCTTTGGGGGCTGCGCTTTGATTTATGAATTCGGCATTCGGCGGTTTCCACTATTGCGTCCACTGTTTGGGTTAAAGTCTCAAGCATCGCCCGCAGGCACTTTCAATCCGATTTTCCGCAGGGTGCCTGAAAAATTCAGAACAGGGCGGTCGCCTTGATAGGCAACGGCGCGGACGAATATGGTCTTGCCGGTTTCCTGGACGACTTCACCCACCGCCTCTACATCCACGCCAGGCTCGCCAGCACCTAGGAATTCGAAATTACAGGTGACAGTAACGGCATGTGTCTTTTCCAGGCACTTATAAGCAATGGCAAAGAGCGCCATGTCGGCAAAGGACATGAGGAAACCACCGTGCAGCACACCGCCATTATTGGTGTGTTCAACGTCCGATGCCATTTTGGCGCGGACCTGTGCACCTTCCTCACGCCATAGAATGGGCTTGAGCGCAGTTTGGGCAAAACGGCCCTGGCGGCTTTCATCCTGGACCCATTTCATCCAGCCTTTATCAGGCCCATCCTCAATACACGTTGCAGGCATGAAGCAAATTCCTTTTCTATCTCGCTTGTTTTAAGGAGCCTCCGTGCCCCTGGCAACGAAGAAAAAGCCCCAGGCGCTTGGGACGCCTGGGGCCGGTTTCCCCATAATATGCGCAAAATGGGGAATGTCAGATTAATTGGACGCGTGCTGACGGCCCGCTGCGCGTTCTGCGATGCGCAGATTCGCTTTGACCTGACGGTTATGGGGGGCGAGTTCATAGGCTTTTGCAAAGTCTTCTGCCGCCTTTCCATAGTGGCCAAGACTGTAATAAGCACCGCCTCGTGCATTTAAATCCGCCCAGTGAACGGGGGTGTAAGAGATGGACATATTGCAGGCTTCAAGCGCAGCTTCTGCATCGCCCAGTTGGACACGGGATTGGCAAAGCAAGCTGGCCGCGCGACCTTGGGCGCTGGTTTTAAATGTCGCTAACTTGCCGCTTAGTAGTTCCACAACACGATCATGATAGCCTTTGTCAAAGGCACGCTCAGCCTTGTTCAGCAAAGGCGGGGTGGACATGATGTCGGTGATGGACCCGGCTAAAGCAGGGCCTTGTATCGCGATAAAGCCTGCCACCAAGCTTAGGGTTTTGAGAGATTTCCACATTGTTCGTCTCCACAATTTGAATGTGGAGCATTATCTAATATGTTTATTTCTGATGATAATAGGCAAAAGCTGGCTTGTTTTATTCATATTTGTTATTAATGAAATATCATGACAAAGATTGACTGGACCGATTTGAACATCTTCCTGGCCATCGTGAATACCGGGTCTATTTCCGGCGCGGCTAAGGCGTTGAGCATGAGTCAACCTACAGTGGGTAGGCATTTAAATGCTTTGGAAGAGGCAGCGGGCACATTACTTTTTGCCCGCTCCACCCGGGCTTTGAAGCTGACGGATTCGGGCGAGGCCATATTGGAAAATGCCCGGCGCATGGGGGTGGAGGCGCAGACGGTTGAACGACTGCTCGAAGGCCATGTGACGACGCTGTCGGGCCTTGTGAAAATTTCGACTGTTGAGGGCTTAGGCACCCATTGGCTGCCGCGTGAAGTCGCCATTTTTAATGAGCGTTACCCTGACATCACCATAGACATTCAAATTGAAAACCGCGTGGTGGATTTGAAACTAAGAGAGGCGGACATCGCATTACGCCTGGTGCGGCCTTATCAAGGGGACTTGATTACGAAGAAGCTCACCAATTATGGCTTTGGGCTCTATGCGGATGGGTCTTATCTGGAACGACATGGCACCCCCAGCATTATAGAGGATTTAGCCCAGCATCAGATGGTTGGCATGCCCCAACAGGTCTTCCGCGGCATCGGCTTTAGTGACGAAGAATGGGTGCATTTGGAAAAGGCCAAAACCGTGGTGCAAACCAACAGCCCATCCGCCCATATTGGGGCCACAAGTGCAGGGCTGGGCATAGGCCTGCACAGCCACCGCTGGGCATCCAGCTTTCCAAATCTTGTGCGGGTGTTGCCGGAGATTAATCTGGATAAGGTGGGCGTCTGGATAGTCTCCCACGAAGACCTCCGCCACAGCGCGCGGATTAGAGCTGTTTTCGACTTTTTATCAGAGCGTATCACCAGCCAGAGGAAATTGTTTGAAGAAGGGCGGCGGTAAGGCTCATTACGCGTGCGGTTCTAATGAAACCGGCGATCATTGGAATCATTCATATCGTGATTTGTTGCATTATCTAAAGCTGTGACCAGCTGATTAGCTATATAGTGTGCAAGCAGCGTTTCTAATGCAGACGTGTCTGGCGCGATATCCGTGCTTGCTAAATCAGCCTGTTCAAGGGCATCATAATAGGGCTTTTTATCATGGGTAATCTGCTCAGGGACTGTATTCTCACCAGGCAACCTGTCCCCAAGTCTGCAACATAGCACAAGATAGGCTATTGCTCTAGACGTCCGTCCGTTGCCGTCATCAAAAGGATGAATCCAGTTCAAACGCCACATGACATAAGCACAGAGCTGTACGGCCGACCTCTTCTGCCAATTATCATTTATCCAATCGCACATATCTTCAATCAGACCGGGAACCTGCACACGTTCCGGCGGCTTATGTTGACTTCCAGTTATGACAGCTTTGTCTGGCCTCCAGTTCCCCGCATAGCGGGATAGGCCTTCCATCGCAATCTGATGAAGCTGAAGAATTGTGGATGGACGAAGTTTGAATGACCTTCCATCACGCGCGACTTGGTCAATTAAATCTAAAACGCAGTCAAATTGCTTGACTGCGTTCATTGCCTCTTTTTCGGCTTTCTTTTTAGGATCGGTAATGAGTTCAGGTTCAAACGCTTGGGTCGACCTGTCTTTTTGCGTCATATGCCAGATCAGCCCTTTGTTTTCTTCATCGCCTCATCAACCATGTCCCATGTCACATCCTCGTTCTCGATGTGGGCATTCCCATAGGCAAAGCTTCTGCGCTGAGCATTAATCTCCTGCTCACTCATCGGCTTTTTACGAGCTAATTCAAACATCTCTTCAATTGAACGTGACATTCCATACCCCTATAACTTGAAATATAACCTACCATGAGGGAACAAAATGTTCCAATGAAATTGAGATAGCATCATAAGCGTTAATATTTAAACCTGCCATTCCAGCATCATTTTCTTGACTTCGGCAGTCGGCTTTGCCGGGCGCAAATCCTCCACAACTTCAAAGGCTTGGTTTGTCATTTGCTTCTTCAAATAGAGTGAAGAGATATCCGACAGCTCACAACTCATCTTTCAGGTGGGGTCCAGTCGCTTTTAACAGAGCGGCGTTTGCTTAAGCGCAGCAGCAGGCCGAGCGATACGCCGACTGCGATAGCGACTGTCAAATCCACAAAAACGGTGAACAGCAATGTGGAGAGCAGGAGCAGCTTCTCGCTCCAGTCTTTGGCGAACAGCTCTTTGAGCTTATGGGGTTCGCTCATATTCCAGGCGGTAACCAGCAAGATGGCAGCCAAAACAGGCATTGCGATATAGCCGATAAGCGGGGCCATAAATAAAACGACAATCAAAATGACCAAAGCGTGGATAAGACCCGCCACGGGTGTTTTCCCGCCTGCTTTGATATTTGTCGCCGTGCGTGCGATTGCCCCGGTCGCGGGCAGGCCACCACATAATGAAGATGCGATATTCGCAAAGCCCTGAGCGAGGAGTTCTGCGCTGGAACGATGGCGGCTTTGTATCATTCTGTCCGCCACTAGGGCTGACAGAAGAGACTCTACCCCAGCGAGAAAAGCAATAATCAAAGCTGATGGAAATAATTCCCTCAGTCTGTCCCATGTGACCTCTGGCAGTCCCAGAGGAGGAAGCTGAAATGAGAAACTGTCAAAGCGTGTCGCCACTGTTGCTACGGGAAAATCAAAGAATGCAACAGCCCAGGACCCTAAAAGAACTGCGAGAACAAGGCCTGGAATTCTTTGGTCCATCCGCCGCAGGAATACGACAATAAATATACTCAACGCACCCAGGCCAAGCGCATATAGATTGAGACTGCCGCGAGCCGACCACAAATCGCTCAACGTGCTCAAGAATTCTGCATGGCCCTGCCCGATATGAAGGCCGAGGAAATCTTTGAACTGGCTGGTCGCGATAATAACTGCAATGCCAATGGTGAACCCGTTTATGACGGCCTCAGGAATGAAGGAAATGAAACGACCCGCACGAAAATAACCACCAATAACAAGTAGAATACCCGCCATAAAGGTGGAGAGGATTAAGCCATCATATCCATGTTCTGCGATAACAGCATAAACAATGACAATAAAAGCCCCCGTCGGGCCACCGATTTGAACGCGACTTCCCCCTAAAAGGGATATGAAAAAGCCCCCGATAATCGCCGTTAAAAGACCCTTTTCCGGCGACGCACCGGATGCGATAGCAATGGCAATGCTTAAAGGCAGAGCCACCATGGCCACGGTCAGCCCAGCAACCCCATCCGCCAGCAAATTCGCCCACGAATAATTCTGCATTGTGGTGATAATTTTAGGCTGACGTATCACGCTTCACGCACCTCTCAAAGAAAATAGGCGCCCCGAGGAACGCCTGTTTTTGGAAGTCTTAAACTTGCCTAGAGCTCGCATTTTCACAAAGTTTTTTAAGCGCAACATGTTGCAAGAGCATGACTGTCTTAGCGTCTATTATTTCATTGGAATCAATCATTTCCAGCGCCTGTGTGAGCGAAAGTTCAATAACCTTTATATCTTCCCCTTCACCCCGCACGCCACGAACCACATCTGTGGCAACACACCCTTCATATGGGGCTACAAAAAAATGCAAACGCTCGGTCACGGAACCGGGGCTCATATAGAATTCCCCAATTTTTTCCACTTCTCCAAGCGACATTCCTATCTCTTCCTCCGCTTCCTTACGGATTGCAGAGACGGGGTCACGCTCATCAAGAAGGCCGGCACAGGCCTCAATTAAATCTTCCTTATGGCCTGTCACGAATGCCGGAAGCCGCCATTGCCGGGTCAGAATGACTTTCCCATTTTCAGGATTATAAGGCAGAACAACTGCACCATGACCACGATCATAGGTTTCCCTGGAGAACTCTTGCCGCTCACCATCGCTGTGCTGATAAGATACGTCATATTTGGTCAAAATACCCCAGTCATCTGACAGCACTTGGCTTTTGATTATATTGACGCGATCATCATTCCGCACTTTCAAGTCAGCACTCATTACGGAGTTCCCCTCAGTTCATGAGAAAATTTACGAAACTGTCCTTGATCTCTTTAAACCTGCCGTTCCAGCATCATTTTCTTGGTTTCGGCAATCGCCTTGGCTGGGTTCAGCCCTTTAGGGCAGGCGTTGGCACAGTTCATGATGGTATGGCAGCGGTACAAGCGGAAGGGGTCTTCCAGATTGTCCAAACGCTCACCCGCCATTTCATCACGGCTGTCGACTAACCAGCGATAGGCTTGCAGCAGCACGGCCGGGCCTAAATATTTATCGCCGTTCCACCAATAGCTGGGGCAGGACGTTGAGCAGCATGCGCACAAGATACACTCATAAAGACCGTCCAGCTTTTCGCGGTCTTCGCGGGCTTGCAGACGTTCTTTGGTGGGTGCGGGTGTCTGTGTCTGCATCCAGGGTTTGATGGATGCATATTGCGCATAGAAATGTTTGAAATCAGGAACCAGATCCTTAATGACCTCCATATGCGGGAGCGGTGTGATTTTCACATCGCCCTTCACATCTTCAATGGCAGAGGTACAAGCAAGGCCATTGGTCCCGTCAATGTTCATTGAGCAGGATCCACAAACCCCTTCCCGGCAAGATCGACGGAACGTCAGCGTGGGGTCCATTTCGTTTTTAATTTTAATCAGCGCGTCCAGCACCATGGGGCCGCAATTGTCCATATCCACATGATAGGTGTCCATATGTGGATTTTCCCCATCATCAGGGTTCCAGCGATAGACGTGGAAGGCCTTTGTATTGGTGGCGCCTTCGGGTTTTGGATGCACTTTGCCCTTTTTAATTTTTGAATGGGCAGGCAATGAAAATTCAGCCATGACTGTTCCTCAAAAATATCAATAAACGCGGGCTTTTGGTTTGATATACTCGACTTCTTCAGTCAGCGTATAATCATGTACCGGACGGCCATCAATGCGCACTTTGCCCTCTTCAAACCAGGCCAAAGTGTGTTTCATCCAATTCTCATCATCCCGATTGGGATAATCTTCATGCATGTGCGCGCCGCGGCTTTCATGGCGGTTAGCAGCACAATTCATGGTGATGGACGCTTGGCCGATAAGATTGTCGAGCTCCAGCGTTTCAATCAAGTCCGTGTTCCAGACCAACGAGCGGTCCGTGGTCTTCAAGTCCTTCATCAGGCCATAAACATCGCTGATTTTGTGGATGCCTTCTTGAAGCACTTCATCGGTACGGAACACGCCGCAGTTACCCTGCATGGTTTTCTGCATCTTAAGGCGTACTTCAGCAGTCGGCGCTGCGCCATCGGCATAGCGGAATTTATCCAAACGACCCAAAGCCATATCGGCATGGTCCGCAGGCAATGCGCCATGTTTCTCACCAGCAGTGACAACATCCGCCACGCGCTTACCAGCCGCACGGCCAAAGACGACCAGATCGATCAGAGAGTTAGACCCCAAACGGTTCGCCCCGTGAACAGACACACAAGCCGCTTCACCAACAGCGAAGAGGCCCGGCACAACACTGTCCGGGTTGCCGTCTTTCAAGGTGACGACTTCGCCATGATAATTGGTAGGAATACCGCCCATATTATAGTGAACCGTTGGGACAACCGGGATTGGTTCTTTGGTTAGGTCAACACCTGCAAAGATTTTCGCGGTTTCCGTAATACCTGGCAGGCGTTCTGCTAAAATATCCGCATCAATATGATTGAGATGCAAGTGGATATGGTCGCCTTCAGCGCCCACGCCGCGACCCTCACGAATTTCCTGCGCCATGGAGCGGGAGACAACGTCCCGGCTGGCCAGGTCTTTCGCGCTTGGAGCATAGCGCTCCATGAAACGTTCGCCCTTGGAATTGGTCAGATAACCCCCTTCACCACGTGCGCCTTCAGTGATCAACACGCCGGCGCCATAAATACCTGTGGGATGGAATTGAATGAATTCCATATCCTGCATAGGCAGGCCTGCACGAATGACCATCCCGCCACCGTCACCGGTGCAGGTATGAGCTGAAGTGGCTGAGAAATAAGCACGGCCATAGCCACCGGTCGCTAACACTGTAGCTTTGGAGCGGAAGCGATGAATACTGCCATCTTCCATACACATGGCAATCACGCCGCGGCATTCACCGTCCACCATGATCAAATCAATGGCGAAATATTCGATGAAGAAATCGGCGTCATATTTCAGGCTTTGCTGATAGAGCGCATGAAGCATCGCATGACCGGTCCGGTCAGCAGCCGCGCAAGTGCGCTGTGCTGCGGGGCCTTCACCGAATTTGGTGGTCATGCCGCCAAAAGCGCGCTGATAAATCTTGCCTGCTTCTGTACGGGAGAAAGGAACGCCATAATGTTCTAACTCATAGACCGCATCAGGGGCCTCCCGACACATATATTCAATGGCATCCTGGTCGCCGAGCCAATCTGACCCTTTAACCGTGTCAAACATGTGCCATTCCCATTTGTCGTCGCCCATATTGCCAAGGGCGGCAGCGATACCGCCTTGGGCGGCCACTGTATGAGAACGGGTTGGGAATACTTTTGTAATACATGCCGTACGCAAGCCACTTTCGGCGATGCCCATGGTCGCACGCAAGCCGGAACCGCCAGCGCCCACAACAACGGCGTCATACACATGGTCAATTATTTCATAAGACGCAGACACAAGCCTTAGCCTCCAAACGCGATTTTTAAGATTGAGAAGATGCAGGCCACGCTCAAAGCGATGGCTGCAAAATTCACAGTGAGCAACAGCGCCAATTTGCGCCCTTCCCCATGAACATAGTCTTCAATAACAACCTGAAGGCCCAATTTCATATGATAGAAAAAGGCGCTGACAAATAAGACAAGCAGAACGGATGTCAATGGCTGCGCTACCCAGGCTTTCACCACATCATAGTCCGCACCAAGCAGACCCAATGCTGACACCAGGAACCAGATGATAAGCGGGACAAGCGCAATGGCTGTCACACGCTGCATCCACCAGTGATGGGTGCCAGATTTGGCGGAGCCCAGGCCGCGGGCTTGGGCCAAAGGAGAACGGTATTTCATCAGATATATCCTCTACCAAAGGCCCAGATAATGGCTGTTAAAACAACACTGGCCACAAAGATAATTTTGGCCAACAGGCGGTTGCCACGAATTTCATAGCCCGCGCCCGTATCCATGTACAGATGGCGCAACCCGCCTAAAGCATGTTGAACCAGCGCGTAGGTAAAGCCAATCAGCACAATCTCACCAACTAGAGTCCCGGCCAAAGCTTCAAATTGCGCATAGGCATCCCGGCCTGTCGCAATGGAAAGCAGCCACCAGGTCAAAACAATGCCGCCAGCAGCCAAAGCCATACCCGTTCCGCGATGAAAGATGGAAGCGGCCATATGCGCGCCCCAGCGATAAACGCTTAAATGCGGTGAAAGCGGGCGGGGCCGATTTGTCTGTGATGCATCCGCCATTATGAACGTCCTTAATATTAATCAGGTCACTATAAAGTCAGTAATTGCGAAGGACATACATCTTGAAGGCCAAAAAGGCCAGTGTCCAGATAGAGGTTTAAGATTTTTTGCCCCGCCGCATTTGCATTTGTCATTGATATTAGGACAAAAATTCGGGCAATCAACCGCAAGAAGCCAATAGGGAGAAAACAATGGCCGGGGTTATTTCATACAGCAGACGCGCATTAGACCGTATCTACGCCATTCCGGAGCTTATTCCCGACTGGGCTTTCCAACTTTTTGCACGGGTCGCGGTTGCCCCTGTGTTCTGGTTTTCCGGGCGCGCAAAAGTCAACCATTGCGATTTCTTTGATGTAATGGCCTTACGCTATATCTGGGATGAGGGCAGCCGATGCGCTGCGCGCGGCAATGATTTTACCACCTCGCTCATCATATATGCCGAGCATCTTTTGCCACTTCTATTGATTATCGGTCTGGCGACCAGGTTTAGTGCCTTGGTTCTTTTTATCATGACCGTCGTCTTATATTTCATCCTACAATCCTATGATTGGTGGAGCGCCCCCTTGCTTTGGTCTTTCGCGCTACTCTTCTCCCTTGCGCACGGCGCTGGACCGGCCAGCCTTGATCATGTGATAAATAAGGTCTTCAAGGGACGTTAAAGCGGGAGAGGGAGAGGATTGTGGCACGAGTTCTAGCTTTAGGTGGGATTTTCTTTAAATGCGAAAATCCTATGAAATTACGAGACTGGTACATTGAACATTTAAATATGCCTGCGGGGCACGAGGAACACCCTTCCCTTGTCCTCCCCTATGGCGGTGATGCGCCTGGTTATTCCGTTTGGGGACCGTTTTCCAGGGATACCGAATATTTCAAACCTAGTAATAAGGCCTATATGATCAATCTACGCGTCGATAATCTGGAAGAAATGCTGGCCGAGCTTAAAACCAAAGGCGTTGAACAGATTGGAGATATGGAAGACAGCGAATTTGGCAAATTCGCCTGGATCATGGATCCCGAAGGCACAAAGATAGAATTATGGGAAGCACCTGCACAAATACCTTAAGCCTCTGGCCCGGCGCTTAGAATTTGGTTAGACTTTGTCCTTATAAAGGGATGTATAAAGGGATGTGGGACGAATTTAGGAAGACATGCCGCTGATGAGAATTGCTGCTTTAAGCCTAATGCTTTGGCTAGGACTGGGAGCTTTGGGGCCTCTTGATGGAACCGTGCTCGAAGATGGAGATGATGAATTCACCTATGCTTATCAGTTGCTTGGGGAAGACGACCCGGCGGCATTTGCGCGCTATTTATCCACACATATTCACGGCCAGGATTATTATTGTGGCGCTGTAACCGATTATCAGGTCGTCACCCGATCCATCCGCCGTTTAACGGTTAAAGCACGCTGCCTTGGCATGCCGCTTTACGGCTTAAGCTTTCGCCCACAGAAAAAGCCACAGGTTTTTGGTGGAGACGGTATGATTTCCGCATTTAACAACAGTGATGGACCCGTCGTTTCCGTTCCCTTGGTATCCGTTAAACAAAGAGAAAGCTTGGGACCAGCAGCATCTCCTGTTCTACGCCTTGACCCAGACGGCGAGTGGGAACTCAACCTTGGACCATGGATTATTGCCAGCTTAATTGCCAACGTGCTTCTCGTGTCCGCTTTGTTTTATTATATCATTGCCTCGCTTCGCCAACCAAAACGGAAAAGACGGCGGCGCCAGGAAGGGACAACCGGCCTTCCGCCCGTCGAGGTGGTCCCCAATGCCAAGCTAAGCAGTGCAGAGAAAAACACGCTAATCGGCCAATCGGATGAGGTCTCAAGGCTCATTCACCGGCATCCCAGCGGGGTCTATATTGCTAAAGGACGGCGCGGAAAACGCCGCGTTTTCTCATCGCTGATTGGCGCGATTCTTT
>JASFRS010000066.1:0-13557 GCA_050114795.1 Sphingomonadales bacterium
CCGCACCACCCGCTTCAGCCAATACCTTCGTAATAGCTGCCGTCAACGTCGTCTTACCATGGTCAACATGGCCAACCGTCCCAATGTTGCAATGCGGCTTCGTCCGCTCAAACTTCGCTTTCGCCATCGCTCAAGTCCTTTCCCTATAGGGTTCTTATCTCTCTGGCCTTAGCCAGCTAATTTCGATTCAATCTCAGTTGCCACATTTGAAGGCACATCTTCATAGTGGCTAAATTGCATTGTGTATTGCGCACGACCTTGGGTCAGAGAACGCAATTGGTTCACATAGCCGAACATATTTGCAAGCGGCACGAAGGCACCAATTGCCAGGGCGTTACCCCGTTGTTCCTGACCCTGGATTTGACCACGACGACTGTTCAAGTCACCGATTACAGAACCCAGATAATCTTCAGGTGTTACGACTTCGACCTTCATCACCGGCTCAAGCAATTTGATGCCAGCTTTTTCAGCGGCTTCCCGCATTGCACCACGACCCGTGATCTCAAATGCCAAGGCAGAGGAGTCAACATCATGGTACGCACCATCGACCAACCGTACGGAGAAGTCGATGATTGGGTAACCGACGCGGTGTCCGGATTGGGCGACGTCGCGGACACCTTTTTCCACGGAAGGAATATATTCGCGTGGAATACGACCACCGACGATTTCATCATGGAACACAATACCCGTTCCACGCTCGCCGGGCTCGACAACAATTTTGGCGCGGCCAAACTGACCCGAACCACCAGATTGTTTTTTATGGGTGTAATCAATCTCAACAGCTTTCGCGATAGATTCACGATAAGCCACTTTCGGCGCACCCACATTCGCTTCAACTTTAAATTCGCGCTTCATGCGATCAACGATGATCTCAAGATGCAGTTCACCCATCCCTTTAATGATGGTTTGACCTGATTCATGGTCAGTTGACACGCGGAAGGACGGATCTTCCTGAGCCAGACGGTTCAAAGCGATACCCATTTTTTCTTGGTCAGCTTTGGTTTTTGGCTCAACAGCAACTTCAATAACCGGGTCTGGGAATTCCATACGCTCCAGAACCACAGGCTTGGACGGCAGACACAGGGTGTCACCCGTTGTGGTTTCTTTCAGACCACAAAGCGCAACAATATCACCGGCGCGAGCTTCTTTAATGTCCTCACGGCTGTTGGAGTGCATTTCCAACATACGACCGATTTTTTCACGCTTGTCTTTCACGGAGTTCAAGACTTGCGTACCAGCTTCCAACACACCTGAATACACCCGGGCAAAGGTCAAAGAGCCAACGAAGGGGTCGGTCATGACTTTAAATGCCAAGGCAGCGAACGGCTCATCATCAGATGACTTACGTGTCATCTCGGTTTCGCCATCAACGCTGACACCTTTAATCGCAGGCACGTCAACAGGGGCCGGCATGAAATCAACAACCGCGTCCAACAGAGGCTGCACACCTTTGTTTTTAAAGGCCGTGCCGCAAAGTACCGGAACAAATTCCAAAGCAATTGTACCCTTACGGATCAACTTCTTCATGGTCGCTTCATCAGGCTCATTGCCTTCAAGATAAGCTTCCATGGCAGCTTCGTCTTGCTCAACGATGGTTTCGATCAGCTCCATACGAGCTGCTTCAGCAGCGTCGGCCAAGTCTGCAGGAATATCGACATATTCGTATTTGGCACCGAGATTTTCATCAAGCCAGATGATCGCTTTGTTTTTTACAAGATCGATCACACCCTTGAAGTCAGCCTCTTTACCAATCGGCAATTGGCAGACCAACGGACGCGCACCAAGACGATCAACAATCATGGACACACAACGCTCAAAGTCAGCGCCGGTACGATCCATTTTGTTCACAAAGCACATCCGCGGAACTTTATATTTGTCCGCCTGACGCCATACGGTTTCAGATTGGGGCTCGACACCGGCCACGGAGTCAAAAACAGCAACCGCACCATCAAGAACACGCAAGCTCCGCTCGACCTCAATTGTAAAGTCAACGTGGCCAGGAGTATCAATGATGTTCACACGGTGGTCATTCCAGAAACAGGTGGTCGCAGCAGAGGTAATGGTAATACCACGCTCTTGCTCTTGCTCCATCCAGTCCATGGTGGCGGCGCCGTCATGCACTTCGCCGATTTTATGGCTACGACCGGTATAATACAGAATACGCTCAGTCGTGGTTGTCTTACCGGCGTCAATATGGGCCATAATGCCGATATTGCGGTAGCGCTCCAATGGGGTCTTGCGAGCCATGATCCCTAAATCCTCTTAAGCCTTCAAGCTTACCAACGATAATGCGAGAAGGCGCGGTTGGCTTCAGCCATCCGATGCGTATCTTCAC
This sequence comes from Sphingomonadales bacterium, assembly GCA_050114795.1. Classification (GTDB taxonomy): domain Bacteria; phylum Pseudomonadota; class Alphaproteobacteria; order Sphingomonadales; family CAKZYD01; genus JASFRS01. The sequence goes on from JASFRS010000066.1 coordinate 2,336, forward strand.
GCTTTTTAACTGTTGCACCACGATTTGATGCAGCGTCCATCAACTCACCCGCCAGACGCGCAGCCATCGTACGCTCTGAGCGCGAGCGAGACGCCTGAATCAACCAGCGAATAGCGAGAGCCTGAGCGCGATCCGCGCGAACCTCAACAGGCACCTGATAGGTTGCACCACCGACACGGCGGGAGCGCACTTCAATTTGCGGCTTCGCGTTATCCAAAGCTTCATGAAAAACACCCAGAGGCTCTTTCTTCAACTTGGACTCAACCGCATCAAAAGCACCATAGACAATGCGCTCTGCGACGGACTTTTTGCCATCCAGCATCAAGCTGTTCACAAATTTGGTCAAGACGACATCACCGAATTTAGGATCCGGCAGGACTTCTCTTTTGACCGCACTATGACGACGGGACATATTAACCTCTCACCGCGATTATTTCGGACGCTTAGCGCCGTATTTCGAACGGCTCTGTTTGCGATCACTTACACCCTGGGTATCCAGAACACCCCTCAAGGTGTGATAACGGACACCCGGCAAATCTTTCACCCGGCCACCGCGGATAAGCACAACACTGTGCTCCTGCAGGTTATGGCCTTCACCAGGAATATAGCTGGTCACTTCGTGACCGTTTGTCAGCCGCACGCGAGCAACTTTACGAAGCGCGGAGTTCGGCTTCTTCGGTGTCGTTGTATAAACTCTGGTGCAAACGCCCCGTTTTTGAGGGCAGGCTTCCAGAGCGGGGACCTTATTCCGCGCCAACACTTTTTTGCGCGGCTTACGGACCAGCTGATTGATCGTCGGCATATACCGTTCCCATTTAACAAACCGGGGTTAATCCGAGCGCTTTATATAATAAAGCCGCAAGCGATGGCCCTTCCGGCCCTCGTCCGGTTCATACAAAAATTCTGTTCCAGTTTGGCTCGTGCAAGGGCAGCGTCTAGACCGCACTGGCCTACCACCAGCCCGCGAGCGTGGTGGGCTTATAACTGTGACGTCATTGAGCGTCAAACAAAAAAGCACTTACAAAGGGGCATTTATAGTGACCCACCAGATATTGTAATAACCCACTGTAAAAATACCATTCCACGCAACATTATTCCGCACAAGTCAAAACGACCTTTGGAACGCTTGAAAATCCAAGGGTTTCTGATCGACTCCCATATAGAAAAAAGCCCCTGCAACGCATGATACGTTACAGGGGCGATTCTTAGCTTTCGCAGGTGGATTATTATTCGGCTTGAACGCCCTCACCTGTTTCTGCTTCCGCTGCTACCGGGGCTTCAACAACTTCCTCCGGTGCTTGAGAATCAAGCAGTTCCTTATCACGCCGCTGAGCTTCCAATTTCACGCGGGCATGGGCTGCACCCGTACCTGCAGGAATCAGGCGGCCGACAATGACGTTCTCTTTCAAGCCAGACAGGCGGTCAACTTTACCTGCCACTGCAGCTTCTGTGAGCACGCGTGTTGTCTCTTGGAAAGACGCGGCTGAAATAAACGACCGGGTCTGCAAGGATGCTTTGGTGATACCAAGCAAGACCGGGGAGCCTTTCGCCGGCTCACGACCTTGCTCAACCAACTTCGCATTCTCTTCATCAAATTCTTCATGATCGACCTGCTCACCCAACAAGAAGGTGGAGTCACCTGAAGAAGAAATTTCAACCTTCTGCAACATCTGGCGCACAATGACTTCAATATGCTTGTCATTGATTTTCACGCCCTGCAGTCGATAGACCTCCTGAATTTCTTTGATGAGATAATCCGCAAGAGCTGGCACACCCATGACCGACAAGATGTCATGCGGGCTTGGGTTACCATCGAGAAGATAATCGCCTTTCTGGATGAAGTCCCCTTCCTGAACGGCAATATGCTTGCCCTTTGGAATGAGATATTCACGCTCTTCCTCACCATCTTTGGATTTGATGATGATGCGGCGCTTGTTCTTATAATCTCGACCAAAGGCCACGATACCGTCGATCTCTGCGATAACGGCATGATCTTTTGGCTTCCGAGCCTCAAACAATTCCGCAACACGTGGCAGACCACCGGTAATATCCCGGGTTTTTGCTGCTTCACGTGGGATACGCGCAATCACGTCACCAGCGGCGACTTCGTCACCATCATTAACGGAAAGAATAGCGTCAACGGACAAGAAGTAACGTGCTTCTGTACCATTGGCCAATTGGACGACTTCGTCTTTGGCATCACGCAAGGTGATCCGCGGACGTAAGTCAGACCCTTTAGGCTGAGTCCGCCAGTCGGTCACGACTTTAGATGTAATACCTGTGCTTTCGTCAATGGTTTCAGCCAAGGATACACCCTCAACCAAATCCACATAACGGGCTACACCAGATTGTTCGGTAATGATCGGGATCGTATAGGGATCCCATTCAGCCAGCTTGTCACCTTTTGCAACCTTCTGACCATCTTCGAACATCAAGCGTGAGCCATAAGGCACCCGATAAACAGCCCGTTCACGACCTTCTTCATCGTTCAATACGATTTCTGAATTCCGGCTCATGACAACCAAACGGTCTTTGGAGTCCTTCACCACATTCATATTACGGGTGGTAAAGACGGAGTCCACAGAGGCTTCAACAGAAGACTGTTCAGACACCTGCGCGGTACCGCCAATGTGGAAGGTCCGCATGGTCAACTGCGTACCCGGCTCACCGATAGACTGAGCGGCGATAACGCCGACAGCTTCACCGATATTGACGGGCGTCCCACGGGCCAAGTCACGGCCATAGCATTTCGCACAAGTGCCGGATTTGGTTTCACAAGTCAGTACCGAGCGAATTTTAACTGTGGCCACACCAGCTTTTTCAATGGCGTCTGCCTCAACTTCATTAATCAGCTCACCAGCAGGAACGATGACGTCTCCGCTAATCGGATCATTGACATCGGCACCGGCTGTACGACCGAGAATACGATCTGCCAGGCTAACCAGAGTGTTACCACCTTCAGTCAGTTCGGATACCAGCAGACCTTTTTCCGTACCGCAATCCTGTTCGATGACAACGCAGTCCTGACTGACATCGACAAGACGGCGGGTCAGGTAACCGGAGTTAGCCGTTTTAAGCGCCGTATCGGCCAAACCCTTACGGGCACCATGGGTTGAGTTAAAATACTCAAGCACCGAGAGGCCTTCTTTAAAGTTCGAGATAATCGGCGTCTCAATGATTTCACCGGACGGCTTGGCCATAAGACCGCGCATACCAGCCAATTGTTTCATCTGAGCCTGAGAGCCCCGGGCGCCAGAGTGAGCCATCATATAGATTGAGTTGATGTCTTCTTCACGACCGGTTTCTTTATTAATGGCTTGAGAAGAAATATGTTTCATCATCGCGTCAGCCACACGGTCACCACATTGGGACCAGGCATCAACGACTTTGTTATATTTCTCGCCCTGAGTGATGAAACCTTCCTGATATTGCTGTTCATATTCTTTGACCAGCGCACGGGTTTCTTCGACCAAAGGCTCTTTCTCAAACGGGATGACCATATCGTCTTTACCGAAGGAGATACCCGCATTACAGGCGTGACCGAAGCCCAAAGCCATAATGCCGTCAGCAAAGAGAACCGTCTCTTTTTGACCGCAATGGCGATAAACTTGGTCAATAACGTCGGAGATATCTTTCTTCGTCAAAAGACGGTTGATGATATCCACTTTCAATTTCGGATGCTTCGGTAACAGGCCAGCCAGGATCATACGCCCCGGCGTCGTTTCCAGACGACGGGTGATGGGCTTGCCTTCTTCATCCACTGTGTCCACACGGCACGTCACTTTGGAGTGTAGCGTAACAGCTTTGGCGTGAAGGGCTTGATGCACCTCTTCAATCGTACCAAAGGCCATGCCTTCGCCAATTTCACCCTGACGTTCCATGGTGATGTAATAGAGACCAAGAACAATATCCTGAGACGGCACAATAATAGGTTTACCATTGGCCGGGGATAGAATGTTGTTGGTGGACATCATTAACACACGTGCTTCCAGTTGAGCTTCAATGCTCAAAGGCACGTGGACAGCCATTTGGTCACCGTCAAAGTCAGCGTTAAACGCAGCGCAAACCAGCGGGTGAAGCTGAATAGCTTTACCTTCAATCAGAACCGGTTCAAAAGCCTGGATGCCGAGTCTGTGAAGCGTCGGTGCCCGGTTAAGAAGCACAGGGTGTTCCCGGATGACTTCATCGAGAATATCCCAAACTTCACGGCGTTCTTTTTCCACCCATTTCTTCGCTTGTTTCAGCGTGGTGGAAATGCCTTTTTTATCCAGACGGCTGTATATGAACGGCTTGAATAGCTCCAAAGCCATGCGCTTCGGCAAGCCACATTGATGGAGTTTCAATTCAGGACCAGTCACAATCACAGAACGACCGGAATAGTCGACGCGCTTACCAAGAAGGTTCTGACGGAAGCGACCTTGTTTCCCTTTCAGCATATCTGAGAGAGATTTCAGTGGACGCTTGTTGGCACCCGTGATCGTGCGACCACGACGACCATTGTCAAAGAGCGCATCAACGGATTCCTGCAGCATCCGCTTTTCATTGCGGACGATGATATCTGGTGCACGCAGCTCAATTAGGCGCTTCAAACGGTTATTCCGGTTGATGACCCGACGATAAAGGTCATTCAAGTCAGAGGTCGCAAAACGACCGCCATCCAACGGTACCAGCGGACGCAGATCCGGCGGAATGACAGGCACAACAGTTAAAATCATCCATTCCGGACGGTTGCCGGACTCAAGGAAAGACTCAATGACTTTCAAGCGTTTGACGATTTTCTTCGGCTTCAATTCCGATTTGGTTTCAGCCAATTCTTGCAGCAGTTTTGTCTGCTCAGCTTCCAAGTCGATATTTTCAAGCAGAAAGCGAATGGCTTCCGCACCGATACCGGCTGTAAAGCTATCTTCGCCAAATTCTTCCTGGGCCCGGTAATAGTCTTCCTCAGTCAAAAGCTGATATTGGTTCAGCGAGGTTAGACCAGGCTCAGTAACAATGAAGCTTTCAAAATAGAGAACACGCTCCAAATCCTTCAGCGTCATATCGAGGAGAAGGCCGATACGGCTGGGCAAGGATTTCAAGAACCAGATATGAGCAACCGGAGCAGCAAGTTCGATATGACCCATGCGCTCACGCCGAACGCGGGCTAAGGTCACTTCAACACCGCATTTTTCGCAAACGATGCCTTTATATTTCATGCGCTTATATTTGCCGCACAGACACTCATAATCTTTGACCGGGCCAAAGATACGTGCACAGAACAGACCATCACGCTCTGGCTTGAAGGTCCGGTAGTTGATCGTTTCCGGCTTTTTAATCTCACCGAATGACCAAGACCGGATACGCTCCGGTGACGCAATCATGATGCGAATTTGGTCAAATGTTTCCGGTTTTGCAGCCGGGTTATAGATGTTCATCATTTGGTTCATGACCATCTTTCTCCTTGGGTGCCCGTTTAAGCCCGGGTCGTGGCAATTCGAAAAAACTCAAATCTCAAGAAGGCGGGGCGCAGTTCACGCCCCGCGCTTCGATCAACTTCCCGACAAAAGCTCGACGTTCAAGCCAAGTGCCCGCATCTCTTTCACAAGCACATTGAAACTCTCCGGAATGCCGGCTTCAAATGCGTCATCGCCTTTCACAATGGCTTCATAGACTTTCGTCCGGCCCACTGTGTCATCCGATTTCACCGTCAGCATTTCCTGAAGGGTATAAGCTGCACCATAAGCTTGCAGAGCCCAGACTTCCATCTCACCAAAGCGTTGGCCACCGAATTGGGCCTTACCGCCAAGTGGCTGCTGAGTCACAAGGCTGTATGGGCCAATTGAGCGAGCATGGATCTTATCATCAACCAAATGATGCAGCTTAAGCATATAAATATAGCCCACTGTCACCTTACGGTCGAATTTCTCACCAGTCCGTCCATCATATAGATCGACCTGACCGGATCCATCCAAGCCTGCTTTCTCAAGCATGGCCGTCACATCAGCTTCACGCGCGCCGTCAAAGACCGGTGTTGCCATTGGAACACCGGAAGACATATTACCAGCCAGTTCAACGACTTGGTCGTCACTTAATGGCGCGACCTCGGCTTTAAACTGATCCTTGCCATAGATGTTGGCCATATGGTCACGCAACGCCTTCGGCTCCGCGCTCCCTTCTTTGATGCCTTCCAAAATGCCTTTGAGCTGCTTGCCAAGACCGCGGGATGCCCAACCCAAATGGGTTTCCAAAATCTGTCCCACGTTCATCCGACTTGGCACGCCAAGCGGGTTGAGGACGAGATCAACGGGCGTGCCATCTTCAAGGAACGGCATATCTTCCATGGGAAGAATGCGGGAGATAACCCCTTTGTTCCCGTGACGACCGGCCATTTTATCGCCCGGTTGAAGCTTGCGCTTCACGGCGACGAAGACTTTGACCATCTTCATCACCCCTGGAGGCAACTCATCACCACGTTGCAACTTCTCAATTTTCTCAGCAGCGCGTTTTTCCAATGCTTTAGTCGCATCGTCATATTGCGCTTTCAAAGCTTCGATAGACCCCATAACGGCGTCATCACCGACTGGGATTTTCCACCATTCCTTCGGCTCCAGCTCATCCAGAACATCTTCTGAAATCACAGTACCTTTTTTCACAGGCTTGGTGCCTGCGGAAACGGTTTGGCCGACCAACATGCTTTGCAGACGGGAGAAAGTGTTCCGACGCAAGATAGCGCGTTCATCTTCCCTATCTTTATAGATTTGCTCAATCTCTTGCCGCTCAATTGCGAGAGCGCGTTGATCTTTATCCACGCCATGGCGGGAGAAGACACGAACCTCAACAACGGTACCGGTGGTGCCCGGAGGCAAGCGCATAGACGTATCACGCACGTCAGAGGCTTTTTCACCAAAGATAGCGCGCAGAAGTTTTTCTTCCGGTGTCATTGGGCTTTCGCCTTTTGGTGTGATTTTACCCACCAAAATATCACCAGCTTCCAGCTCTGCACCTATATAGACAATACCAGCTTCATCAAGGTTGCGAAGCGCTTCCTCAGACACATTTGGAATATCACGGGTGATTTCTTCAGGACCCAATTTGGTATCCCGTGCCATCACTTCAAATTCTTCCAAATGGATAGAGGTGAAGACGTCATCTTTCACGATCCGTTCGGAAATGAGGATGGAATCCTCATAGTTGTAACCGTTCCAGGGCATGAAGGCGACAAGCGCATTCCGACCCAGAGCCAATTCACCCAATTCCGTTGACGGACCATCAGCAATGATGTCACCCGCTTGAACCACATCACCTACACGCACCAACGGACGTTGGTTGATGGAGGTTGATTGGTTGGAACGTTGGAATTTGGACAAACGATAGATATCAACACCGGAAGACCCGGCATCAATTTCCTCGGTTACGCGAATAACGATACGAGTCGCATCCACCTGATCCACAATACCTGCACGCCGTGCAGCGATTGCCGCGCCGGAATCACGAGCCACAACGGCTTCCATGCCGGTACCGACAAATGGCGCTTCGGCACGAACCAAAGGCACCGCTTGGCGTTGCATGTTTGAGCCCATCAATGCGCGGTTGGCGTCATCGTTTTCCAGGAAGGGAATAAGGGCTGCAGCAACAGAGACCAATTGTTTCGGGCTAACGTCCATTAATGTCAGCGCGTCAGGCGCGGACAGCATGAACTCGCCATTTTGACGTGAACTGATCAGGTCGGCTGTAAAGCGACCGTCTTTGTCCAATTCGGCATTCGCCTGAGCGATGGTGTGCTTGGCTTCTTCCATGGCGGAGAGATAGACAACTTCGTCCGTCACCTTACCATCAACGACTTTACGATAAGGCGTTTCAATGAAGCCATATTTATTCACACGACTGAAGGTCGCCAGGGAGTTGATAAGGCCAATATTTGGTCCCTCAGGCGTTTCAATTGGACAGATACGACCATAATGAGTTGGGTGAACGTCGCGGACTTCAAAGCCTGCGCGTTCCCGCGTCAGACCACCCGGACCAAGCGCAGACAAGCGACGCTTGTGGGTGATTTCAGACAGCGGATTGGTCTGATCCATGAACTGTGACAGCTGTGAAGAGCCAAAGAACTCGCGAACAGCAGCAACGGCCGGTTTCGCATTGATCAGATCATGCGGCATTGTGCTGTCGATTTCGACGGAAGACATACGCTCCCGAATGGCGCGTTCCATCCGCAACAAACCAACGCGATATTGGTTTTCCATCAATTCACCAACGGAGCGAACACGACGGTTGCCCAAATGGTCAATATCGTCAATTTCACCGCGACCGTCTTTCAGCTCGATCAGCGTTTTCATGACTTCAAGGATATCGTCCTTACGAAGCACACGAACACTGTCATCACAGTCCAGATCCAGGCGCATGTTCATTTTCACACGGCCAACAGCGGACAGGTCATAACGTTCCGGATCAAAGAACAAGCCGTAGAACAGGCTTTCAGCAGTTTCTTTTGTTGGCGGCTCGCCAGGGCGCATAACGCGGTAAATTTCGGATAGGGCGCTATCACGATTTTCCGCTTTGTCAGCAGCCAGAGTGTTGCGCAGATACGCACCAACATTGAGGTGATCAATATCGAGAATTTTTAATTCATCAAAACCAGCTACATCCAGGGCTGCCAGATGATCTGCCGTGATCTCATCACCGGCTTCGATATAAATTTCACCGGTTTTCTCGTTGATCATATCTTCAGCGGCAAAACGGCTATGCAGCTCTTCAGCAGGCAACAGAAGCTCAAGCTTGTCATCCGCCTTGCCTGCAGCACGCGCCGCACGCGGGGTAATTTTCTTACCCGCTTCGAACACGACCTCGCCGGTTTTCGCGTTTACAACGTCATAATCCGGCTTCACACCACGCCAATGGTCAGCGTTATAAGGAATGCGCCATCCCTTTTTATCGCGCTTATACGTCAGCGTATTGTAGAAATAATTTAAAATATCTTCGCTCGACATGCCAAGGGCGTAAAGCATGACTGTCGCAGGGAGTTTCCGACGTCGGTCAATGCGGACATGGAGCAAGTCTTTCGCATCAAATTCATAATCGAGCCAGGAGCCACGATAAGGAATGACGCGAGCGGCAAATAAGAATTTACCGGAAGAATGAGTTTTACCACGGTCATGGTCAAAGAACACACCGGGTGAACGGTGCATTTGAGAGACGATAACACGCTCAGTCCCGTTGATAACGAAAGTACCATTTTCCGTCATCAAAGGCAGATCGCCCATGTAAACGTCTTGTTCTTTAATGTCGAGAACAGAGCGCGCTTCGGTATCAGGATCGACTTCAAATACGATCAACCGCAGGGTTACACGCAAAGGTGCCGCATAGGTCATATCCCTCTGCTGACATTCCTCAACGTCATATTTAGGCTCTTCCAGCGCATAATCGACATAATGCAATTCTGCGGAATTGGAAAAATCCGAAACCGGAAAGACCGATTTCAGCACCCGCTCAAGACCAGACTCACCCCAATCACCGGGGTAGAGGAATTGATCATAGCTCTCACGCTGAACCTCAATAAGGTTCGGCATTGTCACCACTTCACGGATGGAGCCGAAGTTGTTGCGAACCCGCTTTCGACCAGTAAAAGACGTCGCCGTCGCCATATCTCGCCCTCATATTCACGCTTTAACCCAGGGTTTGGATTTAAAGCCAAAAACGACTGAGCCGTGCCCTTTTAAGCATGCCCAGTCCAAATATGCAAAATCGACCAAAGCGTGCGCCGAAAATTTCGACGCACGCTTGATCTCGATTTAAGACTTTTCAGTCTTATTTCAGCTCAACAGTGGCGCCTGCGCCTTCGAGTTGAGCTTTGATTTTTTCAGCTTCTTCCTTGTCGACACCTTCTTTAACAGGTTTAGGTGCACCTTCGACGAGGTCTTTAGCTTCTTTGAGGCCCAGGCCAGTGATGGCGCGGACTTCTTTAATCACGTTGATTTTCTTGTCGCCTGCGCCGGCCAGAATGACGTCAAATTCGTCTTTCTCAGCAGCAGCCGCACCTGCATCACCACCAGCAGCGGCAGCAACAGCAACAGGAGCAGCGGCGGAGACGCCCCATTTTTCTTCCAAAAGTTTGGACAGCTCAGCGGCTTCCAAAACAGTCAGTTCAGAAAGTTGATCAACAAGTTTCTCTAAATCAGCCATTTCAAATCTCCAACGGTCATATGGCTATGCCAGCTCTCACCGGCAAGTATCGGTTAAAATTACGCTGCTTCTTTGGACCCATAGGCACCGAAAACACGTGCAAGCTGACCACCAGGTGCGGCGGTAACCTGTGCGAGTTTGCCTGCCGGCGCTTGCAACAGACCCACGATTTTGCCGCGGAGCTGGTCAAGTGATGGCAGTTCAGCAAGTGCTTTCACCCCGTCTGCATCCAAAACTGTCGTGCCCATTGCACCACCGAGAATGACCAGGCTGTCATTGTCTTTGGCGAATTCGGCCAGAATTTTTGGCGCAGTTACAGGATCGTCCGAATAACCAATCGCTGTTGGTCCCACGAACAGATCGGCAATTGCCTGGGAATCGGTACCTTGGAGTGCCAATTTAGTCAGCCGGTTTTTGGTGACTTTAAAGCTAGCACCCGCCTCGCGCATGCGAGACCGCAGGTCTGTCATTTTAGAAACGGTGAGGCCTTTGTAGTGTGCAACTACGACCACACTCGTCTCTGAAAAGACGTCGTGCAGTTGGGATACCAGCTCCTGCTTTTGAGCTCTATCCACTCCATTTTCTCCCATTTAGGAAAAGGTGATTTCACCCTTCCCTTCGGTTACAAGACACCTAAGTGTCTTTTCCTAATCAGCCTTCCGGATCGAAACCCGAGAGACCTTGGGAAATGTCCGTTAGGGCGAATTCCCGGCTTGCCATTGGCGGTCAACCCAACCGTTAGAAACCGTATTCTTACTCACCCCGTCTCATGTGGGCCTGAAGGTCTCCCTTCTCCTTAGGCTGTGCCAAAACACAACACCCACAATCTTGGACAGTTGGCGATGCTTGAATTTTCAGGCATCGCCTTACCGGTGACAAGCACCGGATCCCTTCAACTTAGGCTGCGTCGGTAACGCTGCCCAGTTCAATTTTCACGCCAGGCCCCATTGAAGAGGACAAAGCGATGCGTTCAAAATATTTGCCTTTGGCACCGGACGGCTTGGCTTTCGCCAACGCATCCACCAATGCCTTCACATTCTCAGCCAAATCAGCTTCGGAGAAAG
>JASFRS010000067.1:0-13486 GCA_050114795.1 Sphingomonadales bacterium
TCCAGGATAACCAGAGAAGGCCGCCGTTCAGAGAGCGCAGCCAATGCGCTGTCACTGTCGCTTGCAACGCGCGTTTCATAGCCTTCATCAGATAGGATGCCGCTAACAAGCTCGCGGATGTCCTCTTCATCATCGACAATCAGAATTTCAAGTGCCATGAAATATTATACCTTGTTCTGCAGGGTTTCTTCCCGATTAACCTGTTCTTGTTCGTCCTCTCCGGACTCTTCAAAGCGAATCTGTAAGGCCACCATATCCAATTGAATAATTGCCTCAGCACCACCATTTGGACAATCTTTCAACATGAGTTGCCCACTGTGGTCTTCAATAATTTTTTTAACGATAGCGAGGCCTAGGCCGGTGCCCTTTGTCCGCGTTGTTACATAAGGCTCAAACAATCGATCTTTGATATCGCTTGGCAAGCCTCGACCATTGTCGCGAATGATGATTTTTGCAAACTGCCCTTCCGTAGAAAGTAATGTATATATTTGCCCTTTTTGCGGGCGCTTTCCTGCATCACGCTCTTCTTGCATGCGCTGCATAATGGATTCAGAGGCATTTTTGACTACATTGGTAAGGGCCTGAGACATCAATCGACGGTCAAATGCTAGAGGCAGTTCTTCACCGTCAAACTCTAGAGAGAAATCTATTTCTGGATTGGCAACTTCCTGCAGGAATATGGCCTGTTTAATAGTATCAAACAGATCCTCTTCATGAAGGATAGGTGCTGGCATGCGGGCAAAGGATGAAAATTCATCTACAATCCGCCTTAAATCTCCAACCTGCCTAATAATTGTATCTGTGCATTGAGAGAAAATCTGTGGATCCGTATGGACTTCTTTACCATATTTGCGAAGCAAACGCTCCGCCGATAATTGGATGGGTGTTAATGGGTTTTTGATTTCATGCGCAATACGTCGCGCCACGTCAGCCCATGCGGCGCGTCTTTGGTCTGCCAATTGCTCGGTAATATCGTCAAACGTTGCAACATAACCGGCAATGGCATTTTTTTCGAATTCGGCTGAAAGTTGCACTGCCAAATTTTGGATTTGCCCATCGCGCATTAAATTTACCCGCCCCTGTGCGTAACCGATCTGCCCTTTGCGAATTTCTTCCATTAAGGGACCTAGTTCAGGAATGGAGTCTAGAACAGGTTTACCAATCAGTTCCTCATTAGTGGTCCTAAGGAGGTCAAGCGCGGAGCGGTTTGCTAAATTAATATGACCATCAGCATCAAGACCAAGGACGCCGGCGGATACACCTTCAAGGACTGTAGCTGTAAACCTCTGCCTAAGGGCGAGCTCCTCGTTCGCGCTCACAAGAGCGCCGGTTTGCACTTGTAGCTGCGTTGTCATTCGATTGAACGCGCGTGATAAAGTTCCCAATTCATCCATGGCGCCCCGAACGGGAACACGGGCACTTAAGTCCCCTTCCCTGATACGTTCGGCGGCATGGGCTAAGTTGCTGATCGGGGAAATCATCCGCGTGGCGAACCAAAGAGCTACAAGAATGGCCGCCAATAAAATGGCCAGGGCCACGAGCATGAGGACGATGTTATAACGGATTTGTGCGGTTGATCTTTGTGCTTCAAGCTGTTGATATTCAGATAGCGCCGTCTGTGTTGCATTATAATGATTTATAACGCGAGGGTCGACTAAGCGGCTGACATAAAGATAGGCGTCCAGGTAATTTTCAAGCTTTACAAGTGCATCCACGCGGTCTGTGCGGCTTTCGCCATCGGATAGGATGACAATTTCCCCATTTACTGCGCGTTGAAAGTCGCGGCTAGCTAGGCCTTTGGTGCCGACGGAAACACCTAGTTCATGACGTGCAAGAACCCGCATACTGCTGTCAAAGACGATGGCCTCAGACAAGTCACGCGTGAGAGCCTGGCGAATAACATAGCGCTGCAAAAGGTCACGATTCTGTTCAAGAAATGGCTGAGAATTGAGATCTTTGGCCATGCGCTCAAGGTCTTGGCGAATGACTTCACGATGCTCTTCGACATAAGCTTCGGCCACAGTAGCGGCGTTATCTAATACGGTTTGAACGCGATCCGAAAACCAGACTTGTAGGCCAAATTCAAAAAGCAATGAAGACGCAATTCCAACAAGCAAAGTCGGTACAATCGCAATGGCGGAAAACAAAAGCACGACACGTCCATGCAGACGTGAACCCGCAGACCCTTTACGGCGCTCCGCCCACAAAATAACCAGTCGCCGTCCAATAAGGGCGCCTAGCCCAAGAATGGGCAGAAGCGTTAATGTCAGCAGCAAAGTAACGCTTGGCTGTGTGGTGTGGTTTAGTGGATCTGAAGGTTTGGAAAGCAGCGTGTAGGCAACCAAGCCAGTCACAACAGAGATCAACGCGAAGGCAAGCTCAAGCTTAGCGCTTAAGTCCACTTTTCGCGCCCAACGCCTGAACAAAAGCCATCGTGGGGTTGATCGTTTTACCTGCGTGATATCTAGTTCTTTACCTTCCGGGACATCACGGCCTGATAATTGTGCCAATTCCTTTTACGCCTTTCATGCAACCAGCAACGGTGCTGATAAGAACACAATGTGGCAAAATTGCATCAATGTGCAAGCACTGAGTGACAAAGATGCTCATTCAAGAGGATTTAGCAGTCTTATCAATATTAATTTCAAGGAGGCGGATTTTTTTTCGCAATGTGTTTCGATTAAGGCCTAAAAGCTCTGCTGCACGCAGTTGATTGCCATTGGTTGCCGTCAAACAAGCAATGATTAATGGGCGCTCTACTTCTTGCATAATCCGCTCATAAAGGCCGTCTGGCGGGAGTTGATTCCCGTGGGCTGCGAAATAACGACTGATGTGATATTCCACGCTTTCCGCAAGACCTTGATCAGTATTATGTCCTTTTGCACTTGGCTCATCACCGCGTAATTCCATCTCGATAATTTTTGGCGTTATAACCTCTTCAGTATAGAGTGCCGCTAATCTGCGGATAAGATTTTCAAGCTCTCGCACATTGCCGGGCCAACGATAATTTTGAAGTACGTCTATAGCATCGGCGCTTAAAGTCTTTTTGGGTAATCCTGATGCTTCTGCTTGTTTAAGAAAGTGTGTGGCTAATAAAGGAACATCTTCCCACCGTTCCCGGAGGCTTGGAAGTCGGATTGGAATAACATTCAGGCGATAGAAAAGGTCTTCTCTTAATAATCCACCGTCAACCAGGGACTTAGGGTTCTTATTGGTCGCGGCAACAATCCGGACATTGGTCTTAATCGAAGTCCGTCCCCCAACAGGCGTATATTCGTCCTCTTGGAGGACACGAAGCAACCGGGTCTGCGCATCGATTGGCATATCGCCAATTTCATCCAGAAATAACGTACCGTTTTGAGCTTGTTCAAATTTGCCAGCGACCCTGTTGACCGCTCCTGTAAAAGCCCCTCTTTCATGACCGAATAATTCGCTTTCAATCAACTCACGCGGAATTGCAGCCATGTTAACGGGGACGAAGGGCCCATTTTTCCGCGGGCTTAGGTCATGCAAGGCGCGGGCGACGAGTTCTTTGCCTGTGCCTGATTCACCAGTGACCATTACGGTAAGATCTGTGGAGACAATACGCGCTATGGTGCGATAGACATCCTGCATTGCAGCCGAGCGCCCAACCAAAGGCAATTCGTCATCGTGCATATGGGAAGTCTGCGATGTTCCCTGCCCCCGCCCTGCATTGCAAGCAGCTTGAACAACATCTTGTAATTCTTTGATATTAAATGGTTTTGGTAAGTATTCATAGGCGCCCACTTCAGTTGCTCTTACTGCAGTGGCTAAAGTGTTTTGAGCGCTCATCACGATAATGGGAAGATTGGGTCTTAGCTTTTGAATGCGTGGGATCAATTCTAGCCCATTTTCATCAGGCATGACGACATCAGTGACAACGACATCCCCTTCTCCTTCATTAACCCATTGCCACAGACCGGATGCTGTACCTGTCGTGCGCACATTAAAGCCGGCTCTAGAAAGAGCTTGAGAGACAACAGTCCGGATTGCGGCGTCATCGTCGGCGACCAATATGGTGCGGATTTTACTCATTATTCATGCCTTTATCAGCCATGGGAAGAAGGATGTGAAATTGCGTTGAGCCAGGGCTCGTTTCGCAGTCAATAACACCGCCATGTTCTGCGATAATCTTGGAGACAAGCGCGAGACCTAAACCTTTTCCATTTGTCTTTGTGGTCACAAAGGGATCGAATATCTGTGGCAAGATATCGTCTGAAATACCGGGGCCGTTATCTGCGACAGTAATGCCTATCGGCAATGTTACGGGGTGATTGCTTCCTGGAACCTGGATGCGCATGCCGTGTGTGAAGGCCGTTGAAATCGTGATCACACCTTTTGATTCTGGCAAGACGTCTTCAGCATTTTTGATCAAGTTTATAAAGACCTGAACCAGCTTATCCCAATTCCCATCAATGAATGGCAGGGATGGGTCATAAAGTTTTTTAAATTTAAAGGCTGTATTTGACCCTTGCCGGACGACCTCAATCGCGTGATCCAAAATCTCGTGGATGTTAAGTGGAGCTCTTTTAATCGGCCTAAGATCAGAGAAATCTTCCATTGTGTTGACCAATTCATTAATCCGGTCGACTTCCCGGCTGATGAGTTGGGCCAGCGGTTTTTCTGCATCAGATGCATTTTCTTCTAAAAGCTGTGCCGCGCCTTTAATTCCAGATAACGGGTTTTTAATTTCATGGGCAAGGATGGTCGCGGCACCTGCAACAGAACGGGCGGCATTGCGATGAGTGAGCTGTCGGCTAATTTTGTCAGCGATTGTTTTGGCTTCGATTTGAAGGAATAAGGCCCCCTGTCCTTCCCCCATTATGCCGACTTTGACGTCTGCTTTATGCGTGATACCGCTACAAAGTGCGACATCCATATCATATTCAGCAAAGCCCGCTTGTTGTTTCAAGGCGTCATCAATCAAAGCTAAAATGGGGCTGTCAGGTGCAATGACTGTATCAAGCGATTTAGCTTTTAAACTATTTTGAGAAAGCAGGAAAAAATGCTCTGCAGCATTGTTGGCAAAGCAAATCTGCCTCTTATCATCAATGATGATCAATGCGTCGCTTAAAGCGTTAATAAGCCCTTCGGAAAAGCGATCTGGCATATCCCCCGATTTTGCCTTTGTTCCCACTTAAGCAGCCTCACTTTCAAGCAATGGTGTGTAAAACCTGCGCAACCGGTTTTTCACCTCATCAGGGTTCTCTAGCCGGTTTAGGTCATTACGAAATTCAGCGGAGCTATGGAGACCCTTGGTGTACCAGCCTAAATGTTTGCGTGCGATACGCACGCCTGCTTCCGCGCCATAATGATCTAGCATCGCATCATAATGATGAATAATGGTGTGGAGCTGTTCGGCGAGACACGGATCCGGGAGGCGTTCGCCTGTTTTCAAATAATGAATTGCCTGCGCAATAAACCAGGGACGGCCATAAGTGCCGCGACCAATCATTATGCCATCAGCACCGGAGGCTTCTAATGCACGGTCAATGTCATCAAAATTCGTAATGTCGCCATTGGCAATAACCGGGATAGAGACCGTATCTTTTACAGTGCGAATGAAATCCCAATCAGCGGTACCGCGATACATTTGATTGCGTGTGCGGCCATGAATGGTGACGAGTTTAGCACCTGCTTCTTGCGCAATGCGTGCAAGTTCAGGCGCGTTCAGGCAATCTCTGTCCCAGCCCATACGCATTTTGACGGTCACGGGAACAGAAACAGCATTAACAGTGGCTTCTATCAATTGACCCGCATGAACAAGGTCACGCATAAGCGAGGAACCTGCATGCCCATTGACAACCTTTTTCACCGGACAACCCATGTTGATGTCAATGATGGCCGCACCGCGGTCTTCGTTCAATTTTGCGGCTTCTGCCATGACCCGGGCTTCACAGCCTGCAAGCTGGACAGACATGGGCTGTTCATCTGCGCAATTGGTTGCCATTTTAAGCGTGCGCTTTGTGGCGCGAACCATGGCTTCGGATGCAATCATTTCAGACACGACGAGGCTAGCACCATAGCTTTTGACCAAGCGGCGGAAAGGCAGGTCCGTCACCCCAGACATGGGAGCCAGGATGACTGCATCATCTAAGTGTACAGGTCCGATGGAAATGCCCATAATTCCTACATCCGTCATAACTGCTTAAATTTTGTGCAGCATATAGGATGTTTTGCGGAAATAAGCAATCGTCTGTTATTTCGAATTGAGACTTGGCAGGCGCTTTAAAGCCGTTAGAGTGCGCAGGATTTGAATCAAAACAGGATTGAATTCAGACATGTCTGTGATTGCGCTTGTTGTTGCCGCCGGGAAAGGCGTGAGAGCCGGTGGTGGAACGCCTAAACAATATCGAAAGGTTGGTGGGCGGCCCATCTTATCCCATGGGTTGAGCAGATTTGCCGCGCATCCTGCGATTGACGCCATACAAGTGGTCATTGGTGAGGGCTATGATGGATTTTACGCAGATGCCCTCACCTATTTAGATGAGAGCGTTAAGACTAAATTGCTGCCACCTGTGCAGGGGGCTAACACCAGGCAAGGGTCTGTGTTCAATGGTTTGGAAGCTCTATCAACGCAATCCCCGGAATTCGTCTTAATCCATGATGCAGCCCGCCCTTTCATTCAGGACAAGGTTGTTTCTGAGTTGCTTGAGGCTCTGAGCAAGCATCGAGGGGCAATTACTGCCCTTCCCGTTTCAGATAGTCTTAAACGTGGAACAGAAACTATTGAAGAAGATGTAGATCGCACAGGGTTGTGGCGTGCGCAAACGCCTCAGGCTTTTCATTTCCAAGATATCTGGCAAGCACATCTTGCTGTTAAAGACGATGCAATGGAATATACAGATGATGCTGGTGTCTTAAAGGCACAAGGCCATGAAGTCGCATTTGTGCGTGGGGATGAAGCCATGTTTAAGGTGACAGAGGTAGAGGACTTTCAAAGGGCAGAAGCTTATTTAATGCAACAATACAACGATATTCGAATGGGCCAGGGCTATGACGTTCACCGGATTATTCCCGGCGATCATATGTGGCTTTGTGGTGTCAGGATTGAGACCGACATAACATTGGAAGGCCACAGCGATGCGGATGCTGGCCTTCATGCCTTAACAGATGCAATTCTGGGCGCAATCGGGGCTGGCGATATCGGCCAGCATTTCCCACCCAGTGACCCACAATGGAAAGGTGCAGCCTCTGATGCTTTTCTCGCTCACGCGGCTAAACTGGTCGCTGATCGCGGTGGCGTTATAGGCAATTGCGATGTGACGCTGATTTGTGAACGCCCTAAAATAGGCCCGCACCGCCCGGCGATGGAAAAACGGATTGCCGAAATACTGAATATTGACGTAGACCGCGTTTCCGTCAAAGCTACAACGACAGAGAAATTAGGATTCACTGGTCGGGGTGAAGGTTTGGCGGCTCAGGCTATTGCGACCGTCCGTTTGACGCAGAAATGATGAGCAAGAGTAAAAACATGAAAATGTTGAAAAGAAGCGCCTTAGGCATTGTTCTTTCAATGACAATGATGATCTCCTCCCAGGCTCAAACAACATTAACCTGTTTGACGGGGCCAGATACGCGGGCTTTGGTAACTTTGATGCTGGACCGTGGTAGTGAACGTATGATCAAAGAATGCACGCTTTATCCCATCGCGCAGGGAACACCATTTCTTTCAGCGAATAAGGAAGCCGTAGGCGCTCGTTTTGATGGATTAAAAGATGATGCGCTCAATGTTCTCATGGCTAAAATCTACCCTGGTGCGGAAAAAGGGTCATCCGTTGCACGGAACCTCGTATTGACTATCATTGACGAGCTTGTCGCGAATTCCTTCGGTGATTTTTCAGCCCCGGACAGTTGCGCAAATGCTGATATTCTTGCAAGTGGCCTCGCAACTTTAGAAGACGCTCAAATTATTACGGCTTTAACAGTCATGGCGCAGCAGATTTTGGCGCGCAATGATAAGTCTATCCCCCTTCCCTTATGCGAATCCCCATAATGGTGTCACGCATAGCTCTTTTGCTGTCGACCTGGTTTGGTTCGGGGTTGCTAAAACCGGCGCCAGGCACCTGGGGTTCGTTGGCCGCTTTACCATTTGCTTATGTGTTTATTGAATTCATAGGTGTTTATACCCTTATCCTTGCCACCCTTGTAGTGTTCGGCTTAGGGGTGTGGGCGAGTGCTGTTTACAGTCGGGAAAGTGGAAAACAAGACGCTTCCGAAATTGTCATTGATGAAGTCGTTGGGCAATGGATTGCTGTTCTCCCTTGGGGCTTTCTCATGCCGCAATGGCTTTGGGGTTATGCGATCGCATTTGGGCTATTTCGCTTATTCGATATTTTGAAACCTTGGCCCGTCCGATTAGCTGATGAGCGCCATGATGCCTGGGGTATCATGTTGGATGATTGCGTCGCGGGTGCAATCGCGGCACTATTGGGCTGGGGGGCGATTATCTATGCGCTATGACGCAAAAGCAGCAGTACTATTGGATTTATGCCGGGAAAAGTCTCTGACTTTAGCGACTGTCGAATCTTGCACTGGCGGGTTAATTGCTGCAGCACTTACGGAAATAGCCGGCTCTTCGGATGTATTCCTTTGCGGCTTTGTTACCTATTCAAATCAAGCCAAAGAGACAATGGTTGGTGTTCAAGATAAAACACTATTGGCGAAAGGTGCTGTAAGCGAGGAAACGGCGCGTGAAATGGCAATGGGTGGCCGAAGCCTATCCAAGGCAGACATCGTCGTTTCTGTAACTGGAATAGCCGGCCCCGGCGGCGGGACCAAGGACAAACCGGTGGGAACAGTGTGTTTCAGCTTAGCTCGCGCAGGCAATATTAAAAGTTGGACTATCCTGTTCAAAGATAATGGCCGGGCGTCTATTCGTGATGCGAGTGTAGACTTTGCCTTGGACCTTTTGTTGGAAGCAGCTAAATCAGCTTAAGCTGTTTCGTAAAGCTCTGAGGCACGCTCTTCAAAGGCGTTGACCATGCGTTTTGTCGCTTCGGAAAATAGAGTTCCCACTAAACTTTCAAACACACGGTTTTTGAATTCAAAATCGACATGAAAGTCAACAATACATCCGCCGTCCGGTTTGGGTGAAAAGCGCCAGTCATTATGCAGATATTTCAGCGGTCCACGCACATAGGAAACTCTGATGTGCCCGGGGCGATCTAAATGGACGCGTGATGTAAAGCGCTCTCTAAAAACGCGGAAGCCAATAATGAGATCTGCGGTCATTTCCCGTTCGGTTTGAGTGATGATACGCGCGCCTTGGCACCAGGGTAAGAACTCTGGATAGCGATTAACATCGGCGACTAAATCAAACATGTCCTGCGCACGATAAGGCAGGCATTTGCGTTCACGGTGACGCGGCACTCTTTCGACCCCATTATTGTTCTCATGCCCGACTCCACACAGCCTGACATATCCCCCCAAAGTTGGTGAATAGCCTATGCGCGATGTACGTACAAAGCCAGATAAATTTTAACCATGAAGAAAAATTGTGATTAGCTTTTGTGTTGCTTTGCGAGCTTTTCTTCTCGTGCCGCACGCAATTTCTGGAAGTCATCTCCGGCATGATAGCTAGAGCGCGTCAACGGGCTGGCGGATACCATCAAAAAGCCTTTTGCCCGGGCAATGCTTTCATAGGCGGCAAATTCTTCAGGTGTTACAAAGGCTTTGACATCCGCGTGTTTACGCGTCGGTTGGAGATATTGGCCGATTGTCAGAAAATCAATTCCCGCAGAACGCATATCATCCATCACCTGATGAACCTCCATCTTTTTCTCACCCAAACCAACCATGATGCCGGATTTTGTGAAAATAGAAGGGTCTCGTTGTTTCACGCGATTAAGCAGATTTAAGCTGTGATAATAGCGTGCGCCTGGACGGATTGTTGGATAAAGGCCAGGGACTGTTTCCAGGTTGTGATTGAAAACATCTGGTTTGGCATCAACAATCCAATCAAGACCTTCTGCGGGCTTATTCCTGAAATCTGGTGTCAAAATCTCAATCGTTGTTTGCGGTGTGTATTTCCGCAGCGCCTCAATGACTTTAACGAAATGCTTTGCACCACCATCGGGCAAGTCATCCCGGTCAACTGAGGTTATGACGATATGGTTCAACCCCATCTCAGCCGTCGCTTCTGCGACATGTTGAGGCTCCATCGGATCAACACGATTAGGCATACCGGTTTTAATGTTGCAAAAGGCACAAGCCCGGGTGCAGGTGTCGCCCAAGATCATCACGGTCGCATGTTTTTTAGTCCAGCATTCGCCGATATTCGGACATGCAGCCTCTTCACATACGGTGTTCAATTTCAAGCCGCGCATAAGCTTCCGCGTTTCCTGATAGCCTCTGGAAACGGGGGCTTTGACGCGGATCCACGACGGTTTGCGCAAAACCGCGCCTGTATCTTTGGTAATGACCTGCTCTGTGCTCATAAGCTTTGATGTAAAGCTCTGTGGTTCAATTTACAAGCTTAGCCTGCTCATGTGGACTATAACGGGGCTGCATGGCTAAAATTCATGCTAAGTGATTTAAATCAAGTGCATCTGAAGCAGTTAGAAGCAATAATAGGCTAATGGTAAGATAATTGAGATTAAAAAATGGCATTTCCTGAGCATTTATATAGAGGTTATGAGCGCTTCTTAAACGGTCGCTTTAAATATCAGCAAAGCTACTATCAGGACTTGGCGATTGAAGGCCAGTCACCAAAAGTCATGGTTATTGCCTGTTGCGACAGTCGCGTCGACCCTGCGGCGATTTTTGATGCAGGACCGGGAGAGCTGTTCATCGTTCGCAATGTTGCGAATTTGGTTCCCCCTCACCGTTTGGATGGAACGCACCATGGTACATCTGCAGCTATCGAATTTGCTGTGTGTGGCTTGAAAGTGGATCACATCGTTGTGCTTGGTCATGCTCAATGTGGTGGCGTTCAAAATGCTTTGGAATCGGATTTAGATCATCCGGCGCAGGATAATTTTATCTCAAGATGGATGTCCATCATGGCACCGGCCAAGTCCAAACTGCTTGAGAATTATAAAGGTAAAGACAAGCAACGTGCGATGGAAGAAGCCGTGGTTAGAGCCTCTTTAGACAATCTGATGACCTTCCCGATGGTAAAAGACGCCGTGGAAGAAGGCAGGCTTCAACTCCACGGCGCGCATTTCGGTATAGCTGACGGTAAACTCGCTATTCTTTAGATATGTATGGCTTTTCCATAAGCATCCAACACGCTTTCGTGCATCATTTCTGAGAGCGTGGGATGCGGGAAGACCGTATGCATCAATTCAGCTTCAGTCGTTTCCAGAGTGCGTGCAACCGCATAGCCCTGGATTAATTCCGTCACTTCAGCGCCCGCCATATGGGCACCTAAAAGCTCACCGGTCTTTTCATCAAATACGGTTTTAATGATGCCTTCTGCCTCGCCAAGAGCAATGGCCTTACCGTTACCAAGGAATGGGAAGCGGCCGACTTTGACCTTATAGCCCTGCTCTTTCGCTTTTTCTTCTGTCAATCCAACAGAAGCCACTTGCGGTTGGCAATAAGTACAGCCTGGAATATTGCCTTTATCCATTGGATGCAGGCCTTTGAGGCCGGCAATTTTTTCAACAGCTATAATACCTTCATGGCTGGCTTTATGTGCAAGCCAAGGGGCACCTGCGACGTCACCAATGGCCCAGATGCCATCCACATTGGTTTGGCCCCATTCATTGGTGACAATGTGGCCGCGGTCGGTTTTGATCCCAACCTCTTCAAGGCCAAGGCTTTCAATATTACCGGTAATACCGATTGCGAGAATGACTTTATCGAAGGTTTGGTTTTCCTTCTTGCCATTTTTTTCAATAGTCGCGGTTATGCCTTTAGCGCCGGTTTTTAGCTCTGTCACAGATGCTTTGGTGTGGAGTTTTAAGCCACGTTTTGTAAGCGCTTTTTCCATGAAAGTTGAGATTTCAGCGTCTTCAACCGGCAAGATGCGATCCATGACTTCCACGACTGTCGTATCAGCGCCCAGGTCATTGTAAAAGCTGGCGAATTCAATACCAATTGCACCAGAACCAATAACCAACAAGGACTTCGGCATGACTTCCGGCGTCATGGCATGTTTATAGGTCCAAATGTCTTTGCCATCAGCCTTCAAATGCGGCAATTCCCGCGCTCGTGCGCCAGTGGCAAGGATGATATTCTTTGCCTGGACATCGGCAATTTTTTTGCCGTCTTTTTCAACGCTAAGCTTATTTTTGGCGACCAGTTTTGCGTTACCGTCAAAGACAGTGACTTTGTTCTTCTTGAGAAGATGTTTTACGCCTGAATTTAATTGCCCGGCCACCCCACGGGAGCGTTTGACAATGGCACTTAAATCAAAGCCTACGCCATCGGCTTTCAAGCCATAGTCCTTGGCATGCTGCATATAATGATAGATTTCAGAAGACCGCAGCAGCGCTTTCGTTGGGATACAGCCCCAGTTCAAACAAATACCGCCCAAATGCTCCCGCTCAATCACAGCAGTTTTCAGTTTCAATTGAGCAGCACGGATCGCAGCCACATAGCCCCCCGGCCCGCCACCAACGATCACCACATCAAAATTCGTGTCGCTCATAATTCATCCTCTTTGATTGGATAGAAATTTTGAGGCTATAGCCTCTCTAAATCTTTAGCAGTAAGCTCTGTTTCATGCTCACCGGTATTGCGGGTGTCCGCTTTGGCTAAGATCATAACCGCGCATTCTTCAGGGCTGTTGGTGCGATGTTCAACACCCTTTGGGATGACGATAAACTCGCCAGGGTCCAGATGCTCCGTGCGGTCGCGAAATTCCAGGACCAGATGACCGTCGACCACAAGAAAAAGCTCATCCGTTTCATCATGACTGTGCCAGAGAAAAGGACCTTTGAATTTTGCAACACGCACTTCACAATCATTGAAGTCCGCAACAATTTTGGGCGTCCAATGCTCTTGAAACAGGTCAAGCTTTTCTTTCAAACCAACTTTACTGGTCATGTCCAGTCCTTACAGCAGCATTGTCAGCGGATCTTGGATATAGCCTTTGAAAGCTGCCAGGAATTCCGCACCAATAGCGCCGTCGAGAACACGGTGGTCGACCGACAAAGTGCAGGACATCACAGTTGCAATGGCCAGAGCGCCGTCTTTCACAACAGGACGTTGCTCCCCTGCCCCAACGGCTAAAATCGCCCCTTGCGGCGGATTGATAACAGCACCGAATTCTTTAATGCCATGCATGCCGAGATTGGAGATGGAGAATGTGCCGCCCTGATAATCTTCAGGCATCAATTTGCCGTCACGTGCCTTGGCTGCGAGCTCTTTCATTTCATTTGAAATTTCGGCGAGACCTTTGGCACCCGCGTCACGTACCACTGGCGTGACTAACCCGCCGGGTACAGCAACAGCCACAGAAATATCCTGGCGCTGCATGAGATACATTTTGTCGCCGGCATATTGTGCATTAGCC
>JASFRS010000068.1:0-13426 GCA_050114795.1 Sphingomonadales bacterium
TTTTACCCCCAACAGCGCTGGCAATTCACCGGCGTACGCCTGGCAGAGGATGTATAATGAGTGAAGCTTTGGCGATGGCCACCCATTTAGACGACCTGGACGATGATTTTGCACAGGCCGTCATCACCGGTCTGGCGCAACCGCAAAAAGTAATTCCGGCTCGCTATTTTTATGACCAAAAGGGGTCGGAACTATTTGAGGATATCACCTATCTGGATGAATATTATCCAACGCGCACAGAAATCAGCCTGTTTGAGCGTTTTGGTGCGGAAATGGGTGAAGCACTGGGTGAAGGCATTGCTTTAATTGAGCTTGGCTCCGGCTCTTCACGCAAAACGCCTTTGATTCTCAAGCATTTAAAAAATCCGGCGGCCTATGTGCCAGTTGATATTTCTGAAGAATTTTTGGCCCTTTCTGCCCAGGCTCTGGCAAAAGATTTCCCGCAGCTTAAAGTCCTGCCTGTAGCTGCGGATTTCACAAAAGAATTTGGTCTGCCAAAGGCGATTGAGAATACACCCCACGCCGGATTTTTCCCTGGTTCCACAATTGGTAATCTTGAGCCTACGTCGGCTAACGCCTTTTTGAAAAAATTGGGCAGCGTTTTAGGGCATGGCTCACGCCTCCTCATTGGTGTTGATTTGAAGAAGGACCCAGCGGTTCTGGAACACGCCTATGATGACAGTAAAGGTGTGACGGCAGCGTTTAACATGAACCTTTTGACGCGTGCTAATCGGGAATTGGGAACGGATTTCAATCTGGAACAGTTCCGCCACCGCGCTATTTATAATGAGGTGGAGGGCCGGGTTGAAATGCATCTGGAAAGTCTTTGTGACCAGACAGTGCATTTCAATGGTGAGCGTTTTGAGTTCAAAGCCGGTGAAACCATTCACACTGAAAACAGCTATAAATATACTGTCGGTGAATTTCGTCTGATGGCGCGTATTGCAGGATGGCAGTCAACGGCTTTGTGGGTAGATGATAATGAGTATTTTTCCGTTCATTTGCTCACGCGTGAGGACCCGCCTCTTTCCCCCTGACGCAGACGTGATATGCTCCTGTCATGGGCATAGGGAAAAGCGATAAGGAAGAGGCGATGTGGTTGGTCGAAGCCACACGTTATCTTGAGGAAGCGCAAGGGGTTAGCGCGGATGAAGCCGTCGCAATCGCGCAGGCGCGTAAAGTTGACACATCCCTTGAAAGTAAAATCATTCAAAGGGCGCAGGCGCTGCCATCTACGGGCGCTTTGAGACAGGAACGCGCGCGCCTGTTGCGATTGACTAAATTTGCTGTGATCTTCGTCCTGGCTTTGGTCTTTATCTTTGGTGTTCTCGCCGCCAGTGCGGCGTTTGTTGTTAAAGAAGGGCGTTTCGTCAACATCTACTGGCTGCTTAGCAGTCTTCTGGGCCTGCATTTAGTGAGCCTGGTATTATGGCTTGGCAGCCTGGCTTTCGGTGCGGGCGGCTTGCTTGGACACTGGGTGAGCGACGGCATTTTTGCATTGGCTAGGCGATTGAAGTCAGGACATGTACGTGTCGCTGCAGTGCGGGCTATGATGAGCCGCAATATGCGCGGAACGACTGGGCTTTGGTACAGCTCTGCCCTAAGCCACGCTTTATGGGGCACCTATTTATTAGGTGCTTTGCTTGCGGTTTTGGCGCTGCTGGCCACGCAACGCTATGTTTTCGTTTGGGAAACGACCATATTATCGTCATCCGCCTATGAAGCCGTTACGGCAGCTTTAAGTTTGTTTCCCGCCTTCTTAGGGATTGAAATGCCAAGCGCTGATGTGGTGCGCCTATCCGAATGGCCGTTGTCATCTCAACCCCCTATGGATGCGCATTTGTTGTGGTCCAATTTCCTGATTTCTACACTCGTCATCTATGGTGTTTTTCCAAGACTTATCCTGGTTTTGATGAGCTTGTCTTTGGCGCGGTGGAGGAGGCGGGCGCTAAAGCTTGACCTCAGCCGCCCACTTTATGCGCGGCTTATCCCACTGGTCCATCCCGTGGTGTCAAAGACAGATATTGTTGACGAAGACGAACGACCTGAGAAGGTTGTAAATGTAAAGCCAGCGGAAACTTTGGATGTGCCGGAGGTGGTGGCACAAAAAATCGCGCTGCTGGGTTGGGAGATTGACGAGCCTTCGTCGGGCTGGCCGCCTTCCCACTTCGCGGGAGAGGATTTGGGCATATGCGATGACCTGCGCGGCCTTGCTCAGGCCTTGAAACAGGCGGTTGGGGCGGAGCGGCTTGTCATTGCTTTATCTGCCGCTGTATCACCTGATAGAGGGGTTAGAGCAGCCTTATCGAAATGCGTAGAGGCATTAGGGCGTGCAAAAATCTTCGTGCTTCTTCTTGATGAAGACACAGCGCGAAAACAGATGGGGGATGACAATGGCGAAGCACGTTTAGGCGATTGGCTATCTGCGGCCTATCAAGCGGGGATTGATGAACGGCATTTTGTTGTTGCTGACTTTGATGATGCAAAGGCGCGAAAATTACTGGGAGACTGGCCATGAAAATTGCTGTTGTCGGTCATACCAATGTTGGGAAGACATCTTTGCTTCGCACTTTGACGCGAAGTGTGGAATTTGGCGAAGTCTCCGTCCATCCGGCCACAACGCGGCATGTCGAACGCGCCCTTCTGAATATCCAGGGATATGAATCCATTGAACTATTTGACACGCCGGGACTGGAGGATTCCTCCGGCCTGCTTGCCTATATTGAAGAATTGAAGACCGTTCGCCAGGAAGACTGGGTCGAATGTTTGACTGCCTTTGTTGCAACGCCAGACCTGCAACGGGATTATGGGCAGGAAGCAAAAGCTCTGGCCCAGGTTCTGGCAGCGGATGTGGTGCTTTATGTTATTGATGCGCGCATAACCATCCGCACCAAATACAGAGATGAACTGGAGATATTAGGCCGTTGTGCAAAGCCGGTCGTCCCGATTTTGAACTTTATCGCTGAGCCGGATAATCAGGCAGAGGCCTGGAGGGCGCAGTTGGCGCGGGTTAATATGCATGCAGTCGTGTCTTTTGATACAGTTGTATTTGATGAACTGGGGGAAATTACTCTTTACCGCAAAATCGCAACATTACTGGATGCTAAGGCACCAGTCTTTGAAGCGCATATTGCAGCGCTTCAAGTGCGGCGTGCCAATTTGAAAAAAGCGTCTGCGACTATCATTGCTGAAATGCTAATGGATTGCCTTATGGCACGCCGTTTATATGAGAAAGACGATGATGCTGAGCGGGATAAGGTGGCGATTGAGCTCAAAGACGCTGTGCGTCAAAGGGAGCGTCAAGCCGTCTCTCAATTGTTGGAAGCCCATAATTTCAAAGAAAACAGTTATTTAAGTGGTGAGCTTAAATTTGAAGATGGGCAGTGGACGGAAGACGCTTTTGATGCCCGTGTTTTAGAACGCTTTGGTTTGGATGCGAGCAAGGCCATGGTGAGCGGCGCGGCGGCAGGACTGGCCATTGATTTAATGGTGGGTGGGATAAGTCTAGGTGCCGCGGCTTTAACAGGTGCTGCGCTGGGTTTCCTTGTAGACAGTGCCCGGCGCTATGGTGGGCGGTTACAGGAAATACTAAGCGGCCAAGCGATGATAAGGGTAGATGCACCGACGTTAAAGCTCCTGGCCAGCCGCGAAACCGCTTTGCTCCACGCATTGCTGCACCGGGGTCATGGCGCACAGGATCCCATTAAGGACCTGGAGCTTGAAGAAAGCGATCGTCTTAAATCACTATTTGAGGAACTGAGGGCCCAGGCTTTGAAGCCCGAATGGTCCAGGTTAAACGTTGATGAAGACTTGGGCACAGCCGGGCGCCGCCGGGCGGTCATTCAAAAATTTGCTAGCCATATAGAAGCGGCACTTAAGACAGCGGCTGACGAAACTCCACATTGATTTCAAACTCAACCTCATTAGTGACGACGATGGGCCAGGCGTTTAAGCCGAAATCACGCCGGTTCAAAACACCCTTGGCCGTAAAACCTAATGTGTAATAAGGCGATAACGGGTTCCGTCCGCCACCATTGAATTCAATATTCAGGTGAACAGGGTGGCTCTGTCCCGCCATGGTCAAAATACCGGTGGCGTCTCCGCTGGTCTCCCCGGTCAATTGGATGTCTTCAATCTTAAAGTGGATTTTTGGATACGTCTCGATATCCAGCATATCAGTCCCTTGCACAAGGTCCGTCATGGTTTGTGAAGAGGTGGACAGGCTTGCGGCGTCTATTTCAACCATGAGGGCGCTGCCGTCTGGCTCCTGTGGATTGAAATCCAACTGTGCAGTCCAGTGGTCAAAGCGGCCAATGAAGCGGGAAAACCCCAAGTGGCCAACAGAAAAGATAAGGGATTGATGGTCCGGATCGACCTCATAAAGTCCGGCCGGGGCTTTAGTCGCGTCACTGCTTGGGCTGTGTGTGACAACGCGCACTGCTGTGCAAGACCCCAAGGCGAAAAGAAGGAGGACGATGAAATATCTTTTCATAAGCACCACACGCAGATTTGAATTTGGTTTCCAATAATTCATCATCATAGTGCAATTGTATAGTAAAGAACCAGGTGATGATGACCATGCGGAAATTTTTAACGACAGCCTTGATTGTTGCAGGATTTGTGTTTCCACTCAATGTTCAGGCGGAAACATATAAAGCGGACAAGTCGCACAGCTATATCGGTTTTGAAATCGATCATCTTGGCTTTTCCACGACGAAGGGCCAATTTCATGATTTTGACCTTACGGTCGTTGCAAATTGGGAAGACATTGAACGCAGTGGTGTGGCGCTAACCGTTCGAACCAAAAGCATCGATACCGCTTGGGACGCGCGAGACGAGCATCTGCGTAAGTCGGATTTTTTTGATGTTGAGGCATATCCGACCCTAAGCTTTCTTGGCAAGAAAGTCGTTAAAACGGGTGAAAGAACTGCAAAAATAACAGGCGACTTGACTTTGCGTGGCACCACGAAGCCCGTAGAAATGGATGTTGAATTGGTCAAACGCGGCATCTACCCCTTTGGTGATAAAAAAGAAGCGCTTGGTATTCGCGCAACGACTGTTATCAAACGGTCGGAATGGGGAATGAATTATGCTGTTCCTGCAGTCTCAGATGACGTAAAGATTGTTTTCAATGGGGAATTGAAAGCAGTTGAATAGGGAGGCGAGTAACATGCTTAGAAATACCTTGGATCGGTGGGGTAGCTTGGCGCAGAGCGTTCACTGGCTGACCGTTTTACTTATTTTAGGCATGTTATTGTCAGGCTTTGCCGTAGCTGAGTGGATTAGCTCCAAAGCAACAGAGTTCACTGTTCTCCAATGGCATAAGTCCTTTGGTATATTGGTTTTGACATTAACAGCACTGCGCCTGGTCTGGCGCGGGTTTAATCCGACGCCGAAACTTCCTGACACGATGAAGGGATATGAACGGAGTCTGGCTCATATCACGCATTGGGGGCTTTATTTCCTCCTCTTTGCAATGCCGATTGTCGGTTGGATGATTATATCAACTTCAACGCGCAATATCCCGACGGTTATCTTCGGTCTGTTTACTTTGCCGCGCATTGCAAGCCCGGATCGTGAAGCTCATGAATTTTATGAAGAGCTTCATGAAGTCATGGCTTTTGTCCTGATTGCGCTGGCTGTGTTCCATATTCTTGCCGCTTTAAAACATCATATTATTTTGAAAGATGATGTGCTGCGTCGGATGACGCCGCGCTTTCTAACGAAATCATAAGTCATGCGCTATTTTGTTGTCCTCATCGTTCTCCTTGTCTCCTCTCAAACCGCTTGGGCTAAACCACCACGATGGGAGGTTGATGAAAATCGGTCCTCTCTTGCATTCATTTTCATGCAGGAAGGCGGCACCTATCGCGGGACTTTTGAGCGGTTTACATCGGACATTCTTTTTGACCCTCAAGACCTCAAAGCCTCTCATGCCAAGGTGGTAATTGACTTGACCAGCTTGAATGCTGGAAATGAGGAGCGGAATGACGCCTTGCGCAGCAGCGATTGGTTTTATCTCAAAAAATTCCCAACAGCTGAATTCAAAACCACATCCTTTCAACATTTGGCCGACAATCGTTATGATGTCAGCGGGGTCTTATCCATTCGTGGCATAGAACAACAAGTGGTTTTGGCGTCCATAATAGAAATTGAGGGTGACAGCGTTCATATGACTGCGGAAATGGATATGAATCGCCTGGATTATGGGCTGGGTGAGGGCTTCTGGGCCAACCCTGATTTTATTGGTCTTGAGGTTGCTTTGGATATTGAACTGTTTGCACAGCACCAGCCCTAACACGTTTCAAAATAATATAGCCTATGCCGAATAGTGAAATAAGAAACCAGCTTGCTTCAATCGCGAAAGCGGCAAGATTGAAATCCTTTAACAGAGACAATACAATCAAGGCCGAACCTATGGCGTTTAAAACCGAATAAGGCAGGGCCTTAGGGTTTAGTTTTTCTAATTGTAGAGCGGCATAGGTGACTAAAATAAACGCCACTCCAATCAACCCGATAATATCGCTTAACCCGTTCTCAAAATCCAACACTGGAAGCCCTTTCAAAACCGCATAGTAATAATTCAGCGCTTATCCTTGCTTTTCGCGAAATTGCGTTGGAAACTTTAGAAACTCAAGCGGGAATTGGCCATGCAGGCACTTTATTATAAAAGCTATGGCGGTGCGGACGTCATGTATTTTGACAAGGTCCATAAAACCAAGCCGCGCGCGGATGAAGTGGGTGTGCGCATCCATGCCGCCGGCGTAAACCCAGTTGATTGGAAAATTCGTGAGGGTGCGCTGGATGCCGCCTTTAAATGCGAATTCCCGGTTATTCCTGGCTTTGATTTAGCAGGTGTCGTCGATAGGATTGGCGATGATGTTACCCATTTGAAGGTAGGGGACCAGGTCTTTGGTTATGTACGTCACGATGTGGTGCATGTGGGGACTTATGCGGACTATGGCTGTTTTAAAGCGGACCAATTGGCGGTTCTGCCTGAAGCGTTAAGCTTTGAAGAGGGTGCCAGTATTCCTATCCCCGCCTTGACTGTGTGGCAGGCTCTGCTCGAAGTGGCAGGTGTTGCACCGGGGCAGACCGTCTTAATTCATGGTGGTGCCGGTGGGGTCGGTACTTTCGCTGTTCAAGTTGCCACTCAACACGGGGCAAAGGTTATTTCCACGGCCAGCGAAGCTAATTTAAATCATGTGTTGGGCCTGGGTGCCGCGCGCGCCTTTAATTATGAAAGTGATACATTGTGGGAGGATTTGGTCCGGGCAGCTCCCGCAGGCTATGATGTCATATGGGATAGTGTTGGCGGGAAAACTCTTGAAAACAGCTATGCCCTGGGGCGTAAGAACGGAGTGTTGATTTCCTTGAATGAAAGACCCTTGGATGCGATATGTGAGGCGAGGGGTATTCGTGCCCATTTAGCACATGCCCGACCCCATGCGCAGCAATTGGGCATTGTTGCGCGACTGATTGCAGACAAGAGCCTTGTCCTGCCTCCCATAAAGGTGATGCCGTTTGTTGAGGCTGTTGAGGCTTTGAACCAGTCGCAAAGTGGTCATATGCGTGGTAAAATAGTCTTAAAAATGGAGTAATTACAGCGATGCTGTTCAAACTTGCATCCTTATTAGCTGTCTTTGGATTGATTGCGTTGAATTTCTATCTTGGTCGTCATGGCGCAATGCGACGGGAAAAGCCGACTGCATCTGAACGTATTAAACTGGACCTGATTGATTTTAATGAAAGCCAAGGCGTCAGCTTAAAAGACGGTCAGGATTATTTAGCACAGGGCGCAAGGCCAGATGATATTGCGCTTGCCCATAGCATGGGGGATGGCTGGGTCGTTCGCCGATTAGGGTCGGGGCAGATTAAAGCGCTGGAGCGTGATAACCTCGCTCTTAAACTGAAATTCAGAGATTTTACTTGGCCGAGCGTCCAACTGCACTTCGATGATGAGGGGCAGATTGGTAAGTGGCAGGCTATATTGAATGAGCTGTTAGATAAAAACAACGCGACGCAAAAGTTGGAAGAAGAGAAGCCCTATGGACTTGCCTAAACCCGTAGAAATCGCAACGCCCTTCTTTGTGTTGCTTATTATCATTGAAATGCTGGTCGCGCGTTATGGTGGCCGTGCAAGATTTGAAGCACGTGATACCATGACCTCATTGTTAATGGGGTTTGGTAGCACAATTGCCGGTATTCTGGTTGCCGTACCGGTGGCGGCTATGGGCTATTTTGTCTATCAATATCGGATATTTGATATCGGCTGGACTTGGTGGGCCTTTGTTGTCGCTTTCATTCTTGATGATATGGCCTATTATTGGTTCCATCGCTTTGCTCACAGGGTGCGCTGGTTCTGGGCGAGCCATGTCATCCATCATTCCAGCCAACATTATAATCTTACCACAGCGCTAAGGCAGACCTGGACAGGGTTTTTCTCTTTGGCCTTTGCCTTCCGTTTGCCGTTGTTGCTTATCGGTTTCCCTTGGGAAATGCTGGTCTTCGTCGCGGGTCTTAATCTGGTGGGACAATTCTGGATACATACAGAAGCCATTGACCGCTTGCCGCGCTGGTTTGAATTCATCATGAATACGCCGTCTCATCACCGAGTGCATCATGCGACTAATCCGAAATATCTGGATTCAAATTATGCAGGCGTTTTCATCATCTGGGACCGTATGTTCGGGACATTTGTTGAGGAAGACCCGCAGGAAAAATGCCGTTATGGCATTGTGCGAAATCTTGGCACATTCAACCCCTTGAAAGTCGCTTTTCATGAGTGGTGGGGTATTTTCAAGGACGTGGCTTCAGCAAAATCCTTGAAAGAGATTTTTGGCTTTATGTTCATGCCGCCCGGCTGGTCGCCGGATGGCAGCCGCGATACGAGCGATACAATCAAAGAAAAATGGCGCAAGGCACAAGAAGCCAAAGAAAGCGCTTAAAAGCATATAGAGGGAGGAAGAAGATTATGTCTGAGGCTGCAAGTTTAATGCTGCTTGCCATGGTAGCGCTGATTATCTGGTTTTTGGCGGTGACTTGGTGGCTTGGTATTCGCCGGACTTTGGCGACAAAGTCGAGCGAAGTTTCGATAAAATATTATCAAGTTTATCAAGGCAATGGCGAAAGTGGGCATTTAGCGCAACATACGCGCCATCATATCAACCTCCTTGAACTGCCTTTGGTGTTTTACGTGATGGTGGTTACCATTGTCGCGACCAATATGGCGGATATGACTTTTGCCTATCTGGCTTGGGGGTTTGTAGCAGCGCGCTTCGTGCACAGCTTTATACATCTAAGCTACAATAATATCGTTCACCGCTTTGCTGCTTATGCGACGGGGCTTGCGTTGTTAAGCGTAATTGCAGTCCGTTACTTCCTGATCTTGCTTTAAGCGCAAAGAGCTTTGAGCTCATTGAGCTTATCGTAAACAGCGGCACAACCACATTCGATAAGCTCATGAGCCTTTGTAAAATCACCGACTTCAATGTGCCCGATTTCAGGGGAAATGAGCACGTCTGCAGGAAACGTTTTAAAGCGATAATCTGTGAGACTGCGCAGCATTAGTCCCATGGATGCCCGGGTAATGTTAATCGTGGCGCGCCTCGGCAAAGGCTGGTGCGCCTCAAGCCCAGCCGCCTTGGCACGTCCGCGGTAATCGGCCTGAAGATTAACCGCGATAACCTTATCAACGCCCAAACTGCGCGCGGCATTAACGGGTACAGGATTGATAAGCCCACCATCCGCCAAGATATATGGACCTCGATGAACAGGGGCAAACAGCCCCGGCAAAGAGATAGAGGACCGTACAGCGTCCACGATCGGGCCGTCCTTTAACCAGATTTCCTGACCACTCACCAAATCAGCAGCGACGGCGCAAAAGGGGATGGCCATATCTTCAATACGTGCTGCGCCGAAATGGCGGCGGAGTTCTGCCATGACGGTGCGCCCCCCTAACATGGAACCGCGTTTGAAACTGGGGTCAAGAAAGCGCAAAATCGTCGCGACTTTGACGTTGCGGGCCAGCTCTTCAAGATGGTCAAGCTTGTCTTCTACAATGGCTGCGCCGACAACGGCACCAATGCTGGTTCCGGCAACCGCATGGATGGGAATGCTTTCGTTATAAAGAGTGCGGATAACGCCGATGTGCGCCCACCCCAAAGCTGCGCCGCCACCCAGTGCTAAACCAATTTTTGTCATAAGGAAGCAGACCTCCTTTTCGCTTTGCAGCCTGGAGCCCAGGCTTTAGGGTGAGTCTAAGCTAAAATAAGAGTTAAGCGTAAAAGGATTTTTTGGCCATGAGGAAAGTCTGGGTTGCTTTGGGTAGCGCCGTTGTGGTTGGTGCTATCGGTTTTTTCGGTGCGGCACCATTGTTAATTGATGATGTAATGAACCCGGTGCGAGAGCATGACCCTTATGTCATTAGCGCAGAAGCCAAAGCCCTGCATGAAAGTGCCTTTGTCGCCGATGCGCACGCAGACGCTCTTTTGTGGAAGCGTAATCTTCTCAAACATAATGCGCGCGGCATGACGGATATTCCTCGTCTTCTGGCAGGCAATGTTGCTATTCAAGTTTTTGGCTCTGTCACCAAGACGCCGAAAAATCAGAATTATGACTCTAATCCAGCTAATACCGACAATATCACCGCCTTGGCCATTGCAGGGCTGTGGCCGATTGAAACCTGGTCGAGCCTATCCGCGCGCGCCTTATATCATGCTGAAAAACTTCGTGATTTTGCGGACCGGTCTGATGGGAAACTGGTTCTTGTTGGAACGGTTGATGAATTAAATGCTGTCATGGATGCGAGGGCGCGGGGTGAGAAGAAAATAGCAGCTTTTCTGGGACTTGAAGGTGCCCATGCCCTTGAAGGGGATGTCACGAATGTCGACCGCCTTTATGATTCCGGATATCGCATGATTGGTCTTGCGCACTTCTTTGATAATGAAGTGGCAGGCTCCATGCATGGCGAAGAAAAATATGGTCTTACTGATATCGGACGCCAGGTTGTCCGCCGGGCAGAGGAATTAGGCATGATCATCGATATTGCTCATTCAAGCCTGAACACTGTTGAAGACGTGCTGGAATTTGCAGAGCGTCCCTTGATTTACAGCCATGGCGGTGTTCAAGGGGTGTGCAATGCTAATCGTAACCTCAGCGATGATCATATTCGGCGTATTGCGGAAAAGGGTGGCTTGATTGCGCTGGGTGCATGGGATGCGGCGACCTGTGGTGACACGCCGGCGCATCTGGCAAAGGCCATGCGCTATGTGCGGGATTTGGTCGGTATTGACTATGTCGCCATAGGATCTGATTTGGATGGCGCCATTCAAACGGCCTATGAAGCTGATGAATATGCGGCCCTAACACAGGCGCTTTTGGATGAGGGGTTTACTCCCGACGAGGTCCGTAAAGCGCTTGGTGAGAATGCTCTCAATTTTTATCGTCGGATGCTGCCTCAGTCGCGAAATAACTCATGATATTGGGCGCGTAATTTCGCCTTTTCGACTTTGCCCATCGTATTGCGCGGCAAAGCATTGACATGAAGGAAGCGTTTGGGAAGCTTGTAGCTTGCAAGTCTTGACCTAAGCGCTTCTTTTAAAACATCTTCTTTTGCACCTGAGCCTGTATAGACGGCAATAACAGCTTCTCCGAAGTCATCATGGGGAACGCCGATAACCGCGGCTTCATCAACACCTGCTTGGGCGTTGAGCTGTTCTTCAATCTCCAAGGGGTAAACGTTAAAGCCTCCGCTAATAATCATGTCTTTGGCGCGACCCACCAGCCAGACGCGCCCATCATCATCCATTTGAGCTAAATCGCCGGTGATGAAAAAGCCATCTTCTGTGAAGGATTCTTTGGTGATGTCCGGCTTGCGCCAATAGCCTTTGAACACATTTGGTCCGCGCACTTGCAAGACACCGACGTCGCCATCTTTGTCAGCTAAACGCGCTTCAATGCCGGGCAGGGCAGGGCCAACGCTCCCTGGAAGGCGCGGGCCTTCATAGGGGTTGGAGCAATTCATGACGGTTTCAGTCATGCCATAGCGCTCAAGGATTTGATGCCCTGTACGTTCTTCAAAGGCTTTAAAACTCTCAGGCAGTAAAGGTGCGGACCCTGATACAAAGAGCCGCATATGGCGTGCGCAGTCTTTTGTAAAAGCGTCGCATTTTAATAGGCGCGTATAATGGGTTGGTACGCCCATATAAACGCTGGCCCGTGGTAAATATTTCACGACTTTTTCTGCATCAAAATTCTGAAGGAACAACATTTCAATGCCCATGAGAAAGGCGATATTCGCTGCAACGAACAAGCCATGGGCATGAAAGATGGGCAGTGTGTGAAGCAGTACGTCCTGTGTTGAGAAATGCCACGTCTCACTTAAAGTTTTAGCATTGGAGCTAAGATTTTCATGACTGAGCATTGCGCCCTTTGGCCGCCCGGTCGTGCCTGAGGTATAAAGAATGGCCGCGATATCGTCGGCGGCTGCATCAAAAATATCCGGGTCTGCAACGCTAAGGGCGTCTATCAAACTTCCGGTGCCAGTCGCATCCAGGCTAAGCGTCGGGCATGGCGCTTCATGATGTGTGGCTGGGTCATGGATGAACAGTGCAGGTTCCGCGTCTGAAAGAATATAATGCACCTCATCCGCCGTATAAGCCGTGTTCATAGGCAGGTAAATCGCACCGCATCTGAGACAAGCGAGATAGAGCGCTAAAGCCTCTGCTGTTTTAGTGACTTGAACGGCAACCCGATCTCCGGGTTTGACATTTTGGGCTTTAAGGGCCGCGCTCATCTGAGCCGCGAGCTTGTCCAGTTGCGCATAGCTGAGCTTATGGCCGTCTTCTAATTGAAGCGCTGGAGAGAGATGCTGATCGACCAGGGCTTTAAACATGCAATAGAGATTGTGATTCATATCAAAGCCCTAAGCCTTTGATCACAATTGCGCAAGGGGAGATGGATTGAAGTTGAAAGCGCGTGCGTTATATTATAACAATACGCTAAATTCAGGAGATCAAGACACAATGGCCGCTATCACGCGACTTCAGGAAATGTCAGACCGATTGGCCGTATTCTTATCCGGCTTATGCGTTGCGCATTGTCTTATTATTCCTGTAGCTCTGCTTCTGGCCCCGGTTCTTGGTCTGCAGTTGATTGAGGATGCTGCGGCCCATCAAATTCTATTTGCAGTTGCCGTGCCCGTCAGCATTGTTGGCTTAGGCCTTGGGTTCCGTCGCCACCGTCGCTTGACGTCCCTTCTCATGGCTGCACTGGGTCTTGGTCTTATGTATGGCGGGCTGTTGCAGACCAGTCTGGTATTTGAAGAAGTTTTAACTGTAGCTGGCGTGCTTCTGGTGGCCGCTGCACATATTCAAAATCGCCGCCGGTTGTCAGTCGTGACCTTTTGATTAGTTTATCGATTCCA
>JASFRS010000069.1:0-13182 GCA_050114795.1 Sphingomonadales bacterium
ATCAACCTCGGGCACCAAATCACGAATGGCATTAAAAACAGCATCAACTGGTCCATTACCTGTTGTTTCAACAGTTTTTTCCACACCATCTATGGCAAGGGTGAGTTTTGCCCGCTGTGGTCCTTTTGATCCGGCGTGAACTTCAAGCTCTCTTACACGGATACGATCATTACCACGCACCACAGCATCATCGACCAGTGCAATAATATCATCGTCAAATATCTGCTTCTTGCGATCACCCAGCGCTTTAAAGCGGCGGAAGGCATCTTCCAGCGCATTATCACCCAGATCATAGCCTAATTCCTTTAATTTAGAGGAAAAGGCATGGCGGCCAGAATGTTTGCCCATCACTAGGCTTGAACGATGCAAACCTACGGATTCAGGCGTCATGATTTCATAGGTTTGCGCATTCTTCAAAACGCCATCTTGATGGATTCCGCTTTCATGGGCAAACGCATTAGCACCGACAATAGCTTTGTTGTTTTGGACGGAGAACCCCGTGATGGTGGAAACCAGCTTGGACGCCCGCGTGATTTCTTGCGTATTAATGCCATTGCGGTAAGGCATTGCATCCTGGCGCACACGCATGGCCATAACCACTTCTTCCATGGCTGCATTACCGGCACGCTCACCAATACCATTGATCGTGCATTCAATCTGCCTGGCACCTGCTTCAACCGCTGACAGACTATTGGCAACTGCCAGGCCCAAGT
The DNA here is from genome assembly GCA_050114795.1 of Sphingomonadales bacterium. Classification (GTDB taxonomy): domain Bacteria; phylum Pseudomonadota; class Alphaproteobacteria; order Sphingomonadales; family CAKZYD01; genus JASFRS01. The sequence goes on from JASFRS010000069.1 coordinate 714, forward strand.
CATTATGGCAATGGCTTGAGAAAATGATCGCATCAGCGCCCGGCACACGCTGCCGCAAATCAGCAAATATTTTATAATATTCATGGGGTGTCGTATAACCGACCGTGTCTGGCAGATTAATCGTCCCTGCCCCGGCTTTAATCGCCGTTTCAACGCAGCGCGCAAGAAAATCCATGTCAGAGCGCGTTGCGTCTTCCGCTGACCATTCAACATCATCACACAGGTTACGGGCATAGGAGACACTGTCTTGAATACGCTCCAAAACCTGCTCAGGTTCCATCTTCAGCTTCACCTTCATATGAAGCGGTGAAGTTGCAATAAATGTGTGAATACGCGGACGCAGGGCGGGCTTTAAGGCTTCAGCAGCGCGGTCAATATCCGCTCGTGATGCACGCGCCAATGAGGCAATTGTTGCAGATTTTGCGGCCTTTGCGACCTCATGAACGGCTTGAAAATCACCATCTGATGCGATCGCAAAACCAGCCTCAATGATATCAACACCTAAAGCCTCTAGGGCCTCTAAAATCCGAAGTTTTTCACTAAGCGTCATCGACGCGCCGGGTGATTGTTCCCCATCGCGTAATGTGGTGTCAAAAATCCGCACATAGTCATTTGGATTTGCGGCAACTGAACTGGTCATGGACTTCGTCCCTTTAGAGATCAAATGAAATGGATGTTTATCTCACCCCCTAAACGCTTGTTCCCGCTTTATCGGGCTGCCTATGCGTCTAGGGGCGGGTAAGTCGAGTTAGGCTAAGGCATAAGAGGGCAGTTGCGCGGAACGGCGCAATAAGAATCTCAATCATCTTTACCCGGTTGAACATTTCAAACCCTTAAAGTCCAAAGCTCTGCCTTAAGCTCATTGGTTCAGCTTTTTGGCTGAAGTCAAAACAATTTTCAAGCAAGAACTGCCTGTATTTTGAAATATTCAGTTATTGCTTGTGCAATTTTATTGCAAAACCGGGCGCCATCACATTGTACGGCACCCGGCATCTCTCTTCCGTGACCGTTCTAATTAACTTCTAGGACCTTAACATCATCAAAACCAGCCTCACGGACCTGGCTTTCGATTTTCTCAGCGTCCCCCACAATCAGCCAAATCAAGCTTTCAGGATGAACAACTTCCTGCGCGGCAGCTCGAACCTGAGCCGTATTCAACGCCCGATATTTAGCCGTAAGTTCAGACTGATATCTCATATCCCGCCCAAAGCGCTCATTCTGGAGCAGAGCGCCCATAACAGCGCCTGACGTTTCAAACTCACCAGGAAGACTGCGAATACTGTTGTTCACAACACGCGCCACTTCTTCATCACTAGCGGGCCTATCTGCATTAAAATCATTGAGTTCGCGCACCAACTCTTTAAGGGAATCCCCTGTGCGATCACTCTGCACCGGAGCATACACAATATAAGGCCGCTGCCCCCGTGCACTTTGCATGAATGTAAATGCGCCATAGGCCCAGCCCTTATCCTCACGCAGGTTCATATTGACTCGCGCAGTAAACTGACCGCCGATGATGTCATTCATTGCGTCAATAGCGATGACATTTTCCGCACCGGAAGACGGCGCGACATGGCCTGCTAAAATCAGCGATTGCGGCGAACCAGGACGATTGTAGATCAAAACCCGCCCTTTTTCAGGCCGCGCAACAGCCTTTAATGTCTTGCTTCCCTTTGGTGTATCTGGTGCGTGCCATTTTCCAAATACGCGCTCCAACATCGGTTTGATCTCATTCATCGTGATATCACCGACGACAAAGATTTTAGCATTGTCGGGCCGCAACCAACTTTGTTGGAAGGAAACCAGATCTTCGCGACTAAGCGATTTAACCGCCTCTTCTGTGCCCGACCCGGTAAAAGGAATGCCATAAGGGTGGTCTGCACCATAAAGCAATGGCGGCAGTTCGCGCAGCGCAATGGCCACCGGCTGCGCTTTTTCCTGAGCAATCTGCGCCAGAGTTAAAGCCCTTAGGCGTTCGATTTCCTCTGGATCAAATGCGGGGTTCAAAATAATGTCCGCATAAAGCTCTATTGAAGGCTCTAGATTATCCTTTAGAGCATTTAAGCTTACCGTCGACATATCTAGATTAGAAGATGATGAAATTTGTGCCCCCAAGGCTTCCGCTTCATCACTAATTTCAAGGGCGTCGCGCCCCTTAGTGCCCTCGTCCAGCATCGCCATAGTCAAACCTGCTGCACCTAATTTTCCACCTTGGTCAGCCGCATACCCAGCATCAAATTGCATGGCAACCTGCACGACAGGAACGGCATGGCGTTCCGCCAATATGATTTCAATGCCATTGGAAAGTTTATCACTGACGATATCAGGGAAGATCAGATCCGGCGTACCGCTAACATCAGGCAGTTTGGATCGATCTGCCCCCTCCTCCGCAGCGGCAAAATCAGCAAAAGGAACGACGAGAAGCTGATAATACCCCTTCGTCAACCAAGTTTGCACGGCATCCTTCACATCATTAGTCTTGAAGCCATCAACCCAATCGAGTTCAGTCGCATAAAAGCCTGGATCGCCTGCATAAAGCTCACCTTGAGCCAATGCGGTTGCTTTACCGGAAAACCCACCAATTTGCTCCAGACCACGAATGCGCGCAGCTCTAAAGCCGGTGGATGAGCGTTTTAAAGCAGCCTTGCTGGGGCCCTTCTTGATGAAACCCGCCAAGAGTTCGTCAAGGCGCGCCTCAACAACTGCGGGGTCTACATCAGATGCGACATCAACCTGGACCTGGAAAAAGCTTGTCAGTTGATGGTCTTCTACATCGACTGAGACATCTATGGCCAACTGCTTTTCATAAACCAAGTCTTTATAGAGAATAGAGCTTTTTCCACCTGCAAGAACGCCCGCGGCCATTTCAAGCGCTGCATTATCGCGCATAGTGCGCCCCGGCACAGCCCAAACGCGATAGATGCGCGCATTCGGCACACGGTCTTCCATCACCTCTCTTTTTGAAGCTTTCATCTCCGGCACCCAGGCCTGCTGTCTAGCCAAAGGCGGGCCGGCAGGAATATCGCCAAAATATTTTTCAACCAAAGGCTTGGCTTGTTCCGCATTGATATCGCCGGCCAAAACGAGAACGGCATTATTTGGGCCATAATAGGTCTTGAACCATTCTTTTACATCATCAAGCGAGGCTGCATCCAAATCCTTCATAGAACCGATAGTGGAATGACGATAAGGGTGCCCTGCAGGCATCAGGCCTTCCAGCATGTGATATTCAACCATACCATAGGGCTGATTATCACCCTGGCGCTTCTCATTTTGCACAACACCACGCTGGTTATCGAGTTTCTCTTGGGTCACAGCACCCAGCAAATGCCCCATACGATCGGATTCCAACCAAAGCGCAAGGTCTACAGCCGGGGTCGGCACATTTTGGAAGTAATTCGTTCTATCAAACCAAGTCGTACCATTTAATGCGGTAGCACCAACCTGCTCTAACGGCTCGAAATATTCACCGTCATAATTTTCAGTGCCATTGAACATAAGATGCTCGAACAAATGGGCAAAACCTGTTTTACCCTGCGGTTCATCCTTCGAGCCAACATGATACCAAACAGACACCGTAACAATGGGTGCCTTTCGATCTTCATGAACGATCACACGCAGACCGTTGTCTAACATGAATTTCTCATAATCGATGTTCACATCAGATGCCTGTGCACCCACGGCGGATAGAGCCACAAAGCCCACTACGGCTGTGGCAACCATTAATCTGCGAAAGATCATTCCATATATTCCTTGTATTCTTCCCCCAGCTCCCTCTTATAAAGAGCAATGGGCGGCACCTCAGAAGCGCCCAGCGATCAATTGTTCGCAGAATGCGATGAAATGCGGGTAGCTTTCAACAAAGAAAATGGCCCGGACACAGAGGCCGGGCCATTTATTGGAATGGAAGACTGTTTTATAGGAACTACAAGTTTTAACCTTGTGGCTCTTCTTCCATTTTCTTTTCGGTTTTTTCAGCTTCTTGCGCCATCTCTTTGTTGGCGTGTTCAGCTTTTTCCATCATTTCTGCCTTGTGCTCAGCCTTTTCCATAGTCTGTTCAGCTTTTTTTTCAGCTTCAACGTCCTGGGCAACGGCAGCACCAGTTGCACCAATGAAAAACACACCACAAAGGGTAGCTAAGGCCAATTCTTTTACTGATTTTTGCACAACGTATCTCCTCATCAGTTATATCCCAAGCATCCTGCGAGGGGGAGACTTGAGCCGGATTAAGGCAAAAACGTGACAGTTGACTATACAGCTAAATCTTGTCTCATACATGTCACAAAGCCGACTATAAAATCAGGTCCAAACACACGGCTAGGTGTTTGAAACCCAGGTTTCACATGACCAGCCTCTACACGGCGGACAATTTCTAAGGATGTTTCCGCCGTCAATGTATAGCCATCAGGCGTAGTCAGAACTGCCCTAACTTCTTTACCCTGTTTATCTTTTACAATACCAAGCAGGCGCGTTTCCGCGTTCTTACGCTCTTCATCGGTGGGGCCTTCAGGCATCTTATCAATTTGCGCCTTCAAGAAGCGCTGGCCCAGTTTAGTTGCGAAAATTTTCCGCAATAATTTGGGCATTTCGACCATTTGCTTAATTTCCTTAGAAGCACCAAAATAAATGGTAATATTTGGAATCTGGGTGGAGTGATAGGCTGTTGAAACATCACCCCAGGACACGCTCACGCCTTTTTGCGGGGCGCCATCTATCTCAAAATCTTTATATTGTGGCGCACCTAAAGAGGTAATTTGACCATTCCGTCTGACCCGTGCAGGAATGGCTATGCTTTCAACACCGGTTTTCGCTGTCCCACGTGAAGGGCGGCCCGAAAATTCAATGAAGATTTCCAGCTCATCTGCATTGGGCATCCGGCTCTTTAAATGCGCGGCCAGGCAATCTGATGGTACGACATCAAAACCAACCCCAGGCAGGAGCATGACATTTGCAGCCTTAGCCTCCGCATCGCGTGCAGCCAAAGCTTCGAAAACATCTATTTCACCCGTGATATCAAGGTAATGCGTGCCGGTTTTCAAACAGGCATCAACCATTGGCTTCGAAGTCGCGGAAAACGGCCCTGCAATATGGAGTACAACGTCCATACTACGCAATGCTTGCTCCAAAGCGGCTGTGTCAGAAAGATCAAATGCAACATGCTCAAAGCCCAGTGGCTCCGCCACCGCTTTGACTTTTTCCGCATTACGCCCTGCCAACACGGGCGACATGCCCAATTCCTTCGCTCGCTTTGCAACGAGCTTACCTGTATAACCTGTTGCCCCATAAATCAAAAAAGCCATGACCACCTCCCAAATTAGAGGCGGCATGAGAGCACTATTTAATACTTAGGTCCAGTTTCTTAATGGCTCAGGGCGTTTCAGGAAGGCCAGCTTCGATGCGCCTTATACGGCGCAACAAGTCTGACATATTCACCTCGGCATCTGCAGCCCGGAGAAGTAGTTTTTTCTCCCTGGCAATCTGCCCAAGATCATTCGCCCGATTTGCAGCACGCATCAGCACATCAAAACTAATTCGTGCCGCATCCAGGTCATCATATAATTTGGCCAACCGCCGTGCCAGTCTTAGTCCATACCGCGCCACCCAAGCCAAAAATCTTAGCAAACGTCCCATTTTCCGTCTCCTATTGCGGTATAGGCAGCCCGCGCTCACGAAAGATTTCATCGCGGCGCTCACAATTATCATAGGCGTGATAGAGTACGGCTACGGCTTCATCAAATCGATTGGAGGCTGTTATCCGACGGCTGATGTAAATGCCGATATTTGCCAATATAGCGACAGCCCAGATAGCTATAGCCCAGGGGCCAACCTTCTTTGCAAGCTCTTTCAATGCGTCTTTTAGACCAAGCGTTTTTAAAAGCTCCCTCAGCCAATATAAAAGGAAAGCGATATCCCCTAGGACCAGAGCATCCAAAAAAGTCTTCCAGTCGAATTTCCGATATTTGATCAGGTCATAAAGCCATTCAAATCCGATAATCCCAAGAAACAAGCGCAGACCTGCGAGAAATTTCGTTTCATCCAGGATTTCCTGTTCAAGATCGAGATCGGCTTCTAATTCATCACAGGGATCCATACACCCTCTCCCCCAAGAAGGTTCAGGTCCGGACTTGTGCCCGGACCTGTATCATTTCATTTATCCAAAGATGATGATCGCGCTTATGACGATACAAGCGACAACCAGAATGATGACCAAAGCCTCAACCCAGCCACAGATGAGTTTCAGGACCCATTTCAGGACTTCCACCACCGTGCAGACAATGGATTTGATCCAGGACCATGGATTCCACCAAGTGATCTCTTCCCAGCACTTCTTCACATTCACCGGCTCCTGAACCCACTGTTCGGAACACACATATTTTAAGACAATATATGTGAGCACACCGGTAATGATGCAGAAAATGATGATCTCCGTCAGCGGGTCAGGAAGCGGAATTGTGATACCCACCAACACTGCTAATGGTGCCGTTGCTGCCCCTGCAAAAGCCATAGCCGTTTTGTTTACAACTTCCGCAAACAGGCTGTACAGCACAAGATAAGCCGTCACAATTTCAGCTAAACGCCAAAAATGAGTAAGCTCTCTTTTGATCCAATTTGATTCAGGCTTATGTTCATGCGTGTCTGACATTTTTGTTCCCCCCAGAATAAATGTCTCATCCACGGCTCAATTTTGATAACGCGTCTTCCCCGCCCCTTTAACCGGATAAAGCCGGTCAGGATTACGCAAAAGCAACATGAACTTGAAAACACTTGTGGCTACAACGCGAAAGGCAGAGCCGATCTGATTGAGGGAGTGTGTCAAAAAAGCAGGGGAAATTCAATCTTTTGAAAAAAGGGCGTGATTTTCGCCACGCCCTTTCCTCTTAATCTTTAGGCCAGTGTTGGGATTTTAAAATCCGCGCCAGCGCGAATGCCCGTTGGCCAGCGTGATGTCACCGTCTTCACTTTTGTGAAGAAATGCACGCCCGCCATGCCATGTTGGTTGATGTCACCAAAGGCAGAATCCTTCCAGCCACCAAAAGTGTGGAACGCCAAAGGTACCGGAATAGGCACATTAACGCCAACCATACCAACTTCGACGCGATCCGCATAAGCGCGGGCGGCATCACCGTCCCGAGTAAAGATTGAAGTGCCATTGCCATAGCGGTGTTTGGTCGGTAGCGCAGCGGCTTCTTCAAAATTTTGAGCGCGAACGACCTGCAGCACGGGACCAAAGATTTCTTCCTGATAAGCCCGGTGATGAGGTTGAACCTTATCAAAGAGAGAGCCACCCATATAATAGCCGTTTTCATAGCCTTGTGTGGTGCAGTTATAACCACGGCCATCAACGACCAGGTCCGCACCTTCTTCAACGCCCAAATCTATATAACTTTTAACCTTGGCATGATGATCAGCCGTAACCAGAGGCCCCATTTCCATGCCCTCAGCCAAAGATGGTCCGATTTTCAATTCTTCCACACGCGGCTTCAAGCGGCGGATAATTTCATCCGCAACAGCATCACCCACAGGTACGGCGACTGAAATCGCCATACAGCGTTCGCCAGCTGAGCCATAAGCAGAGCCGATCAAGGCATCCGTTACCTGATCCAAATCTGCATCCGGGAGGATGATCATGTGATTTTTCGCACCGCCCATGGCTTGAACGCGTTTTCCATGCGCCGTACCAGTTGAATAAACATATTGGGCAATAGGTGTGGAACCAACAAAAGAAACGGCTTTCACCCTCGGATCTGTCAAGATCGTATCAACAGCTTCTTTGTCACCATTGACAACATTTAAAACACCCTCAGGCGCACCGGCTTCAATCATTAATTCGGCAAGGCGCATGGGCACTGCCGGATCTTTCTCTGATGGCTTTAAGATAAAGGTATTACCGCAGGCGATTGCCACACCGAACATCCACATCGGCACCATCGCCGGGAAATTAAAAGGTGTGATACCAGCACATACGCCTAAAGGCTTACGCATGCTGTACATGTCAATGCCAGTGGAAACATTATCAGAGAATTCGCCTTTCATAGCGTGCGGAATTCCACAAGCGAATTCAATAACTTCTAATCCACGTTGCACGTCACCCCGGGCGTCATCAAGGACTTTACCATGCTCATTTGCTAGCAATTCCGCGAGCTTATCTCTCTCAGCCGTCACCAGTTCGAGAAATTTAAACATCACGCGGGAGCGTTTGACGACACTGGTCCGCGACCAGTCTTGAAATGCAGCTTCTGCATTCGCAATCGCCTGCTCAACCTCAGCCTTTGATGCCAAAGCGACTTTTGCAGCAACTTCACCTTTAGAAGGATTGAATATATCGCCAAAACGACCACTTTGTCCCTCAACGCGCTGACCGCCAATAAAATGACCGTGCATATCCATGGGCCTTATCCTTTTTCTTTAGACCAGGAAAAATTATATAACTAAGTTAGACAAGGAAAATCGCTTAGACCAGCATTAGTCCCACACAAAAGCAGCTTTGATATATTTTCGACTTCTATATGGAAATTTGCGAAATCATCTTCCAAAATCAACTGCGTTTTCTAACCAAGTTGATCCCGTAGATTTCATGCACACCGATTATTCCTTTTCTCGATCCGATAAAGGAATTAAAACCGATGTCGTGTAGGCCCTAATGATATTCTAATAAATTTGAAACGGACTTCCAAATGACTGCATCTAATCCGTCCTTTCCAAATACACGCATGCGCAGAAATCGCATGCAAGGCTGGTCGCGCGACCTCGTGGCGGAGCATCGCTTACATCCTTCTGATCTCATCTGGCCGATTTTTATAATCGAAGGTGAGAACAAGACTGAAGCAGTGACATCCATGCCCGGCGTTGAAAGGATGAGCGTGGATTTAGCTGTAAAGACGGCAAAACAAGCCCGGGCGGATGGCATCACCTGTATTGCTTTATTCCCCAACACACCCACGGACAAACGCAGTGATCAAGGAGAAGAAGCATATAACCCTAACAACCTTATGTGTCAGGCAACATATGCCATTAAAGCAGCCGTTCCAGATATCGGCGTTCTAACCGATGTCGCGCTTGACCCTTATACGAGCCATGGTCATGACGGCCTGATTAACGAAAAGGGTGAAATCCTAAACGACGAATCCGTGGACGTTCTGGTCAAACAAGCGCTGAACCAGGCGCGCGCAGGAGCCGATATCATTGCACCATCTGATATGATGGACGGGCGCATTGGCACGATCCGCAAAGCCCTGGACGCGGAAGGATTTCAAAATGTGCAGATCATGGCATATGCGGCTAAATATGCTTCTGCTTTTTACGGTCCGTTTCGTGATGCTGTGGGATCCGGCGGCCATTTAAAAGGCGACAAACGCACTTATCAAATGGACCCGGCAAATGGGGATGAAGCGCTACGCGAAGTCGCGCTTGATATCAATGAAGGTGCTGACATGGTCATGGTGAAACCGGGTCTGCCCTATCTGGATATCGCACATCGCGTCAAACAGGCCTTTCATATGCCCACATTCGCTTATCAGGTATCTGGCGAATATGCGATGATTATGGCTGCGGTTGAAAAGGGCTGGCTGGACCATGACGCTGCCATGCTGGAATCGTTGCTTGCTTTCAAACGCGCCGGGTGTGACGGAGTTTTGACTTATTTCGCACCAAAAGCTGCAAAATTGCTTTCCAACCAATAATCTCAACACAACAAATGCCTGGGAGAGAAAGAATGACGGGATTTAACCGCCGCGCAATGATGAAAGCCATGGGCCTCGGCGCTGTTGGATTTGCAGGCCTATCAAGCAGCAAGGCTTCGGAGCTTATTGATAAATCTGCATTAGAAAGCTGTAGTTCAGTTCTAGGTCTAAATTTTTCTGAAGCGGAGCAGGCACAAGCCCTCAACATCATCGATGACCAAATTGAAAGCATTCGCCGGTTGCGCGCATATGCCCCGGAGAATGCCCTTGCTCCGGCAGAAATATTTGACCCCCGATTAAAGAGCCAAAAGCTGCGACAGCAGGTTCAAGGCACGACCTTGAGCCGTAACGTGCCAAAAATGCCAAATAATGCTGAAGATATCGCCTTCGCCCCAGTGACCTGGCAAGCTCGTTGGCTTCGCGAAGGGGATATAACATCCAGAGAGCTCACGGAAATCTATTTGGACCGGATCGAGCGCTTTGGGGACGACCTGCAATGCTTTGTGACGGTCACCGCAGAGCTTGCACGCAAACAGGCAGATGCCGCGGACAAGGAACTGCGCTTTGGACGCACCCGTAGCCCACTTCACGGCATCCCCTATGGCTTAAAAGACCTTGTGGATACCAAAGACATCAAAACCACCTGGGGCGCAGAACCGTATAAAAACCGCGTCGCAAAAGATGATGCTTTTATCGTGAAGCGGCTGGAAGAGGCTGGTGCCGTTCTACTTGGCAAAACCACATGTGGTGCTCTCGCTTATGGGGATATTTGGTTCGGTGGAAAAACCCGTAATCCTTGGAATTTGGAAGAAGGGTCGTCGGGCTCTTCAGCCGGATCCGCGTCAGCCGTGGGTGCAGGGCTTGCCTCTTTTGCAATAGGCACGGAAACACTTGGGTCAATTGTAAGCCCCTGCAACCGCAATGGCGTTACAGGTTTACGACCGACATTTGGTCGCGTTTCCAGAACGGGCGCGATGGCCCTGTGTTGGTCCCTTGACAAAATCGGGCCCATTTGCCGCACAGTTTGGGACAATGCCTTGGTTCTGGCTGCCATCAACGGCGCTGACGTTGAAGATGAGGGGTCAATTGACATCCCATTTACCTATGACATCCAACTTAAAGCTGCAGGTATGAAACTGGGCTATGACCCAAAATGGTTCGAAGGCGATCAGGCCGCCGATACTGATCGTGACATGCTGGAAGCTGCCAAAAGAGCTGGCCTCGAACTTGTTGAAGTCGAGTTGCCAGACCTGCCCTATGGCGAGCTTGGAAATATAGTCACAATTGAAAGCGCTGCTGCTTTTGAACAATTAACACTCAGCAACAAAGATGACGACTTAAAATGGCAGGATGATTTTGCTTGGCCAAATACATTTCGCACCACCCATTATTTTCCTGCCGTTTCTTATGTGCAGGCCCAACGCCTACGCCGCGAGGTTATGAAGGCCTTTGCTGATGTCATGAAAGATGTCGATGCGCTTATTCATCCCAATTATGCTTCTAATCTTTTGTTGATTGGCAATATGACTGGCTATCCGACTTTGGCAATGCGAGCAGGTTTCATTGAGCAACCAACGCGCACGCTCTTTGGTTCTTATGTCCCCAAATCAGAGATTAAGGCAGGTACAGAAACGCACCTCGTTCCACGCTCCGGGTCTCTAACTGGGCATTTATTTGACGAAGGGCGCCTTCTGGCAATAGGTGCGGCAATAGAAAAAGAATTAGATATTTGGAAGAAAAGGCCAAAAATTTCCTAATAAAATAGACTGTCGGTATATCTGACAAAATAAAATTTTTTTGCAGCTAAAATAACTATAAACTATTATTAAACAACAATAATAGAGATGGCACAATAATTGCAGCCCTAACCACTCATCAGCATAAAATTGCTGAGAGTGGAGGACTGTATCATGACCTGCAAATTCAATAAAAGCAGCGTCATCGGTGCTATTTTCAGTATCGGGGCGTTTTTGGGGGGCCTTGGGACAGCGCAAGCAGGGGAAATTTTATTTGCGCTACCTGACAATTTGGTCTCCTCTGATATCGACATTTTTCTAACGAGTGAAACAAACACGACGGCAACCATCACCAATTCGGATGGCAGCTTCTTACAAATGGTAAACATTCCCGGTGGCGGAACAGCTATCGTGACGATCACTGATGGATTTCGCATCGGCAGTTTGGGCACCGCGGATAATGGAGGCTTTTCAATCACCTCATCCGATCCGATTTCAGCTTATTTGATGGATGCCAATGAGCCTGTTGCCTCTAATGACATTACCAATTTATTCCCAACTGAAAGCTTGGGAACGGATTATTTGATAATGGCAGGCACCAGTGACCTCGTCACCAGCGGCTCTCAATTGTCTGTTGTTTCCAGTGCAGATGCGACGGTTGTAACCGTCACACCATCTGCGAATTTAACAACAGGTCAATTGGCGGGCGTACCTTTCGATATCAATTTGAATGAGTATGAAGCCTTTGAGTTACGCGCTGTTGGAGGTGCGGACCTAACAGGCACAACGATCACATCAAATAATGATATCGGCGTATTTGGTGGCCATTATTGCGGCAACGTCCCATCCACCACTGCGTTTTGCGATCACTTAATCGAGCAAATGCCAACAACGGATGAATTTGGCACGCAATTTGTCGTGTTACCAACGGAGCAAGCCGGTCCCGGTGATGTGCTGAAATTCTTAGCTAAAGAAGATGGCACTGTCATTACTCTATCCGATGGCCGCGTATTCAACCTGAATGCAGGCGAATCCGTAACTTTGGACGGGGC
>JASFRS010000070.1:0-13148 GCA_050114795.1 Sphingomonadales bacterium
GTGGGCATCTTCGTTTTGTTCATTCACATCCACGCTGAGCGGGCCTTTGGTGATGGTGCGGGCGTGTTGGATGAAGGCTTTGCCGATGCCTTGGCCGAGGTAATCCGGGTCGATGAACAGGGCGTCGATATGGTTATCCGTCATACCCATGAAGCCCAAAATAACATCGTCGCGCACGGCTAAGATCAGGGGGGCGTTGGGGATATAGAGGTCTTTGACCTGAGTTGCGATTTCTGCGCGGTCTTCATCGCTTAGAAAATCATGTGTCGCCAGGACAGAGCGATGCCAGATGTCAAAGACCCTCTCAAAATCCGCGGGATCGATTTGCCGAAAACTAATCAATAGAGCTTCACCATTTCCCCGGACGTTTGCCAGCCAAGCTTTTCATAAATCGGCTTGGCCATCTCTGTTGGGTGGAGGATGGCGTATTGGATGCCGCGCGCTTTAAACTCGGCGTCTGCTTTATCCATCAGGCTTTTGGCCAGTCCCCGGCCGCGGTGGGATTTCTCAACATAGAGATTAAGGATATAGCCACGACGACCATCTTGAGGGTGGAGCGGGTGTGGTGGCCAGTCTAGGGCCATCAGGCCAATGCCCGCCACCGGCGCGCCCTCGTCTTCTGCGATAAAGCCGAAATAGGCTCCGCTTTCCAACCGCGCGTTCAACCATGTCTCAAAAGGTTGAGCGGCTTCGGCAAGCACGTCTGCGGACTTGCCGGATTCTTCAAACATCAAATGCCGATGCCGACAAATGCTTTTCAGGTCAGCAGGCGTGACAGCGCGAAAATTAATCATTGGCCCAGCGCATAATTCAAAATCTTATAGCCAAGCTTGGCCGCCAGGAAATCCGGGCCGTGGAGGCTTTCAATCGGGGCGAGTTCGTTGATGTCTGCGCCCACAATCGTTCCCACTTCGCTTGCGCGTTTGATGATTTTCACTGCATCGCTCCAAAACACGCCGCCGGGCTCTGGCGTGCCGGTGGAGGGCATCAAGGAACTATCGAAGCCGTCCAGGTCGAAGGTTAGATAGATGTTCCGGCCTTTGAAGGGGGCGATAATCTCTTCGATATTCCAGTCTTCCCGGTCCTTGCCCCAATAGATGGTGATGCGGTGTTTATTCGCTTCCAGGAATGGGATTTCGCCCTTGGAAATATTCCGGATACCGCAGGACACGATGGGCACGCTCGGGTGATCCAGCACCCGGCGGATGGCGGAGGCGTGGGAGAAATGCTCCCCTTCATAGCCATCACGCAAATCCGCATGGGCATCGAAATGGAGGATGATGAGATCCTCATATTTTTTAAGGAAAGGCCGAATGGCGCCGGGGGTGATGCTGTGCTCCCCGCCAAAGACCAGCGGGAATTTCCCGTCTTCCAATACGGCGGTGGTGAGCGCTTCTAATTGCTCCAGCGCTTTCGCTAAATCGCTCGCGTCAATGTCGGGCTCCTGCAACGTCACCACGCCATATTTCTCAACGGGTTCGCACCAGAGTTCTTCGTCGAACAACTCCACCTCATGGCTGGCGGCAATCATGGCTGCGGGGCCGTCTGCCGTCCCGCCGCCATAAGATACCGACGCTTCCAAGCCGAATGGAATGATGACGGCTTTGGCGTCGTCATAGCTGACAGCCAAATCATCTTCCAATGCCAGAAAGCCTTCTGCCGCTGGCATTAAGGGGAGTGGTGCAGGCATTTTTATTCCCCTGTGAATAATTTAGCGAATTCACGGCGTGGACGGTCTTTCCACACGCCGGAATGATAAGCGTCAGACGCCAGCAAAGGCACAATAGAAGAGGCCTCAGCAAAGACCATCTGTTCCAAAGTGGTCTGCACCTTGCCCCAGCTTGCCGCCTCTTTCAGCGTGGAGGAAGAGCACGCGCCATCGCGTACATCAGCGACCGTGATTTGCACCGCATATTTATGCATTTCCGCTTCCACACCGAGGATTTCCGCGCAGACAACCGTGTCTTGAACAAAGTTCTTCGGCACGCCGCCGCCAATCATCAACAGGCCTGTGGAACCTGCTTTGATTTTAATGTCGGTCAGCTCACGGAAGTCTGCAACGCTATCAATGCTCATATAATTGCCGGGGTTTTCCACCTGGTGTTTCACCAGGCCAAAACCTGCGGAACAGTCTGAGAAAGCCGGTACGAAAATCGGCACATTGTGGTCGTAACAGGTCTCAATCAGGCTGTCTTTTTTCTTCGCATTGGTTTTCAGCCATTTGCCCATTTCCCAGATGAACTCGCGGGAGGAATAAGGGCGGCGTTCCAGACCATCTGCGATTTCTTTGATGGTGTGGTCGCAGTTTTGCAGCTCTTCTTCATCGATATAAGTGTCATAGATGCGGTCGATATACAGGCCGCGCAGCTCATTATCATCGACCTGGGAATCCGCTTGATAATGTTTGAAACCCAAGGCTTCAAAAAAGTCCATGTCGACAATGCTGGCACCGGTGGAGACAATGGCGTCCACCATGCCATAACGCACCAAATCACGATAGACATCCATGCAGCCGCCCGCCGAAGTGGAACCGGCCAACGTCAAAATGACGGAGCAATTGGGGTCGCTCACGGCTGTTTTGAAAATGTCCGTGGCGCGCGCCAAATCACGGCTGGAGAAGGACATTTTGCCCATGGCCTCGATAATCGGGCGGGCATCGATTTTGGTAATGTCGATATGTTCAACTGGCTTGGAAAGCAGTTGCGCTTTGGTGTTGGAGGTCATGAGACACGCCCCTTTATTATAAGATTGCAATCATTTTATTTGAGGAAAAGCCATTGAAGTCGCCTGCAATGGCCTGGCCATAAGCGCCTAAATGCTGGACTTCAATCCAATCACCTTCTGCCACAGTATTGGGCAGTGCAAAGGGACCATTCATCGTGTCCAGGCTGTCACAGGTCGGGCCGAAGAAGCGAAATTCTGCCAATTCCTCAGTTTCTGTTTCAGCGCCTTGTTTAACAAGACGGGTGGGATATTTCCAGGCGCACATACCGGCATCAAAAAGCGAACCATAGGTGCCGTCATTCAAATACAGATCCTGACCTTTGCGCAATTCAACACGGGTTACGGTTGACCCGCCTTCCGCACAGAGCGAACGGCCGGGTTCGGCCATGACTTCGATAGTGCTAAAGCCATGCGTATCCAGCGCCTGATGAATAGCGTCGAAATAATCCTGCATGGGGCGAATGGGCATATCGGGATAGGCCACGGGAAAACCGCCGCCGATATCCAGGCTGTCAATTTCCACGCCAGAAGCATCAACCAATTGGCGCACATATTCTATAGCACGGGCATAATCCTGCGGGTCCATGCATTGGGAACCGACATGGAAGCACAGGCCTTTTTTGTCAGCCACAATGTCCAGGCGACGAAGCAGAGCAATGGCTGTCTCAAAATCCGCACCGAATTTGCCAAGCAAAGGCATGGCCGCGCCGCCTTTCGGCAGGCTCAAGCGAATGTGGAGATGCAGATCCTCGGCATTGCCAGTTTCATCTAAAATTTTGTTCAGCTCTTCCGCACAATCCAAAGCAAAATGACGGATGCCAGCCGCATAGGCATGACGGATCAGGCGGCGGGATTTGACCGGATGCATGAGGTACATTTCAGCACCTGGCGCATGCTCACGAACCAGCTCGATTTCCTTGATGCTTGCGAGTTCAAAGGTGCGCACACCCTCATCAAATAGCGTGGCAATCACAGCGTTATGCGCATTGGCTTTCACCGCATACATGGTTTTCGCGCGCAGACCATCCAAAAAGGTCCGCGCTGCCCGACGCATGACATTGGGATACAGCACATAAACGAACTCATCCCCATCATAGCCCGCCAAAAAACTTTGCAGACTGTCATGGACATCTACACCGAAGTAGGATCGGTGGACTTCGCCTTGGTGCCAATCATTTTGTAAGGGCACCACAGTGAAAGCGTGTTGCATGTGTCAAAACTCAAAATTATCGCAAAACCACCTGGGCTAAATGCCCAGAAACACAAGGGAATCGGCGGGCATTAAGCCCGCATCGCACTTATGTTTTCAGCGACGGTTGCTAAATAATCCTGATGTTTTGAAGACAGAAATACCCACCACCCACGATAGCATGGGTTGGGGTCAATTCTTAGGAAAGGGTCCAGGCGCTGAGCCATACCTTTAACTCCTCAATTTTCAGCCCCCATTTAAGGGACAGAGCTAAAAACCAAGACGTTACCGGCGGCTCGTACTGACAGATTTCCCAGTGCTTTAAAAAACAAAGCCTATGGACTCGTCGTAGCGCGCTTTAGCGTCGATAAAATCGCGTGTACGGAGATTCATCTGTGAATGCAAGTTAAAAATTCAAGACTCTTTAAATCAGACATCCAAAACCAATCCGACCTGCGGGTTTACTTTACCGTCGGCCATTTCTTTATAGATGCGTAAAGCTTCTTTAGGGCCTTCATGATGTTCAATGCGGGTCAAGGATTTGGCCGTTTCGACAAAGGCTGACCAGATGCTTTCCCGTTTGCGCGCTAGCTCCTCAGGCCCCCAGTCCTTCAGGCGCTTATCAATCCGTCCCGGTGCAAAGAAAGGCGTAATCCGCGGGCCGTTTTTGGGGGTGTCACCTTGCGCCGCTGTCCAATGGGATACGCCGACAAGGAGGCTGAAATGCAGCTTGTCATCGAAATGCTTATGAATGCGATTTACCAGCGCTTTGTTGCCCGCCATGTCAACAAAGGCGACCGGTTTGTCTTTTGATAGGCTTTCCACATCATCATATAGACAGACTTCATCATAAAGGCCTGTGGATTTTACGAAATCCAGATTGCCTGGCGATGTTAGGCCAATTAATTTGGGCCGCCGGTCTAGCTGATGAAAGCTGAAGGCGGTGCCAATGGCTGTCTTACTTGAGGCGCTGGCTATCAGCACCGTGCCGGCATCATAAAAGCCATCATCTTCAAACTGATCAGCAATCAAATAACCGGTGGTGAGCAGGGGTTTATAAATCGGCCAAAAATCTTTTTCGCCCTCATCCACATCGCGTACGCGTTGATATTGGTTATAGGCAAGGGACAGATCTTTGCGATGCGGACTTTGGTCAACAATGCTATTGGGCGAAATCTTGCCGGGTTCCAACACCGCATGAGAGGCCATGGGGAAAAAGCCGTAAAGCAGTTCACCGACCGGCATATCTGCGCATTTTGAAGCTGTGACCTCACCAAAGCCCCAAATGGGCAGAATGCCAAGGGTATCATCGCCCGTTGGATAAAATTCCCAATAGCGAAAAGGGCCACCGACAACGGCATAAGTCACATTATTGGTGGTCAGCGCAAAGGACTTTACCTCAACTTCAATCTGCCCATCGCTTAAGTCCGGGTGGGCGATGCTCTCATCCAATGTGGCATTGGTGATGATATCTTTTTGAATAAGAATACGCCAAGGGCTTTGGGACATGTGGAGGGCCTTTTTTTGCTGAACCAAGTCCCAAAGCTTTCATTATTAGCGGGTGTTTTTCAATCTCTCATTCTTTATTCACTGCGCAGGGCTTCAATCGGTGCATTTTTGATAGCGCGCAATGCAATCGCCCCAACGCAGACCCAGGCCAGGCCTAAGGTTAAAAGCCCGACGGCTATGAATGGCAGAGGGCTTAGGCTAATCTGTTCGACGAAACCGGCGATCCAATCCTTTGAGATAAAATAGGCAAGCGGCCAGCCAATCACATTGGCGATGACGACCAATTTACCAAACTGCCAACTCATCAAATTAGTGATATCTGCTATGCTTCCTCCTAACACTCGACGCATGGCAATTTCCTTGCGCCGCTGTTCAATGGTGAAGAAGGACAGGCCAAATAGTCCGATAAGACCGATGACAGCCGTCAGCACACTGAATGCGGCAAACATGCGCCCACGTTGCACATCCACCTTATAATGAGCGGCCAGCTCATCATTGATATAAACGGCATCAAAAGGGAAATCAGGTGCGACTTCATCCCAGGCCGCTTTCACCCGCTCATAGTCAGCGGGCCTCGGCGTGTTGGTGAAACGTACAGCTATGTTATATTTATATAGCTGTTCGGGCTGATATTCATAAGCAGTTGGCCCAACCCCGGCACGAATGGAGCCATATTGTACGTCACCCACTACGCCAATAACAGTGGCATCAATGGGCACGCGCTTATCTTTTTCGGGGTTATAGACTAAGCCTTTCATGACTTGTCCCACCGCTTCTTCTGCGCTGGCAAAGCCCAAGGGGTCCAAGGCTTTTGCATTGATGACAACGCTATAGCCCTTTTCCAAGGATTTAATTCCGTGGTACTCGTCTCGCTCTGAATTCTCCTCAAAGAAGCGCCCAGCAATGAGGTTGAGGCCAAAAACATCGTCAAAATACGGGTCGACAAGCGCCCTTTCCAAAGCAACATCCTCGGCAATGCCTGGCCTATGGTAACGACTGAAACGCAGCAAATCATCAGCGGGCATAGCCTGGCTTAATGTGGCGCTTTCGACGCCAGGAACCTCAGCGATACGTGCGCGTGCGCGCTTTGATTTCTCAACACGCCCTGGATTATGGAAACGACCGATATCTCTTAAAATAAGCTGATTATCTAAATCATAACCGCGTTTAAAGGATCGGGCGAATTCCGTTTGGGCATAGATGAAATAGGTTGAGACCAATAGAGCAACGGAGGCTGCAAATTGGGCGATAACCAATATGCGGCGCAAATCAAGACTTAAGCGTCCTGAAGAAGATTTATTCGCCCGCAAGACGTCAGCAGGATCAAAGCGGGATAAGTAAAAGGCTGGATATAAACCGCCTAAAACGCCCAGACCCAAAATCAGGGCAAGAATAAAGGCCCACGCATCCCCAGGTCCAAAGACATTGAATTCCAAAGGCCTGCCCAAAGCATCGGCATAAAAAGGCATTGCGATTTTGACAGCCAAAACCGCAACAGCGCCGGCAATGGCTGCAAGCAAAACCGCTTCAAACAGGAATTGCGCTATGATTTGACCCCGTCGCCCGCCCAGGGTTTTACGTAAGGCAACTTCTCTTGCACGCAGACTGGCACGCGATGTGGTCAGATTGACGAAATTGATGGCGGCAATAACCAAAATAATAATGGCGACGAATTGCAGTGCTTTAGCGGTGGCCGCATCCCCTTTGGGCGGGGTAAGCGGGCCTGAAATATCACCCCTTGCCGTATCAAAATGAAGGTCCTGCACATTGAAGAAGAGAAAGTTCAAATCGCGTTCCAAATCGATGACGCGTCCGCTTGAATTGGTAATAGGTTTGAATAATTTCTTCTTCACATCCGCAAGCCGTGCCTCAACCTCCTCAATCGTCGCGCCATCATGAATTTTGAAATAAGTAAAATTGGTGAAACGACTCCAACTTGTATTTGCCGGGTCAACGAGGGCAGTATTGAAACGCCGGACCATTTCCACTTGAAGGTGGCTATTGGAGGGAAAATCCTTGAACACGCCACGCACAACGAAATTTCCAAAAGCGTTGGTGAAGCCTGTATCGAATTCAAGAATTTTACCGACCGGATCTTCATCGCCGAAATATTTGCGTGCTGCCGATTTGGAGAGGTAAAGCGAGTTCACGTCAGGTAGAGCCGCAAGCCTGTGCCCATCAATGCTTTCAAAAGTAAAAACATCAAACATGCCATCTCCAGCCACCAATATCGGTTGCGTGAAGCTTTGGCCATCTTTGCGTACTGTACCAACTCCTGCCTCGCCCAGTCCGGCGGCTTCAATTTGAGGAAATTCATCTTCCAACAGGAACTTCAAACGATAGGGTGTCCAGGCATCATAAAGCGGGTCAACCCCGGGGGTAGTGAAATGTGTGTGTGCGCGAAAGATGCGTTCCTTATCCGGCCAATGGTTATCAAAGCTGTTTTCATAATCCAGATAAAGCTTGATGAGCATGACAGCGCTTAAACCTATTGCCAGGCTGAGAATGGTGATAAGCGCGTATAATTTATGATGCGCAATCAAGCGCAGGGCTGTTTTCAAATAATTATAAATCATGGCTTTTCCCAATCAGGCAGCTTTTGCAACGCTGGTGGTGAGGGCCCCATCAAGCAGGGAAATGACCCGCTTGGCCTGATCGGCATGACTTTGGCTGTGAGTTACCATGACAATGGTGGTGCCTTCGACATTTAAGTCCTGCAACATCTGCATGACTTCCTGCCCATGGGCGCTATCTAAATTACCTGTTGGTTCGTCAGCCAGAATGAGCTTAGGTCTTGCAACGACGGCACGAGCGACAGCTACACGTTGTTGCTGCCCGCCGGAGAGTTGGGACGGCATATGGCTGGCGCGATGAGAAATACCCATTTTTTCCATGACCGCATCCACACGCTGGCGGCGTTCTTTTTTGGAAATGTCGCTGTGATAGAGGAGTGCGAGTTCGATATTCTCCCGCACATTTAACTCATCAATCAGATTGAAGCTTTGAAATATAAAGCCAATATTTTCCTTGCGGACTTTGGCCCGGCTATTTTCGCTCAGACCCGTCAAAACTTCCCCGTTGAATATATATTGCCCCGCACTTGGCTTGTCCAAAAGACCAAGAATATTAAGTAAGGTGGACTTGCCGCAGCCTGATGGTCCCATGACGGCCAGAAACTCACCCTTGTCTATGTGTAGACTGACGTCATTGAGCGCAGTCGTTTCAACGTCCTCAGTGCGATAGATTTTCGAAAGGCCTTTTAATTCAATCATGATGATATCCCCTCAAGCCGCGGCTTAGCTGTCAAATTCAAGCCGGGTCATATTTCTATAATTGTCATAGCTGGAGGTGATGACGCGCTCCCCTGCGCTTAAGCCTTCCAGCACTTCAACAAAACGCGTGTTTCTTCGCCCAAGGCGTACATCACGGCGGGTTGCCGTCTGCTCTTGTTCGTCCACAACAAATACAAATCGCCCGCCACTGGCCTGATAAAAACTCCCCAAGGGGATCAGCAGGGCGGGGCTTGGGTCACTTAAGCTCAACTGGCTTTGTAGATTTTGGCCACGCCTTAAAACATCCGGCGTGTCTTTGGTGAAAATCAGGTCCACTTCAAATTGGCTGTTGCGAACCTGCGGGTAAATTTTCGTGACCTGCATTTCATAATGCCGATCGTCGAATTCTGTGGTGGCGAATTGACCAACGCTAATCCGGTTGAGGTAAAACTCATCGATTTGAGCCACCAGTTTAAAACTATCAGGGTCGTCAATCCGCCCAACACGTTCGCCCTGAGCAATGGATTGTCCGACTTCTAAGTCAAAAGCGGTTAATTGACCGCTAATGGGGGCGCGGACGTTTAATTTATCCAAATTGGATCGGGCAATGGCGAGGTTGGTTTGAAGCTGCGCAACGCTGGATTGGATTTGTTTGAGTTGCGCCTGTTGAAGGCGCGCATCACTCACTTGCGCTTCTTTACGAATGTTTAAGAGCTTAGTCCAATAATCCAGCTCATCTTCCGTTGCTTCAAAATCTTCCTGCGAGATATGGCCTCTCTCAATCAATGCACGCTGGCGTTTGGCGGTGCGGGATAGGCGTTTGACTTGATATTCAGCTTCTGCCACATCGCGTTTGTTTCTAATGCGGTTTTGCTCAAGCTGAAGTTCCAAGGTTTGAGCATTATTGACTTGTTCCGTCACCTGAGCTTCGCGGGAAATCGCATCGAGTTGTAAGGCTGCATTGGAGAGACGAAGAATGAGGTCTCCGGCTTTTAAAAAGACACCATCCTCAACCAATATCTCTTCAACCCGACCACCCTCGATACTGTCGAGAAAGACAGTGCGGGCAGGTGTGACCCGTGCGCGGATAGGAATATAATCTTCAAAATTGCCTTGTTGGACAGTCGCTATAGACAATTGTTGGCCGCTGACGCGAAGGCTTTGGCCCGCACTTGGAAACCATATAAAGAGAGCGGCAACAAAGAGACTGGAGAGGAGAGCAACAAAAAGCACCGGCCCAATCCATTTTGGATAACGACGTGTGATTTTACGGTCCATATTTTGACCGCTATGTGGCGTCTCATTATCCAAAAGGCCCCCTGACTCTCTTATTTACCGCCAATTTGATTGTGCAAAACAATGCACTTCATATCATGAGTTGTGAAAACTTTGAAGTAGTATTGGAATATGCAGAAAATGCGAGTCTTTAAAGCGATTTTCTCATGAAATTACAATAATTTAAATAAATTAACCATAAGCTACAAATGGTTAGCGGACTTGCATCTTTATGGTTGTGAAACATGTTAAGCTTTCGCGCTTAACATGTTCAGTGAGGGGGGAGTACCATGAACTTCAAGAAACTATGTCTCGGCACGGCTTTGACCCTGGCCATGACGACACCACAGGTAGTGGCTCAGGAAGAAGCAATGATGGAGCCGGAAAGCTTTGTCTATGCCACGTATCACCATTGCAAATTGGATAAACAATCTAAGGCAGATGAGATTGTTAAAGAGCATGACGCACCTGTCTACAATCAAATGAAGGAAGAGGGGTTGGTGACCGGATGGGGCTGGTTGGCTCATCACACAGGTGGTCATTGGCGACGCGTCTCATTCTATTCAGCACCCAGTTTGAATGCTCTTTTAGATGCTCAGGATGCCTTCGGGGAGCGTATGGATGAAAAGGCTCCTAAAGCTGGGGAAGAAATGGCTAAAATTTGCACGTCCCATGACGACTATATCTGGCGTGCAGAAGCGGGTGGTGGCACCAATGCAGCCGGTCGTTCCATCTTCTCGACCTATTTCATATGTGATGAAGCGCGGGAAGAACGTGCCGATGAAATTATGAAAGAGAATTTCGCACCCATTTATAACCGCTATGTTTCTGAAGGGAAGCTTGGTGGTTGGGGCTGGCTGTCTCATTGGGTTGGCGGACAATATCGTCGTCTTCTCACTATTTCCGGTGCGGATATGAAAACTGTTCTGGCCAATCGGGATGCTTTGATTGGGGAGCTTTATGCTGAAGGCAATGAAGCTGGAACTGAATTCAACGATATTTGCAGCTCCCATGTGGACTATATGTGGATGGCCGTCGACGGCGGTTAAAAGCAGGTACATAAGCCTTGAAAACAGCGCCTCAATATTGAGGCGCTGTTTTTATATTTGAATGACGCGCTCAATTGTCACAATCTCCATTCCCGGACGTCTTCATTAAAAGACAAAACAAATGGGAAGAATGTGATGGCGAGTATTGCGGCGAATATATCCAGACCTATTGTACGCATGATGGGGCGACAGCTTAGCTCGCCTGCAACCGCCCAAGGCGTGCGTGCAGCTTATGACCGCTGGACCAAAATGCTTCTCACCCCTTTAGGTGTCAAAAGCGAAAAAGTCACATTGGGCGGACGGCCCTGTTTGAAATCCACACCGAAACACGCCCGTAGTGATGCGGTCCTGCTCTATTTCCACGGCGGCGGTTATATCTTTGGCACGCTGGATGGCTATAGATGTTTTCCAGAACGTTTTGGCAAAGCAGCAGGTCTGGTGACCTATATGCCGGATTATCGTTTAGCGCCTGAACATCCCTTTCCCGCAGCGCTCGATGATGCGGTGGCAGCTTATGAAGAGCTGCTCAAATCCTATGATGCGTCCAAAATTGCGATTGGCGGAGATAGCGCAGGTGGTGGCTTGTCTTTGGCGCTGTTGCATCGCCTGCGGGATGAGGGCAGGCCATTGCCAAATTCTGCCTTCCTGCTTTCGCCTTGGACGGATTTAACATTGTCTGGAGACAGCCACAAAACCAATGCCACGACAGAATTGGTGGTGCCTGAACCATTGCCCACAAATTCCGCTAATTTCTACGCGGGGGATACGCCTAAAAATCATCCCAGTATTTCCCCGGCTTTTGGCTCGCATAAAGGCCTGCCGCCACTCCTTGTGCAAATCTCGACCAATGAAATCCTTTGGGATGATGCGAAAAACCTGGTTGAGAAAGCGCGTGGTGAGGGTGTGGACGTGACCTATCAACCCTATGAGGATATGTGGCACGACTGGCATTTAATGGCACCGCTGGTGCCGGAGGCCAATAAGGCAATTGCTGATATTGGTGCTTTTGTGAAAAGTCATCTGCCCTAAATGCTGGATTTAGCCCTTAAAGCCTCCTAAGCTGCGGCCAAAATCTGGGAGGCTTTAATGGTTGACATTCTATATACCCATGAAGGCGGCATTGCCCACATCATTTTGAACCGGCCTGAACGGCTAAACAGCTTCACCGCATCCATGCATGGCGAATTAAAAGCTGTGCTTGATGATGTGGAAGAACGCGATACCCGCTGTCTGGTTATGACAGGTGCGGGCCGGGGCTTTTGCGCTGGTCAGGATTTGAATGACCGCCAAGTCAAAGCCGGTGATGCGCCAGTAGATTTGGGTGAAACGATTGAGACTTTTTATAATCCACTCATCCGCCGTATTTATAAAATGCCGTTTCCAACGCTGGCTGTGGTGAATGGTGTTGCGGCCGGAGCCGGAGCCAATCTGGCTTTGGCTTTTGACTTTGTTTTATGTGCGAAATCCGCCAAATTCATTCAATCCTTTGCAAAAATTGGCCTAGTCCCAGATTCCGGCGGGACTTATATTTTGCCGCGTCTTATAGGCCAGGCGCGAGCCAAGCAATTGGCGATGATGGGGGATGTTTTAAGTGCTGAACAGGCGCTTGACTGGGGCCTTGTCTGGAAAGTCGTCGAGGATGATCTTTTGGAAGAGGAGGTTGGCAAGATATCACAATATTTTGCTAAACAGCCAACAAAAGGCCTGGCGTTCATCAAGCAAGCCTTGCATGCGTCCTTTGATAATGATTTAGATGCCCAACTGGATTTAGAGCGCGATTTACAGCGCGCCTGCGGTCAAAGCGAAGATTACCGCGAAGGTGTGGCGGCTTTTCTGGAAAAGCGCCAACCGGAATTTAAAGGAAGATAAAAATGCGGGATGCATTTATTTGCGATGCAGTCAGAACGCCTATTGGGCGTTTCGGTGGAACTTTGAAATCCGTTCGTGCGGATGATTTAGCGGCCATTCCCCTAAAGGAATTAATGCAGCGTAATACCCAAGTGGATTGGGAAGCGCTGGATGATGTGATTTTAGGCTGCGCTAACCAAGCAGGCGAAGACAACCGCAATGTGGCGCGGATGGCGTCGCTTTTAGCGGGCCTTCCAACGACTGCTGGTGGGGCAACGCTGA
>JASFRS010000071.1:0-13022 GCA_050114795.1 Sphingomonadales bacterium
GATTTTCAGCCAATTCGCGTGAGTCTTCATAAGACGGCATAAAAGCGCCATTGCCGACCTTCACATCCATCACCAGTCCATGAAGCCCACTTGCCAGTTTTTTAGACAAAATAGACGCCGTGATGAGGTGAACAGATTCAACCGTCCCCGTTACATCGCGAATAGCATAAAGCCGCTTATCAGCAGGCGCTAAATCACGGGTTTGACCAATGATAGCGCACCCGGCTTGTTCAACGACTTCTGCAAAACGGTCAAATCCCGGTGCCACATCATAGCCAGGGATGGAATTCAGCTTATCCAGCGTACCTCCAGTATGACCGAGACCGCGACCGGAAATCATCGGTACTTTTGCGCCGCAAGCCGCAACGATTGGAGCCAACATCAAGGACACTTTATCCCCGACGCCACCTGTTGAGTGCTTATCCACGACACCTGATGTAAAACCACGCGCTGCCCAGTCTAGCACCGTTCCTGAATTCGTCATGGCAAGCGTTAGCGCTGCCTGCTCGACCTCATCCAGGCCGCGGAAAAAGACAGCCATAGCAAAGGCCGAGGCTTGAGCCTCACTAACTTCACCTGTCACCAGGCCTTGGACAAATTCATTTATCTCCTCACGGCTTAATGTACCGCCATCCCGCTTTTTGCGGATGAGTTCCTGGGGTAGAAATGCGCTCACTTAGTCTCACCTAAATCCGGACCAAAGGCGTGGGGTAATAACGCGCCTAAAGTAGTTGTCAAGACTATGCCGTCTGGATTAGCCACATGAATGGGTAAATCTTCACGGCCAAATTCCCGCAAACGCTGACGGCATCCGCCGCAAGGGGTGCATGGCTCACCAACCGGCCCCATGACCAGGACTTCACGCAACCTGGACCCACCCCTCATAACCATGGCCGATATTGCACCGACTTCAGCACAGGAACCCAGCGGATAAGCCACATTCTCTACATTACAGCCAGCATGCACATGGCCGTGTTCATCCAGCACCGCAGCCCCCACATGATAGCCCGAATAAGGCGCATGAGAATGGGTCCGTGCCTCTTTGGCGGCATCGAAAAGTATTTGTAATTGTTTATCCATCTTACCGCTCCTTTACATAAGGAATACCGCTGGCTTTAGGCGCTTGTATCCGGCCAACAAAACCCGCCATGACAATCACTGTAATCACATAAGGCAACATGATGATGAATGGGGCTGGAACTATACCAATAAGCGGCAAATCTACCCCCTGCAACACGCCCTGCAGTGCATCAGCAAAGGCAAATAACAAACAAGCCAACATGGTCTGCACAGGCCGCCAGCGCCCTAAAATCATCGCAGCCAGCGCCAGATATCCTTTGCCCGCACTCATATCACGGATAAAGCCTGATGATAGCGCTATCGCCATCGCCGCCCCGGCAATACCGCATAATATACCCGTAATGATAAGCGCACGATAGCGTAGGCCAAAAACGGACAAGCCCGCGGTATCCACCGCTTCAGGATTCTCACCAACCGCTCGTAACATCAGGCCAAAGCGCGTTTTATACAACACCCACAAAGCGACAGGCACAGATAGGAAAGCCAGATAAGTCGGCATGCTATGCCCGCTTAAAATCCCGGAATATAGGCCACCCAGAATTGGCACATCACGAACGGCATCTGCAAAAGGCAAAGTGATTGACGCAAAACGAGAATTCCCATCAAGAAACGGTGTTTGCCCATTCAATCCAAACCAAGCATTCGCAAGCGATGGGGCCAGTCCCGCCACAACGATATTAATCGCCATGCCGGATACAATCTGGTCCCCGCGATAGGTAATAACGGTCACCCCATGGACCATAGCCAGCACGACTGAAAATATAATACCAGCACCTAGCCCCATCCAGGCCGAACCCGTAACGGCAGCAGCCGATGCCGCGGCAAAAGCGGCGCCCAGCATTTTCCCTTCGAGGCCAATATCAACGACGCCAGCACGTTCTGCAAACAGTCCAGCAAGTGCTGCCAAAACAAGCGGTGTAGCACCGCGCAAAGTGGACGCCGCCAAAGGCACAAGATTAAGAAGAATATCCTCCATCACGCGGCCCCCTTTGAAAATCTGGCGAAGAGAGCTGTCAATTGCGGACGGAATACATGTTCCAAGGCACCGGCAAAAAGAATGACCAAGCCCTGAACCAAAATCATCAAATCACGCGTAACTTTGGGCATTTCAAAGGCCATTTCGGTTCCGCCCTGGTAAAGCGCACCAAAGAGAACCGCTGCAAGACAAAGACCTATCGGATGATGGCGGCCCATGAAAGCAACGGCAATCCCTACAAAGCCATATCCGGCAGTAAAGCTACCCAAGAGACGATGCTGCACACCTAAAATTTCATTCGCGCCCATCAACCCGGCAAAAGCGCCAGAAATCAGCATGGCGATGATGATATTTTTGGTGATGGAAATGCCCGCATAATTGGCTGCTTCGGGGTTTTTACCAACCACCCGGATTTCATAACCACCCGCTGTGCGCTTTAAGAAAATCCAATAAGCCACGCAGGCAAGTATTGCCAAAATTATCGAAAGGTTTGCGGGAGAACGATCCAAACCCTGAAATACCTCATGCAGTGCTGGAAACCAGCTAGCCTGAGCAAAGTCCGCGCTTTCAGGTGCCTGGCCATCCGGGCGCTTTAACGGTCCGGCCAGGAAATAAGTCAGAAACGCAGCCGCAATGAAATTAAACATGATGGTGGTGATAACGATGTGACTGCCGCGTTTGGCTTGGAGATAAGCCGGGATAAACGCCCAGGCTGCACCAAATAATGCTCCCACGATGAGCGTGAACGGTAATAATACCACCCATGGCAAATTACCGAAATTCAAGGCGACCAAAGCCATGCCCAGACCACCCACCGCCGCCTGACCTTCAGCGCCAATATTAAACAATCCGCATTGATAGGCGATGGACACCGCAAGGCCGGTAAAGACGAAGTTAGTGGCGTAATAAAGCGTATAGCCGAAAGCCTGATTATAGCCGAATGCGCCATAAACTAAATGGCCCAGCGCTTCAAAAGGGTTGTAGCCAATAAATGCCACCACAAGACCTGAGACGACCAACGCCACACCAAGATTAATCAGCGGTAGCAGCCCTAAATCCGCCCATTTGGGCAAAGCATTTTTCTTAGGCGAAGACATTATTGCGAAACTCCCGCCATCATTAAGCCCAGTTCCTGCTCGCTCACTTCACCTGGCACAGCCTCACCCACTACAGCCCCATCACACATAACAAGGATGCGGTCAGACAAAGCCAATAATTCATCCAGATCAGCAGACACAAGAAGCAAGGCTTTCCCTCGCTGTTTCAAATCCAGCAGGCGACTATGAATAAAGGCAACGGCCCCAATATCGACGCCGCGTGTAGGCTGGCCGACCAGCAGCAGATCCGGGTCGTGCTCCACTTCACGGGCCATGGCAATCTTCTGTTGATTGCCGCCGGAGAAATCACCGGCGAGTTGATCAGCAATGCGCGGGCGCACATCATAATGTTCGAAATAGTCCTGCGCCGTCTTTTTAATGGCCTTTAAGTCCAACAGCCCTTTGCTCTTAAACTCGGCATCCTTGTGAAAGCCCAGGATGATATTTTCATCCGCCCGCATGGCACGCACTAAACCAATTTTCTGGCAATCTTCAGGCACATGGCCCACGCCTTGATGACGAACTTTTAAAGGGTCGGATGGATGATCGGCGTCTAACAGTCTTTGACCCTTTAACGAAATCTCGCCAGACGTAATCGGACGCATTCCAGCGACAGCTTCAAGCAGCTCACTTTGACCATTACCAGCCACACCGGCGATGCCAAGAATTTCGCCCGCGTGCACGTCCAAGCTTATGTCTTTCAAGCGCCGGACACCTTCGCCATCCACCATTTCCACATCGCGCAAGGAAAGAATGATATCTTCTTTCGCCCCTTTATCCTCATTCTTTGGAAGGGCCACTTTCTTTCCTACCATAAGCTCCGCCAGCTCTTCCCGACTGGTCTTAGCCGTTGCCCGATGGGCGACCATTTCCCCCTGGCGCATGATGGAAACCTGGTCCGTTATAGCCATGATTTCCTTTAATTTATGCGTGATGAGAAGGACACTACGGCCTTGGGCTTTTAAAGTCCCCAAGATTTCAAAAAGCCGGTCAGCCTCCTGCGGCGTCAATACGCCTGTGGGTTCATCCAAAATAAGAATTTGTGCATCGCGGTAGAGCGCCTTTAAAATCTCAACGCGCTGTCTCTCGCCAACCGACAAGTCTTCAATCAGCGCATCAGGGTCTACTTCCAGACCATAGCGCTGCTCAATCTCAACCAGCTTTGCCCGTGCTTCATCCAACTGTGGTTTTAAAGCAATGCCTTTGCCTAGGCCCAAAATGACATTTTCAAGAACGGTAAAATTTTCAACCAGCATGAAATGCTGATGAACCATACCGATACCCGCTGCCATGGCATCTTTTGGTGTTTTGAAATGTTGCTCGACCCCATCCACTTCAATGACACCATCATCCGGCTTATAGAAGCCAAAGACGATGCGCATGAGTGTCGATTTACCAGCACCATTCTCCCCCACAATGCCGTGGACCGTTGCGTGTTCGACACGCAGATCTATGCCGCGGTTCGCATGGACAGCCCCGAAGCTTTTATCTATGCCCTTTAAAAACAATGCTGGCGCTGAGACAGAAGAGGCACTCCCCTGCCCTGCGCCATTTTGCACCAGCTCATTCACGCCGGTATCCTTTTTTCTTACTTATTGATTCAATGTCGTCGGCACTTCGACTTCACCGGAAATAATCGCCGCGCGCGCTTTTTCAGCAGCGTCAATCATTTCATCACTTAACAGTGCTTTATTATATTCATCCACACTATAAGCAACGCCATCAGCCGCCAAATTTAAAACTTTAACGCCCGGCTGCCACTTCCCACTTTGGGCTTGAGTCATGGCGTCATAAACAGCCACATCCACGCGTTTCAACATAGAGGTGAGCACGGAGCCGGGCTGCAGATGATTTTGATTGCTATCCACACCAATCGCTAATTTCCCAGTGTCTTTGGCGGCTTGAAGCACACCTGTACCCGTTGGTCCGGCAGCTGAGAAAATCACATCCGCACCGCGAGCATATTGGCTGCGCGCCAATTCACCACCTTTAATCGGGTCATTCCAGGCCGCAGGTGTTGTACCGACCATCTGGCGATAGACTTTGATATCCGAATTGACGGATTTAGCACCCGCCTCATAGCCTGCTGCAAATTTCCGGATAAGCGGGATGTCCATGCCACCGATAAAACCAATGGTGCCGGTTTCACTCTTCATCGCTGCCAAAACGCCAACGAGATATGATCCCTCTTCTTCGGTAAACAGAACGGATTGCACATTAGGCAAATCTACCTGCGCATCGATCAATGTAAAATGCACATCCGGGAATTCTTGAGCCACGTGACGCAGTGCGGTTTCATAATTCACACCAACGGCAATAACCAAAGCATGCCCGCGTTGCGCAAAACGCCGCAGTGCCTGCTCAGCTTGCGCTTCATTCGTTGGCTCAAATTCAACATAAGCCAGGCCGCTTTCATCTTTATAGCGTTGCGCACCGGTCCAAGCGGCTTCGTTGAAAGACTTGTCGAATTTACCGCCTAAGTCATACGCCAGCGCCGGACAGAATGCCCCTTCGGCACAGACATCATTTGATGGACCATTATCGTTTGCCTCACCACATGCCGCAACCAAAGCCAATGCGGCCATGCCTAGAAAGCTTTTTACGCCTTTCACAACGCTCTCCCAAAAATCGGTACCAACTGCGCTCACAAGCGCAAAATATTTTGCCGCAAAGCAGCACAGTTGGAGAATGACGTCAACGGACTTGATTGTCTGCGCATAGAGTGCTGAATTCAGCAGCAATGATTCACATATAAAAATCGCCATATAAAATTTGGCGCAGGAGTTTCTATCATGAGCGCAACTGTTACAGTCATTGACCACCCGCTTATTCAGCACAAGCTAACCATCATGCGCCAGAAAGACACGCCTTCGGGGCAGTTCCGGACACTATTGAAAGAAATCAGCGTTTTGATGGGCTATGAAGTTACCCGGGATTTGTCACTTGAAGATATTGAAATCGAAACGCCTGTTTCCCCCATGGTTGGGAAAAAACTGGCAGGCAAGAAATTATGCCTATTTTCTATCATGCGCGCAGGCGATGGTCTTCTCCAAGGGGTTCTTGACCTGATTCCCTCCGCCCGAGTCGGGCACATCGGCCTATACCGAGATCATGACACTTTGGAAGCAGTTGAATATTATTTCAAAGCACCCGGTAAGTTGGATCAACGCCAAATTCTTGTTGTTGACCCTATGCTTGCGACAGGAAATTCGGCCATAGCCGCAATCGCGCATATCAAAAAACGTAATGCCAAAAACATCCGCTTCATCTGCCTTGTCGCAGCGCCAGAGGGTATCAAGGCTCTGCAAGAAGCTCATCCGGATGTTCCGATTTACACAGCCTCCATTGACGAACGACTCAACAAAAAAGGCTATATCGTCCCAGGTCTTGGCGACGCAGGTGACAGGCTGTTCGGCACGAAATAAGGCGCGATGCATGAGAAGTGTTGCAGAACTGCAATAATACCCCAGGAATAGCTTGTAGATTCCATGGAATAAAGTTGCGCGTCCAGACTATGCGGTCTATCAGCGCGCGCAGGGGCTTATATGAAAGCCAAACGCTGCCATAACTGGAGGAAAATCCAATGAATGCATCGCTGCGCACCGCGTATCGTGCAACTTTACTTGCAACAGTCGTATCCACCATCGCTGCGCCAAGTTTCGCGCAAACAGGGGGTGCTCTTGAAGAAATTATCGTGACCGCTCAAAAGCGGGAACAAAGCCTGCAAGACGTACCATCATCAGTTGCTGCTATTTCCGGTGAAAAACTGGACGTCATCAACTCCGCTGGCTCTGACATCCGCTTCCTGTCCGGTCGCGTACCTAGCTTGACCATTGAATCTTCCTTCGGCCGCACGTTCCCGCGTTTCTATATCCGCGGTCTTGGCAACACAGACTTTGACTTGAATGCGTCTCAACCCGTTTCACTGATTTATGATGAAGTGGTTTTGGAAAACCCAATTCTGAAAGGCGCACCAGCCTTTGACTTGGAACGTGTTGAGGTTCTGCGTGGCCCGCAAG
This sequence comes from Sphingomonadales bacterium, assembly GCA_050114795.1. Taxonomy (GTDB): domain Bacteria; phylum Pseudomonadota; class Alphaproteobacteria; order Sphingomonadales; family CAKZYD01; genus JASFRS01. The sequence goes on from JASFRS010000071.1 coordinate 7,173, forward strand.
GCACGCTCTTTGGTCGCAACACACCGGCTGGTATCGTGAAGCTGGACTCCAAAAAACCGACCCAAGAATTAGACGCCTATGCCAAAGCCACCTACGGTCGCTTTGACACAATCGAATTTGAAGGTGCCGTTGGCGGTCCGATTGTTGAAGATATTCTCGCTGCTCGTGTATCCCTGCGTCACCAACATCGTGAAGACTATATCAACAATGTGAACCCTGATGCAGACCCTGATCAGCGTGAATTCGGCGGTTATGATGATTTTGCTGGTCGTGTACAATTCCTGTACACTCCTAGCGAGGACTTCTCTGCTCTACTTAACTTTCATGCACGCTCCCTGGACGGCACAGCCCGCGTATTCCGTGCCAACATTATTGAGCCAGGTGAAGGTGGGTTAGTTGACGATTTTGACCGCCGCAGCGTGAATTTTGACGGTCGCAATGCTCAAGACCTCGACACTCGCGGTGCAAATGTAAAACTAGAATATGATTTTGATCAGTTTACAATCACGTCCATTACCGCATTTGAACATGGCGAAGTTTATTCTGTGGGTGACATCGACGGCGGCTTTGGCGGCGTTTTCGAAGGTGTACCGTCCAGCCCAGGCTTCATCCCGTTTAATGCTTCAACTGCGGACGCGGTGCCTGATTTAGACCAATGGACACAAGAGCTGCGCATTGCCTCCAATGATTTGGGGATGATCGACTTCCAAGCTGGTTTCTTCTATTTTGACGAAGACCTTCGCATCGAAAGTACAAACTTCAATAGCCTTAATGAAAATGCGATCAACGGCTTTGCTTACCAAAATCAAAGCTCTGAATCTTGGGGCCTGTTTGCCAATGTGAATGTTGAAGTCACTGATGACCTCACCATTGAAGGCGGTGTGCGTTATTCTGAAGATGATAAGGAATTTTCAGCACAGCGCACAATATCACCGGTTGGCGCTGGGGCATCCCCAGTTCTCACAGCATCACCGGACGACGAAGTGTTAAGCTGGGACGTTAGCGCAACATATGTTCTCAATGATGATGTGAGTGTTTACTCACGTGCGGCAAAGAGTTTCCGTGCACCGTCGATCCAAGGTCGCTTATTGTTTGGTGATAGTCTGTCAGTTGGTAACACAGAAGAGATCTTCTCTGTTGAAGCTGGCATCAAAACAGAACTGTTTGACCGTCGTGTGCGCCTGAACCTGGCAGCTTATTACTCGGATGTAGACAACCAACAAGTCACTGCTGTTGGTGGTGGTTTGAATTTCAACCGCCTGCTCAACATCGCTGATACTGATCTGGCGGGTGTGGAAGCCGACCTTGAATGGGCTGTAAATGAGAATTTCTTTGTGACAGCAGGCGTTAGCTACAATCACACTGAAATCAACGACCCCAATTTGGAAACAGTGGCATGCGCTGCATCCTGCACGGTCCTGGATCCGTTCCGTTTAGTCCCCAATGCATTCGGCGGATTTGATACCATTGCAAACCTTGACGGTAATGACTTGCCGCAAGCACCACGTTGGATTGCGAACTGGACAGCCCGCTATAGCATCCCCGTTGGAAACGATGGAGAGGTTTATCTCTACACAGACTGGGCGTTCACCAGTGAAAAGAACTTCCTTCTCTATGAAGCTGCTGAATACCGCTCAGGTAAAGAGCTTATCGGCGGTTTGCGTCTAGGTTATGCCTTGCAAGATGGCCGTTACGACTTTGCTGTCTTCGGTCGCAACATCACTGATGAGACGGAGTTGAAAGGTACTATCGACTTTAACAACCTGACCGGCTTTGTGAATGAGCCTTCAATCTGGGGTGTGGAAATGGGTATCCGTTTCTAATCACGATCACAGGTTTAAAAAAATCAAACCCCGGCAGCGTCACTGTCGGGGTTTTTTCTTTGATCTCACAAAACTTCGCATCCGATTTGCTTCTTATATGGAATAATAATCATTTTAATTATTTATTTCATATTCAGAATTATTTCCATGTCGCTTCGATTCGTTAAAAATACATTATAGACCAAATGGTTTCTAATAATCTCCGCACACGCAAAGCACTTATTTCCGTAGCGTTACGTCATTTAAAAATAGAAAACTTGAACTGTGTCTTTTTTTTATGGCCCACGAAGGTGTGATCGCAGAAAGGCACAACCGACAAAACTATTCATTAAGGTGTCACAAAAGTCGGGCAGAAGCCAAAGCGGTTTTAAAATTTTGATCGAAACTTTTTCCGGTGAGGGAACAAATGTTTTTAAAACAACCGCGTAACTCAAAAGTAGCTGCGCTGGGTAAGGCTCTTTTATGTGCATCCGTTAGCCTTCCAGCAGCTCTCATGGCGACACAAGTCGCTGCTCAACAAATTACATCCGGCGTCCGTGGCACGGTTGTCGGCCCAGATGGCAGCCCCGTTGCAGGCGCCATCGTTACAGTCACAGACACACGCAAAGGCAGCAGCAATACAACGCGCACCAACAATCAAGGCCAATTCTCTGTTACGGGCCTTGAAACAGGTGGCCCATATACTGTTCGTGTCGCAGATAGCGCTTATACGACGAGAGAGCTCGAAGGGCTCTTTATTTCAATTTCCGAACAGGCTTCATTGAACATCGCACTTCAGGACCGTGCTGATAGTGTCGAAGAAATCATTGTTACCGGTGTGGCGGGTTCATTGACTGAACTGGCTATTGGCCCGAGCGCTAACTTTAACCTGACTCAACTGGAAAGTTTTCCATCCATCGACCGTGATATTCGGGACGTCATTCGGATCGACCCACGTGTCACCATTAACGAGGGAAATGACGACAGTATTTCCTGCCTCGGCACCAATAACCGCTTTAATTCGTTTACGATTGACGGCGTGCGGTCCTCGGATGGTTTTGGCTTGAATGCCTCTGGTTTCCCAAATCGGAATAACCTACCCATTCCATTCGACGCTGTCGCTGAAACCGCCGTCGAATTTGCGCCATTTGATGTCGAATATGGCTCATTTGTGGGCTGTAACATCAACGTAGTCACCAAAACAGGTACCAACGAATTCCACGGCGACGCATTTGCGGTCTTCAATAATGGCGATCTAACCGGCAGTAAGATTGACGGAGAAGAGGTTCGTGAAGGTAGCTTCCGCGATTGGAACTGGGGCGCAACTTTAGGTGGCCCCATCATTAAAGACAAATTGTGGTTCTTTGGCGCTTACGAAGAAGTTCAAGATGGTGGTGTAATTGTCGCAACCGGTCCCAGCGGCGCAGGTTTTGCCAATGAGCTAGACTTCCTGACAGAAACAACGGCAAATCAGATTGCGGATGCATTCCAAAATCTTTATGGGCGTGACGTAATCGGTCTTGGCCGTAACTTACCGGACGAGAGCCGCCGAATCCTGGGCCGCATCGACTGGCAAATCACTGATGATCACCGTGCTGCATTCACATATACGCGCCTCCGTGAACTACGCCAAGATCCAGATGACGGCTTTGGGTTTAATGACTTTTCTTTCCTCGATAATTTCGAGAATGAAGGAACGGAAACTGAATCCTACGCCTTGCGGGTGTTTTCAAACTGGACCGACAACTTAAGCACAGAACTTAGGGTCTCTCGCATTGATGTGACTGATATTCAAGGCCCTGTGGGTGGCGGTGAAGCTCAAGACGCCAATCCGATCCCACGTATTGTCATTGACAATATTACAAATGGCTCTGCCTCAGGTGACTTGGTCTCCGGCCCCGGCTTCTTCCGGTCAGCCAATGATCTACAATACCAAATCGACCAGGTAAAATTCAAAGCTGACTATACATGGGGTGATCACACATTTACTGCAGGCTATGAATTAGAACAGCTTGATCTGTTCAATCTGTTCGTTCCAGATGCCACCGGCACCATTACATTCGACTCCCTTGCTGATTTCCTTGCAGGCACAGCCTCTGAAATTGAAGGTAATGGCTCTTTCACTGGTGATATCAACGATGCGGCAGCATCCTTCAGTCGTTCCATTCATACTCTTTATGTACAAGATGAATGGTTGGCGACAGATGCCTTAACCATCCAATTAGGCCTTCGCTATGACTTCTATGAATCTAGCGATCGTCCGATTGAAAATCAGGTCTTCATCGACAAATTCGGCTTCACGAATACAACGTCTTTTGACAGCTTAGATGTCATACAGCCACGCCTTGGCTTGACTTATGATGCAGGTGAAACCTTCTTTGGCGAGACCTTATTGCGCGGTGGCGTAGGTATTTTCTCCGGTGGCGACCCGACAGTTTGGTTTGCCAATAACTTCCAAAACTTTGGGGGCGCAATCGGTAATGGCGCTTCGGATAGCGGAAGTTGTACAGCCGCTGACTTACAAGTTATTGATGGCAATGGTAACTTCACAGGCATCCCGCAATGCGTCATTGATCAGCAGATCGCAAACGCCAGTACAAACCAAGGCAGCGTAAATGCAGTTGACCCGGATTTTAAAATCCCATCCCTACTACGCTTAAACTTTGGCTTTACGCACTTCACTGATTTTGAGGGTGCAGCAGGCGGCTTCTTCGATGACTGGACAGTGCAGATGGACATCATCCACAGTCGCCGCCGCAATGCAGTCGATTTTGTAAACTTGGCATTGACTGATACCGGGGAGACTGCACCAGACGGTCGACCGATCTTCGCCGCCATTGATCCATTACAAGCCGGCTGTAATGCAGTATTTGAAGGCATTCGCGAAGGTTTCTCAAACGTTGATTTATCGAATTGCGGTGTGAGTTTCCGTGATGATGAAGAAATCCTACTCACCAATGTCGTTGGCAAGGATGGCAGTGATACTTCATTCTCAGTATCATTGGCAAAACGGTGGGATTATGACCTTGGCTCAGTTCCAAGCGTGTTTGACTTGACAATGGGTTATGCATTTACGGCTTCAAAACTGGTGAATGCAGGTAACAGCTCTACTGCCTCGTCAAACTTTGAGGAAAATGCAACAAGTGTGCTGAACAATACTCCATTGGCCCCAGCGCAATATGCTAACCGCCACAACTTTACCTTGGCTGCACGGTTTGAGTTTGAATTCATAGATGAAAACCCAACAACATTCGGCTTGTTCTTTAATGCTCAATCCGGTCGCCCGTTCAGCTATGTCTTTGACGACCGCTCCGCAGACACCTTTGGCGATAGTGATCGTGAAGCACGCCACCTCTTCTACGTGCCAACCGGTCCCAATGACCCTCTGGTGGATTTAAGTGGTGTTGATCAAGATGCATTCTTCACATTCTTAAACGATAGCGGTTTATCTCGCTATGCTGGTCAGATTGCTCCACGGAATGAATTCCGCGACCCTTGGTTCAAAGATTTGGACATTCGCTTCTCTCAAGAGCTTCCGGGCCTGTTTAATAGTGATGGTTTCGAAGTCTTTGTCGATATGGAGAATTTCCTGAACCTTATTGACAGCGGCTCTAACGTTCGTCGCAACTTTGACCGCGGTGACGTTGGCGAAGGTGTGCCGGTCCTCAACGCTACGATCAATGACCAAGGTCAATATGTCTATACGAACTTCAGTACAGAAGATCCTGCCGGCGGCATAGACAACTTGGTAAACTCGTCACTTTGGACGGTTCAATTTGGCGTCCGCTACCACTTCTAATCAAACAGCGGAATAGAAACTTGAAGGGCGGCTCTCGGGCCGCCCTTTTTCTTTGGAAATCTATTGAAATGCTTCAGGCGGCAAGGTTCCGCCTTCCATCATCTCTCGATGGTGTTTCCGACATAGGGCAATATAGCTGGAATTACCTCCGATCACCGTTTGCTCACCTTCCTTTATGGCATTGCCATTTTCATCCACCCGCAAATTCATGATGGCTTTCTTGCCGCAAAAACAGATGGTTTTTAGTTC
>JASFRS010000072.1:0-12927 GCA_050114795.1 Sphingomonadales bacterium
AGGGGTAGCAACCGCCAGCCCCCCACAACCTGAAATTGCAGTCTTGGGCAATTTGTTTACCGCATCTCCTCAAGAAATTTCCGCAGGGGATATGACCGCTTCCACCTTTGACGGGACCGTTTTCGGTGATGTCATCATAGGTGCGCCCCAAGAGCTCGTATTTCGCATCGCAAATTTAGGGGATGCTCCATTAAATGTCGCTTCGGTCTCTATCTCCGGCCCTGATGCGGCGGATTTTTCTCTTTCCTCTGCACCCAATAGCGTTGTGCAGCCTGGATCCCTTGCCCTCTTCAATATCCAGCTTGACCCATCCTCTGTCGGGACAAAACAGGGGGTCATTACAATATCAAGCGATGATGTTGATGAAGGTTCCTATAGCTTTGCCATATCAGGCAATGCCGTCGGAAGTGCGCCCGACATCATGGTCATGGGCCAGGGCGCAAGCATTGAACTCATCGACGGGGACAGCCAAGCTGCAGGCGCGCTGTATACCCCGAGCCCTTCACTTGGAACGGATTTTGGTACAGCAGAAATCAATGGTGTTTCATCTACTCGAACTTTTATTATTACAAATTTGGGCTCCCAGCCTCTCAATCTTGGGGCTAATGCTGTAAGAGTCATTGACCGCACATTCGGCAGCGGTGGATCGGAAGCCTTTTCCGTCATAACCCAACCAGCAAGCGTGGTTTCTGCAGGGGGCAACACAAGTTTCACTATCGAATTTGCACCCACTGCAGTAAATCAAGGCAGTGGTGTCGTGGAAATCAGCAATGACGATCCCGAAGAAAACCCCTTCATGTTCTTAATCTCCGGGCAAGCCATTGCGGACCCCTCAATCACGGTCTTGGGAGATAATGTCGAAATTACAAATGGCGATACTACAGCTGACGCCACTGACGGCACGGACTTTGGGCCCGTCGACATCAATGCGGGTCTGGTGACTCAGACATTTCAAATCCGCAATGATGGCGGGGACTTGCTGGAATTTCCTGCAAATGCTGTTTCAATTACCGGTTCTTCTGACTTTACAGTCAATTCTCAACCGCCCGCACAATTGGTCATTGGAGGGAGCGCACAGGTCACTGTTGCATTCGACCCAAGCGCAACAGGTGTGCAAAATGCAACGATAGCTATCATCAGTAATGATCCCAATGACTCGCCCTTCATCTTTGGCTTAAGCGGAGAAGGTATTGACCCGGAAATCCGTTTAACCGGCGCGGGTAGCCAGGAAATTACGTCCAGCGACCTTACAGCCGATGTCGCTGACGGCACAGATTTTGGATTTGTAGAAACAGGAACACCCGCTACTCAGGTGTTCACGGTGGAGAACACTGGAAGCACATCTCTAAGTCTTGGAACAATAAGCATTACGGGGGCCGAAGGCGGGGACTTCACCGTGTCTTCACCACCTGTGGCAAGCATTGCTCCAGGGAACACCACAGCTTTCACGCTAGAATTCACCCCATCAGCCGCCGGGACGCGCAACGCGACGATTTTCATACCCAATAATGATAATGATGAATCACCTTATATCTTCGCCGTTGCTGGCCAGGGTGCCACGCCACCGACGGTGCAGATTTCCAACGCCCCTGCGCAGGTCAACGCGGCATTTCCCGTGGACATTGTCTTTTCCGAAGATGTAACAGGCTTTGATATAAGTGACATCATTGTGGGTAACGGAACAGCCTCGAACTTCTCAGGCAGCGGGGCAAATTACAGCGCGACAATCACGCCGACAAACCCCGGGCAGGTCACAATTGACGTCCCCGCAGGTATCGCTCAGGCGGTGTCTTCCTTGACCAACCTCGCTGCGCCTCAGATTACGGTTGAATTTGACCCGGATGCACCATCGCTTGCAATTAATGGTGTCCCGGGCCTGACGAATGCCGCCTTCACAGCCAGCTTTGACTTTAACGAAGATGTCACTGGTTTTGATATAAGCGACATCACATTGACAAATGCTGTTGCCAGCAGTTTCGCGTCTTCCAGTGCATCAAGCTATACAGCACTCATCACGCCGCAAAGCGACGGCGATGTGCTAATCGACGTCGCTGCAGCCGTGGCGCAGGACTTGGGCGGTAATGACAATATTGCCGCCCCTCAGGCGATTGCCGTTTTTGACAGCATATCACCTGATGTCGTTATTTCAGGCGTTCCGGCCACCGGTAATTCACCATTTACGGCAACTTTCACTTTCAGTGAAAATGTGACCGGATTCACAGTGGGTGACATTAGCCTTAGCAATGCAACTGCCAGTAATTTCAATGGATCCGGTGCGTCCTACACGGCTTTAATCACGCCAAATGGGGATGGAGATATCACCATCGACGTCGCTGCAGCCGTAGCACAAGACCTTGCCTCAAATGACAACACCGCGGCTGAGCAAGCCGTTTCAGAATTTGACGATGCGCCACCTACAGTTTCAATCAACGGCGTCCCCGAATTGACCAACAGCGCTTTCACAGTCACCTTCGAATTCAGCGAGGCCGTCACCGATTTCACCTTGGATGACATCACAGTCTCAAACGGAAGTGCATCCAATTTGGAAGCGGCCCCGGATGGCCCCGAAGGTAATTCTATTTTTACAGCCACTATCACCCCTGAAGACGATGGCGAGCTCGTCCTGGCAGTTGACCCTGATCGCTTTGAAGATATGGCCGGCAATAGAAACGTCGAGGGCGTCAGTATGACACTACTCATCGATCTGTCTCCGCCGACTGTCATAATAGGCGGCGTTGGGGAGAGTGTGAATGGACCTTTCCAAGCTACATTCACGTTCAACGAGGACGTATTCAATTTCGAAATAGGCGACATCACCTTAAGCAACGCAACAGCAAGCGAATTTTCCGCAACAAGCTCTAGCGTCTATACGGCAACCATAACGCCGCAGACACCAGGACAGGTCACAATCGACGTTTTTGCCGACGTTGCCAATGACCTGGCAGGTAATGGAAATCTGGAGGCTGAACAAGTCACCACTGAATTTACCGACAATAATCTGGTTCGCGATAGAACTTTAAGGATCATCAACAATTTCATCGCCCGTCGTGCGGATCAACTCACTTTGGACAGCCCAGATCTTTCTCGGAGGATTTTAAATATAGACGCTTATGGACAGTTAAGCGGAAATGCGGTGATTGATAATGTCCAACTTGCGTTTCAAGGTGCCGCATCAGGTCAGGATTTCAACCTGGATCGGCTGATCGGTGAAGATAAGGCCAGCAAACTCAATCTTTGGACTCAGATCAGCATCTCCGCGGTCAATGCGGAGACTGCGGAAGATGACTTGATTTTTGTATATCTGGGCGCGGATTATCGTGTATCGGACAATACGATCCTTGGTGCTATCGCACAATATGACTATGCAAATGAAGAAGATGAGATTGAGAATTTCGATATCTCAGGTCACGGTTGGTTATTCGGCCCTTATATTGTAAGCCGGCTGCATGAAAATCTTGTTTTCGATGGCCGGGTCTCCTGGGGTCAATCTTACAATAAGATCAGCCCTTTCAATAGTTATGAAGATAATTTCAAAACCGACCGCTGGCTTTTAAAAGGGCAATTTACGGGCGATTTCCGGCTAGACGGCTGGCGAATTAACCCCGATTTTGAAATGATCTATTTTGAAGAAAAGCAAAAAGCTTATACGGATAGTCTTGGCAATTTCATTCCCTCGCAGATCATCAATCTAGGCCGCGCTACCTTCGGCCCAAGAGTGAGCAAAACCTATGTGGTCGATAATCGTTATATCTTGTCACCCAGCCTGAATTTCGAAGGTATTTGGGATTTCGATCAAGCTCATATTGTTAGTCTTGAGACTGGTCTAGCCAATACAACTGATGCTTTAAGAGCTCGTCTGGAATCGGGTCTGGCCCTTGGGTTCAAAAATGGCTCATCATTAAATCTAGAGGGTTTTTATGATGGTATCGGCGTATCCCGATACGAAGCCCATGGCCTACGCATCAATTTCAGCCTCCCCTTTTGATAAGGGGGGGCTGCCAGCCCGGTTTAAATACCTTAGTTTAAGGCCGCCTGAACAAATTTATCGAACAGGAAGATGGCAAGGAATATAGCTGAGGCTTCTATCAGTCTGGCACCCAGCGCCAGATAGATAGTGAATATCTGCACGCTGACCATATAAAGAAAAAGCACCAGACTTAATATGCCATAAATGCTGTCATCCAGCAGGCCATAGGCACCCAGCGCCAATATGGGAAGCGGCACAATCACCAGCCAAACCTTTACCCAGTTAAAAACGACAGCAAAACCAATGAAATTGTGGCTGATGTTCAAGAGCCGGGCGAAACCATAAGCGAAGAGCAGATAAGTCGCCCAGCGAATGGCATAGTCAAGCAACGCCAATCCCATCGCAAAACTTTCGCCACTATAACGCAGAGAAATCATATTTTGAAAATGAAGCGCGATGAGATAGAGAGGCAACGCAAAAGCCAGCGCACGGAAGCTTTTGAAAAATGAATCCATTGTCGGCTCAAAATACTGCAGCGCTTGGCGGTCAAACTGCATCACGCACCAGGCGCCCCACATGGATTTGAATATCCTGTTCATGGCGTAAAATAGCGCGCCAGCACGCCCTCATAGATTTTAGCCAAGGCCACAACATCCCTCGCTTTCACCCTCTCATCCACCTTATGCATGCTCGTACCCACAAGCCCGAACTCCACAACGTCACACATGTGGGTGATAAAACGTGCATCGGATGTTCCACCAGATGTTGAAAGTTTAGCATCTACATGCACAACATCTTGTATTGCATCCTGGATAAGCGCAGAAAATGGCCCTGCTTTGGTGATAAAGGCCTCGCCTGAGATGCGGACTTTCAAATCATGATTACCTGCTTGAGCCTGTGCCACTTCATGCAGCCAAGCTTCCAACTCCCGCCCTCGATGTTCGGTATTGAAGCGGATATTCAAACGCGCCTTGGCCTGGGCGGGAATAATATTGGTTGCTTCATTACCAACCTCGATATCCGTGACCTCAAGATTAGACGGGTCAAAGTCTTCATTGCCGTCATCCAAATGGCGTGCGGTCACGTCATCCAGAAATTTAATCAGCCGGGGAATGGGATTGTCTGCCCGGTGCGGATAAGCCACATGGCCTTGGGTGCCATTCACGGTCAACCAGGCGTTCAGTGAGCCACGACGGCCATTTTTGATGATGTCGCCAAGGGTGAAAGCGCTGGTCGGCTCACCAACCAAGCAATGGTCTATTTGCTCCCCTTGTTCGCGCAGCCAATCCAACACTTTGACCGTGCCATAGTCTGCGACGCCTTCTTCATCACCGGTGATAAGCAGGCTTATGCTGCCCGTTGAAGGCGCGCCGTATTTGGCACAAGCAGCGACAAAGGCAGCAACCGCTCCCTTCATATCCGCCGCACCACGGCCTATTAACCAACCATCTTCGACTTTGGCATCAAAGGGGTCATGGCTCCACTCAGCGATATCGCCTGGTGGAACAACATCTGTATGACCTGCAAAACAGAAATTGGGTGCTGAAGTCCCCAAACGCGCATAAAGATTATCGACCCGTTCTTCCCCTTCACCAAAAGGCAGGCGCGTGCAATGAAAGCCCAGCTCTTCCAGGTGTTTTTGAAGCACATCAAGCGCGCCCGCGTCTTTGGGCGTGATAGAGGGACAGCGCATCAGCGCCACGGCGATATCAAGTGGGTCAAATGAGGTCTGCATGTTTCAAGCTCTATAGAGCTTGGACACAGCGGTCAATCATCCTCATCATCTAATAATATGCGTTCCGCAGCCCCGTCCAAATCATCATATTGACCGGACTTCAGCGACCATAAAAAAGCAGCGAGACCGAGAAGGCCCAGAATAAGGGCAACAGGTATGAGGATAAGCAACACATTCATGATCGGGCCAGTTTAAGCCTCATGGCGTTTAATGTCACTAAAATGGAGGATGACGACATGGCCAAAGCGGCAATCAAAGGCGTCACATAGCCCGCCATCGCCAAGGGAATCGCAAATAGATTATAGCCCAAAGCTAAGACGAAATTGCCGCGAATAAGGCGATAACCCTTTTGCATGAGGGATAATGTGCGCGGCACAGCCATCAAAGCCTCACCTTGGAAAACGAAATCCGCACTGGCTTGTGCCAAATCCGCAGCACTCGCCGGGGAGATAGAAGCAAAGGCTGTTTTTAAGGCCGGCGCATCATTCAAACCATCACCCACCATCAAAACTTTGCGCCCTTGAGCTTTTAAATCCTGCAAGACACGAATTTTATCATCCGGGCGGCAATCGCCATGGATATGTTCAATACCAAGTAATGCTCCTACATGACGCGCAACGCTTTCCCGGTCGCCGGATAAAAGATGGATATCCAGGCCCTTCGCTTTTAAGGCATCAATGGCGACCTTAGCATCATCCCGTAATTCATCAGTGAAGTGGAAGCCCTGGGCTGGCATGCCTCCATATTTCAGCCACAGCTCCGGTCCCAAGCGCCCTTCACTCTCCTCACCACAGACCCAGACTTTACGGCCAAGGCGGACGTTCTCACCTTCATATATGGCTTCTATGCCATTACCTGGAAATTCCTGAATAGCGTCCAACGCAATAGAAGCATCGCTTTTCGCCGCAATGGCTTTTGCCAAAGGATGTTTGGAATGTCGTCCAAGCGCTGCTGCCAAAGCCAGGTCTTTTTCATCATAAGACCCGTCTTCGACAAGTTGCGGTGCGCCCTTGGTTAAAGTCCCGGTCTTGTCGAATACGACCGTATCCACCTGGGCCAGCCGCTCTAAAGCATCACCCCGGCGCATCAACACGCCTTGCTGTAATAATTTACCGGCCCCCACGACTTGCACGACGGGCACGGCCAAACCTAAGGCACAGGGGCAAGTGATAATCAACACCGCCACGCAGGCCATCAAGGCCACATGCCAATCAGGGCCAAATACCAACCAACCGGCAAAAGTCAGCCCGGCCAACACATGAACCAAAGGCGCATAAGCGCGCGCTAATCGGTCGGCCAAGCGCACATAGGCCCCACCGCCTTCTTCCGCCGCTTCCATCAATTGCACGATTTCAGCAAGCAATGTGTCCTCACCTGCCTTCTCCACACGGAAGGTGAGAGCACCGGTTAGGTTCAGCGTCCCCGCATGAAGCTTTGAACCTTCTTTGACCGCTTCCGGCACTGTTTCCCCGGTTAAAAGCGCTGTATCCATGTCGGATGTGCCTTGCAAAACCACGCCATCGGCAGGAACACGCATACCCGGGGCAACGAATAAGACCATGCCCGGTTCAATCGCATCGGATTCAATCAAATGATGTTTGCCATTCTCATCAACGCGAGTCGCCTCAATGGAGCGAAGGGCCAGAAGATTGCGCGCCACTTCAAAGGCTTGAGACCGCGCCCGGCGGTCCAGATAACGGCCAATCAGAAGAAAAAACACCAAGCTGACGGAAGCATCAAAATAGACATGAGGCCCACCGCGAATGGTTTCAAACAAGCTCGCCGCCGAGGCTAATATGACAGCCAAAGAAATCGGCACATCCATATTCATCGTGCCCGCGCGTAAGGCCTTAAACGCTGATATGAAAAAAGGCCGTCCCGCATAGGCCAGCGCTGGAAAGGCAATCAGAGCTGAAATCCAGTGAAACATCTCCCTTGTCGCCGCATCCATGTCTGAGACCAACCCCGCCCAGACAGATACTGACAAAAGCATGATATTGGCTGCCGCAAAGCCCGCCACCGCCATGGCGCGGAGAAGCTGTTTGTCCTCAACGTCCCGTTCGTCGCCTAAGGCTGCCTTAAAGGGGGCAGCATCAAAACCAAGGGATTCAAAAGCTTTGACCAGGGCTGCATTGTCGAGACGCCCCTCATCAAAATCAACATGTACTCTTTTGGTCGACAGATTTGCCCGTGCAGACATCACGCCAAGAATTTCCGGCAGGCCGCGTTCTATTTTCCGCAAACAGCCTGCGCAGTGCATCCCTGGAACAACAAAGTCCGCCTGGCTCATGCGGCAGCCCTCACGATGATACGCTCGCGATGGTTTAATTTATTGCCTTCACCATCATTCAGCTCAATCCGCACGTCCCATTGGCCATGGGCAGGTAATTGAACATCACCCACATAACGGCCTTCGCCTTGGGAGGTTAAGCTAATTTCCACATCCTGCCCGTCATCCACGGGCCGCCAGAACAGGGCCACCGCATTTAGACCCTCAAGCGGCACACCTTGTTTATCACGCATGGTGATATCGAGATGCACCTGCGCATCCACGCCTGAAACTTCAGCCACCATATCAATCTGCCAGCCAAGCGCCGCTTGTTTCTGCGCTTCCTCAATCACCAGATTATAGTCTTTGCCTCTGCGATAGGGGTCTTCACGCTCCAGCCCGTCAAAGGTGTGTACAGCCTGATACGCCATCCAGCCATTGGCCGCCATGATGCCACCGAAAAACAACACCATGCCAATCAGTACATGTTTGCCGGTGATGCGAAACTCATTATCTTTGCTCATCTTCTGGGGCCTTTGAACTTGGTATCCACTTCTGCGCGACCATCGGGGCTGCCGTTATCAATGCGAATGGAAATATCCGCATTGCCCCGGTCAAGCTGGTTAAGTTTATCCTGCGGCAAAGCCAAAAACAAACGCACAGCTTTCACACTATCCGGCTGGGCCGTGACCATATTACCTTGTTCGCCCAGACCTAAAGTCATGACTTCACCCTCAAGCCCCTCCACATCAATTGAGAATGTCCGCGGTTCATGGGCCTTGTTGAGGATTTTCAGCGTATAACCATTACGCACAGACCCATCGGACAAAGTGACAAACAACGGGTTTCGGTCTTTTTGAACGGTCACATCCAGATTAGACCGAGTGCCCAAGCTCGCCAGCATGATAAGCCCGACAATGGCAATCAAACTCGAATACAACACCGTCCGCGGGCGGATGAGGCGCAATTTTCCGGTCTCCCCGCGTGAGCGGCGTTCGAAATTATTAAAGCTTTCATAGGCGATCAGATTGCCAGGACGCCCAACCTGCTTCATCACCGAATTACATGCGTCCACACAGAGCGCACATTGAATACATTCAAGCTGCGGTCCATCGCGGATATCAATACCTACCGGACATACAGCAACGCATAATTTACAATCCACGCAGTCGCCACGACCATCCCAAGTTTCCCCTTTTTTATGAGGACCGCGCGGCTCTCCCCTATATTTACGATAGGTGACAAGCAGCGCGTCATCATCAAACATCGCGCCCTGAATACGCGGCCAGGGGCACATATAGGTACAGACCTGCTCCCGCGCTAAACCACCCAGCACATATGTGAAGCCGGTAAACATCACCAAAAACACATAAGCAGGTTTCGGCGCTTCCAACACGAACAAGTCTTGCGCCAACTGCGGGGCGTCAGCAAAATAGAAAATCCACGCCCCGCCTGTTGCTGCTGAAATCAGTAACCAGATGCTGTGTTTCGATATTTTTTTGAAAACCTTGGACGCAGACCATGGCGCCTTATCCAGTTTCATCCGCTTATTGCGGTCGCCTTCAATCCAGCGTTCCACATGCACAAATAAATCGGTCCAAACCGTTTGCGGGCAGCTATAGCCGCACCAGACCCGCCCGGCCAAGCTCGTCACCAGGAACAGGGCCAGTGCTGCTAAAATAAGTAACCCCGTAAGATAGTAAATTTCATGCGGCCAGATTTCGATCCAGAAGAAATAAAATTTCCGATTGGGAAAATCGAGCAAAACAGCCTGATTAGGAACGTCCGCTCCACGGTCCCATCTTATCCAGGGTGTAAAATAATAGATGGCCAGCGCCACCGACATAAACACCCATTTCAAGCGCCGGAAAGTACCCGCTATGCGCTTGGGATAAACCTTTTGCCTTGAGGCATAAAGCGGTCGCTTCTCAGCAGAATTGACGGCCTCCGTATTTTTGACAGGCGCAACAGACAACTCATTCGCCGCCTGCTTGGCTAATTCTTCAAGATTATTTTCCGGTTCCGAATTCACAATTTAAGCCCCCGAATAAGCACAGCTTCCCAACGCGAATTTTTTATGGATAATACAACCTCAAGGGAGGAAATCGCCGCAAAAAAAGGATTATTATGTACGCGACCCTCAGATACCCCACCCAATTGCTTCAAAAAAGGCTGAGCCGCCGGGACAATACCCAAGAGACAATAACGCTTCGACAAGCGATCCTCCGTTCGGTTCGACCCAAAATGATTCCTGTCTGGCTCCATTATTTTTCCAGGCGAGGTACACCGAAAGACCTTCGCGAATTTAGACTTGATGGCAATCTTCGTCGTCATCCAAATGTTCGCCGTGCTGTGGACCAATTTCGACGCTCCATATTGGAAGAAGGAGTTTCTAGTGCAAGAAGAACGTGCGGTCGAAACAGCAATAGGAAAGGATTCGAAGCTCTGCTGCGCCACAGAATGGAATTGAAAGTCAACGTCAACAGCGATCCTGACCTGACCTTGGTTGGAAGAGGAACACTGATTTGCGAAGGCTTTTTTGATATAGAGATAAACTGCGAAAACAGAGTTTTCGCGATTGAAGGAAAGCTGCCAGTACGACTTCGAGACGCATTCATTGATGTTCTCGACCTTCGAAGCACTACACCAGGAAACAGCGAAATTCCAGGGGGAAAGGGCTTTGATTTGAGGCATCGCTGGACAGAACGCATCAACCTTAGAAATATTCGTTTTTAAGATATGAAAGCCTTCCCTCCATTTTCCTTTAAAGCCCGACATAAGTTCATACTTATTATCGGCGCATTCTACTGGGATGCCTTCTATGGTGGAGCCTGGCTTACCTACCATTTTGGCACGACCTATAAGCACGAGCACGGCCTTGAAGACTATCAAGCCCTTCATCCGGTTCTTTTCTTGTGGGAAGTCATTGCTTTGCTTGTTCTGCCCATCAAATGGCCAAGAGTGATGGTTTTGCCAGTCACTCTTGGCGCTTTTGTTGCCGTTGACGCCGTCATGGGTTCCTATTGGTGGGAAGACTATTGGGCGGCCCGCGCGTTGCCCTATGAAGTGGGGCCTGAACACACATTTTGGATTTGGTCTTTCTACTCGTCCTTTTTCATCCACATCCCCATATTGGTTGCAGTCTATTGCACCTATATGAGCATCCGTCAGATGCTGCATTGGACAGGTCAGGCTATCACCAAACTCCAAAACCATGATTAGCGATCCTAAACGCAGGCTGACCTTATGGTTGGCCTGCGAGTTCACCACCGCCTAAGGAATAAACATAAACGGCTAATTCTTTGATGGTCTCATCATTCAAACGACCTCCCCAGGCGGGCATCACGCCATATCGCGCATTGGAAACAGTTTCAAAAATCGTTTCCTCATCACCGCCATAAAGCCAGATAGCATCTGAAAGATTGGGCGCGCCTTGGAATACGTCGCCTTGGCCTTGTTCACCGTGGCAGGCTGCGCATTGTTCCTGGAAGATTTTCCGGCCTCGTGAAGCTGCTTCTGCGTCGCGGGGTGTGCCCGATAAAGACAGCACATATTGCGTGACATCTCCTACTTCGTCCCTGGTCAGCAAGCCATCGGCTAAAAACCGAGGCATCATTGAAAAACGCGTGTCCAAATCAGCATCCCAGCGCACACCATGACGGATAGTATATTCGATGTCCTCAATGGCACCACCCCACAACCAGTCATCATCGTTCAGATTGGGAAAGCCTTTGAAGCCCTGTGCGCCCTGCCCATGGCAGCCCGCGCAGTTATCGCCAAAGGCAGCCCCGCCAGAGCCAACTGCGAATTGTAGCAACTCCGCGTTGCCTAAAATAGTGGCATAATCGGCTTTGGCGATGCGTCCGCGAATGTCCGCCCGCCCTGCTTCCACATCAGCGATATCAGCGGCCACCACATCGCGCTGGGAATAGCCGAGAAGGCCCTTTGTGTAATCCCAGCCATCCGGTCCGAAATAGGGCCAGGCTGGCATAACAACAGCATAAATCAGCGCCCAGGCGATGGAGACATAGAAGGTCCAAAGCCACCATTTAGGAAGCGGGGTATCTAATTCTTTAATGCCGTCCCACTCATGGCCCGTGGTTTCCGTACCGCTGTGGTCATCGACTTCACGCATGTCATCGCTCATTATTTACCCCCCTTGGGATTGTCCCCTTCGCCTTCAAAGGGCAGCTTTGCCGCTTGGTCAAAACGTTTCTTGTTGCCAGGATAAAGCGCAAAAGCCACTGCACCTGAAAACATCACGACCAAGAAAATCAGGCCGAAAGTGCCGGAAAAGGCGCGTATAGTTTCGTACGTCATCAGCCCCCCCTATCGATTACCAGCGGCTGCGTCATAGGACTGGAAGTCCACCAACGTGCCTAACATTTGCAGATAAGCAATCAACGCATCCAGCTCCGTGACTTCTTTGGGATTACCATCGAAGTCACGCACCGTAACATTCTCATAACGCGCTTCCAGGCCATCACTATCAGCATTAGGGTCAGCCTGCGCCTTTAAATCAGCCAAAGCGTTTTCAATCATAGCTTCATCATAAGGCACACCAACCAAAGCCTGGGTACGCAACAGGTCTTCCGTCTCCGCCGTCGCCAATGCTGTTTTGGCGAGGAAGGGATAACCCGGCATGATGCTTTCAGGCACAATATCGCGTGGGCGTTTCATATGAATCTGATGCCATTCATCAGAATATTTACCGCCCACACGGGCCAGGTCAGGCCCGGTTCGTTTTGACCCCCATTGGAATGGATGGTCATACATACTTTCCGCCGCCAGGCTGTAATGGCCATAGCGTTCCACTTCAGACCGTAAAGACCGGATCATCTGGCTATGGCAGCTATAACACCCCTCACGGACATAGATTTGCCGTCCAGCCAACTCCAGTGGCGTGTAAGGCCGCATGCCTTCTACCTTCTCAATAGTGGAGTTGAGCAGGAAGAG
>JASFRS010000073.1:0-12852 GCA_050114795.1 Sphingomonadales bacterium
CATCTGATGCAACAAAAATAAACAACAAGAAAAGGAACGTTAGCGGCAGATTCTTCATCCCTACCTCCCCCGGTTATTCAAGAATCATCGTTTAGATTATACAATAAACATGCAATCAAAACCACGGACGCGGTAAAGAATAAGCATCTGAATTACTTATTGCATATAAAATTATTTTCATAATATGTTCTCCACACCGTTGAACGGTTTTAAATTACAACAAGATAATGAGGGAGGGTTTTCAATGAAGAAAACTGTTCGCAAATTAAGCAAAAAAGAAATTGCTTTGGTCACCGGGGGTATTATGCCCAACGGAAAAACGTGGCTTTTCGGCGCCACAACGCCAAGCGAAAAATCTTAACAGATATGAGGAAGGTTCAAGCCTTCCTCATATTCACAAACAGTAGGCTTTAATACATCACCCGACAGCGTATATGTAGATAGGCCTGGAATTAAGAGTTCAGACGAATCGCCTAACTCCCTGCATCACAAAACAAGCATTTAAAATACCCAAATGATTGAAATATAAACATTTACGGGGAAAAATTACCAATAAAATATGCATAGAAAATACTTATTGCGAATACAAATCAAAACCGAATAATTTGAATTAACGCAAGTCGTGTTGCCAAATTGGAAGCTAGGGGGGAGCTATTCCGCGAGAGAGAATGTCTTTATTAACAGAATGTATGGGCTGGAGTTGAAAGACAAGTATCTCTTATGACTGTAAGGAGGCCAGTGAGTCTTGAGGGGACCTAGGCCTCCTTCTTTTTACCTTC
Organism: Sphingomonadales bacterium; assembly: GCA_050114795.1. GTDB lineage: Bacteria > Pseudomonadota > Alphaproteobacteria > Sphingomonadales > CAKZYD01 > JASFRS01. The sequence continues at coordinate 780 of JASFRS010000073.1, forward strand.
ACTTATGATGTTTGCATATAGTCCCGGATCGACATTTCCACCACTTAAAACGACCACAGCACGCTTTCCTTTGATATTCACCCGGCCTGCCAGCGCAGCAGCAAGCGCGACTGCCCCACCAGGCTCAACGACGACCTTTAGGTCATCAAAAGCAAATCGCATTGCGGCCCTAACCTCATCATCATTCACAACTTCAATACCGGCTAAATGCTGCTTTAAAATTTCGAAAGTCAGTTTCCCTAGCTTGGGCGTCTGCAATGCATCACATAATGTGGACGGATAACGATCCAACTCTATAATACGCCCCGCTTTCAGGGAACGCGCACCATCGTCATAGCCTTCAGGTTCCACACCCCAAATACGAGCCTTGGGCATCGCGTGATGAAGCGCGATAGCCATGCCAGAGGTCAATCCACCTCCCCCGAGACAGACGATAACATCATCAAATGTGAACCCCCTGTCTTGCGCGAAATCCGCTAGTTCAAGCCCAACTGTTCCCTGCCCTGCGACAATAAATGGGTCATCATAAGACGGCACAAGAATCGCATTGGATTTTGACACAATGTCCCGTGCAATCTGCTCCCTATCCTCGGTCTCCCGATTATAAAGCTGTATATCGGCCCCATAGGCACGCGTCTTTTCCAATTTCAGCTTAGGCGCATCTTCAGGCATCACGATGGTCGCTTTGATGCCCAAAAGCTGGGCGGCTTTTGCAACACCTTGCGCATGGTTGCCGGATGAAAAGGCCACAATACCACGCGCACGCTCTTCATCGCTAAGTTGCACAAGCCGGTTGTAAGCACCACGGATTTTGAAAGACCCCGTGAGCTGTAACGGTTCAGCCTTGATGAATAACTCGGCTCCCAAACGCGCATTCAGAGCATCGGAAGATAGAACGGGCGTTTGTTTGACGACACCCTGACCCAGTTCTGCCGCCTTTTTGATATCATCAATGGTGACCACTAACGCGTCCTCTCCAGAGGTTAATAACCGATATTAGGCCGCAAATACTTTTCTGCTTCTTCCAAGCTGATACCACGCCGCGTCGCATAGTCTTCCACCTGGTCTTTAGCAATTTTTGCGACACCAAAGTAATCTGCATCTTTATGCGCAAAATAAAATCCGGAGACAGCAGCCGTCGGGATCATAGCAAAGCCTTCCGTCAGCTTGACACCGACAGACTCCTCCGCATTCAACAGACGGAAAAGGTCCGTCTTCGCACTGTGATCCGGGCAAGCGGGATAGCCAGGCGCCGGACGAATGCCTTGGTATTTTTCCTTGATGATGTCTTCATTGCTCAAGTCCTCATCAACGGCATAACCCCAATGGAGTTTACGGACCTGTTCATGCATATGTTCAGCCAGCGCTTCAGCCAATCGATCTGCTAAAGCCTTTAAGAGAATATCGCTATAATCATCGTGATTTGCTTTGAATTCTTCCAACTTTTTCTCAATGCCATGGCCAGCGGTTACGACAAAGCCACCGATATAATCATCAATACCTTCCGGAGCGATATAATCAGCCAGGCATTGATTAGAGCGCCCTTCACGCTTTTCAAACTGCTGCCGTAGAAAATGGAATTTCTCCACAACATCAGTCCGCTCTTTATCATTGAAAATCAGCACATCATCTTGTTGCGAATTCGCAGGCCAAATACCGATGACGGCTTTAGCCTGAAGCCATTTTTCCTCAATGAGGCGATCAAGCATGGCTTTAGCATCTTCGAATAGTTGTGATGCACTTTCACCCACGACTGGGTCAGTTAAGATCTGCGGATAAGTCCCCGCAAGCTCCCATGTCCGGAAAAAGGGTGTCCAGTCAATCCGCTCACGCAAATCATCAAGGGGGTAATCACCAAAGACTTTAGTCCCAGTGAAAGATGGCTTTGGTGGTAAGGCGCTAACAAAGTCCAATTGCGCTTTATTGCGGCGCGCATCTGCGATGGGCAACAGATTTTTCGCCTTCTGCCCGTCGCCCCGCTTTTCCCGTACATAGGCATAATCTGCCCGCGTCTTTTCCAAAAGTGCAGCACGCGCACCTTCAGACACAAGCGCGCCTGCAACCCCGACTGCGCGAGACGCATCCAGTACATGAATAGTCGCACCTTGTTTATATTTAGGTTCAATTTTTAAAGCTGTATGGACCCTGCTCGTCGTAGCACCTCCAATCAAGAGAGGGACATGGAAGTTCTGCCGCTCCATTTCCTCCGCCACATTTACCATCTCATCAAGGGACGGTGTAATCAGGCCCGACAAGCCAATCAAATCAGCATTCTCACGCTTGGCGGTTTCCAAAATCGTGCTGGCCGGCACCATAACGCCTAAGTCAATCACTTCAAAATTATTGCATTGAAGGACAACGCCAACGATATTTTTGCCAATGTCATGCACATCCCCCTTAACGGTGGCGAGCACGACTTTGCCTTTGGCTGAGCTCACACCCGAAAGTCGCTTTTCCTCTTCAATAAAAGGAATGAGATGCGCCACCGCTTGTTTCATCACGCGGGCCGATTTAACGACCTGTGGTAAGAACATCTTACCTGAGCCAAAGAGGTCACCGACGATATTCATACCGTCCATCAGCGGACCTTCAATCACATCAATCGGCTTGTCAGCTTCCTGACGGGCTTCCTCAGTATCTTCAACAATATAATCTGTAATGCCATGAACCAGCGCATGACCAAGGCGTTTTGCAACATCAGCATCACGCCAAGCCAAATCTTGCTCAACACGTACACCACCTTCATTTTTATAATCAGCCGCGATGTCTAACAGACGCTCAGTAGCGTCACTCCTGCGGTTAAGGATCACATCTTCAACACGCTCCCGCAGTTCTTTAGGAATATCATCATAAACTGCAAGCTGGCCCGCATTCACAATCCCCATATCCAAGCCCGCTTTGATGGCGTGATAGAGGAAAACGCTATGCATGGCTTCCCGCACTGGATTATTCCCACGGAAGGAAAATGAGATATTCGATACCCCGCCTGATATCTTCACATGTGGGCAGCGTTTCTTGATTTCCTTTACCGCATCGATGAAGGCTAGGCCGTAACCATTATGCTCCTCAATACCCGTGGCAACAGCGAAGATATTGGGATCAAAAATAATATCTTCGGCCGGGAAACCGACCTGTTCGGTTAAAATCTTGTAGGCACGCTCACAGATTTCAACTTTACGCTCTGTCGTGTCAGCCTGACCCTCCTCATCAAAGGCCATGACGACCACAGCAGCACCATAGCGGCGAACTTTCTTCGCCTGCTCAATAAAAATAGCCTCCCCTTCCTTCATCGAAATGGAATTCACGATGGCCTTGCCCGCGACGCATTTAAGGCCCGCTTCAATGACACTCCATTTAGAGGAATCAATCATGATTGGTACACGTGCGATATCAGGCTCGGCAGCGATAAGTTTTAAGAAGGTCTCCATCGCCGCTTCCGCGTCCAAAAGCCCTTCATCCATGTTCACATCAATGATTTGCGCACCGTTTTCAACCTGGGACCGTGCCACGCTTAAAGCTGCTTCATAATCACCAGCCAGGATCAGCTTCTTAAATTTGGCCGACCCGGTTACGTTAGTGCGCTCCCCAACATTGACGAATGTGGCGATTGCCGTTTCCGGTGCAGTATCTGTTTTTAGTGCTTGAGCCGTCATTACAGTGTCACCGCCTCCAAGCCAGAAAGACGCATAGATGGCGCGAGATGCGCAGGAAGCCTTGGCGTTTGTCCATTAACAACATCATGAAGAGCGCGGATATGCTCAGGCGTTGTGCCACAACATCCACCAATGATATTGACTAGGTTATCGGACAGCCATTCGGAAACCAGTTCCGCCGTTTCATCCGGACTTTCATCATAAGCGCCTAAATCATTGGGCAAGCCTGCATTGGGGTAAGCCATAATCAGCGTATCTGCGAGCTTTGACATTGCCGCCAGATGGGGTCGCAATTCGCGTGCTCCAAAAGAACAGTTCAACCCAACGGTTAATGGCGACACATGGCGTACGGAATACCAAAAGGCTTCAGGTGTCTGTCCTGAAAGATTGCGCCCAGCCATATCAGTGATTGTCAGCGATACCATGACGGGGATTTCTTCACCCAAGGCGTCACCCGCTTCCGCCACCGCCATTAAAGCCGCTTTTGCGTTCAATGTGTCAAAGATGGTCTCAATAAGAATGAAGTCCACACCACCTTCGAGCAAAGCATCCACCTGCTCACGATAAATGGCTTTCATATCGTCAAAGGATACTTCACGGTGCCCAGGGTTTTCCACATCAGGGGAGACAGATAATGTCTTGTTGGTCGGACCAATGGCCCCAACGACAAAACGTGGCTTTTCAGGATTAACTTCATTTGCCTCATCAACCACCTCACGCAATATGCGTCCCGCTGCGCGGTTTATTTCCGCCGTATAGGCCTCCGTGCCATAATCGGATTGGGAAATAGCATTTGCATTAAAGGTATTAGTCGCGAGAACGTCCGCACCGGCTTCCACATAAGCCTGGGCGATGCCGCGAATAATGTCGGGACGGGATAGATTTAAGAGGTCATTATTACCCTTTTGGTCCTTATTCACATCTTGAAAAGCACTGCCACGATAGCCAGCCTCATCCAGCCCATGATTTTGAATCATGGTGCCATAAGGCCCGTCTTTCAACAGCACCTTTGTTTTGCAAAGTTCGCGCAGTGCCTGTGCTTTGGCCTGACGTCCAACCATTGAGTTTCTCCGATCCCCAAACACTTTAAGCAACTTCGCTTTGACCTTGTTTTGACTGCTGTTTTTCAACCGGACGCAGACCCAGCATATGACAGATGCCATAGGTCAATTCAGAACGGTTCAATGTGTAAAAATGGAATTCGCGGACACCGCCGTCATAGAGACGACGACACTGCTCTGCCGCTAAAGTGGCTGCAACCAGGTTCCGCGTTTTCGGCCTGTCATCCAAGCCCTCGAATATATCTGCCATCCATGCAGGCACTTTGGCACCGCATCGCCCGGCAAAAGATTTCAACTGCGTAAAATTCGTTACGGGCAAAATACCCGGGACAATAGGCATATCAATACCCGCAGCCCCACAAAGATCTAGAAAACGGAAATAAGTTTCCGGCTCAAAAAAGAACTGGGTTATGGCCCGTGATGCCCCAGCATCTATCTTCGCTTTAAGGTATTCCACATCTTTCAAAGGTGAAGCTGCTTCGGGGTGAACCTCAGGATAACACCCAACTGAAATGTCAAAGCCGCCATGTTTCGCAATCGCAGCCACCAACTCCGTCGAATTTTGATAACCATCGGGATGGGCTACAAAATGGCTCTGTCCCTCTGCTGGATCACCACGTAACGCCACAATATGGCGCACGCCAATCTCCGCATATTCGGCAATGACTTCCTCGACTTCCGAACGGCTGGCTCCAACGCAGGTCAAATGGGCTGCTGGCGTTAAGTCCGTCTCCTGAAGGATGCGTTTAACGGTGTTGTGCGTACGTTCCCTAGTGCTTCCCCCTGCGCCATAGGTCACAGATACAAAACGCGGGTTCATGGGGGCTAAACCATTGATAGAAGACCATAGGGCCTCTTCCATCTTCTCCGTTTTGGGTGGAAAAAACTCAAAAGACACTTTGATATCACTGCCCGCCCCGTCAAAGAGCGAGTTGCGACGGTGACGCGGGATATGAGCGTCCAAGGGAACCATGAAATACTCCTAAGCGGCAACCTGCGCCGCATTTTGACCCTTATGGGCCTTCCAGATAGTGACAACTAATTCTGACCCTTGAAGATGAGTAACCATCTGCGCATCAAGCCCTACTTGAGCGCAGAAATGCACCATTTCTCCATCTTCGAAACCAAGTCTGCGATGTGCATGTTCAGCGCGGAGAAATTCCAGATCATGAGGTGCAAAATCGACAATGACCATTACCCCACCAGGGCGCAGGACGCGCGCGCCCTCACTGATTGCGGCCACCGGATCTTCCGCAAAATGCAAAACCTGATGAAATACAGCGGCATCAAAAGCTTCATTCGGTGCTGACAAGGCATACATATCGCCAAAGCGCACATGACAGTTGGAAAGGCCCGCATCATCCAACTTGGCGCGCGCAATGCTGAGCATTTCACGGCTTGAATCAACACCAACGCCGCGCCGTAATTTCGGCCCGAAAACCTCTAACATTCGCCCTGTACCAGTGCCGATATCCAGCAGGTCTTCCAGCTTTTCCCCTTCAAGCGCCCTCATGACCGAGCGCTCGACATCCTCTTCAGGGACATAAAGTGAGCGTAGCCGATCCCAATCTGCTGCATTTGCGCGAAAATAAGCTTCTGCGGCCGCTGCGCGCTCTGCTTTTATTTCATTTAATTTTTCAATATCCCGGCAAAACTCCGGATCATCATCTGGCATTAGAGCAACAAGTGATCGGGCAATACGTCCCCCATGAGAGCGATCCGCCAATCGATAAAATGCCCAAGCGCCTTCTTGCAAGCGCTCAACTAAGCCCGCCTCAGCCAGTAATTTCAAATGGCGTGATACACGAGGCTGACTCTGACGTAAAATCCGCACCAGATCACTAACTGTCAGCTCCCCAGACGCCAATAGACCCAAAATACGCAGACGTGTCGCCTCCGCAGCTCCTTTTAGGCCGTTCAACAAATCCTGCATGGTTTTTTCTGCCCACGTTCAAATTATGAATGCATATATAAAGATATGTTTATATCACGTAAAGCAACAAATCTTATATTTTCAATGTCATCACGCGGTTATGATCGCACGCCCCCATGGTATTTCATCTCAGAACAGGCTAAGAGAGCGCCATGAGGTGGTTTGTATTTTGATGAAAGATAGAGACGGTCATGAAAATAAACATGATAAGTGGCTTGAAAAATAAGTCTGTTTTTCTGGCAATCATACTGGGTTTGGGCTTAAGCGCCTGTGCGACCAAACCACCGGCAAATGACCCTGTTGCCCTTGCTACTTACAAAGAGAAAAATGATCCCTTTGAGCCTTTGAACAGAGCAACGTTCAATTTTTCCAATACATTGGATTCTGTAACGCTGAAACCTCTGGCCAAGGGTTATCGTGCCGTGGTGCCGCAACCCGCGCGCAAATCAATCCGTAATTTCGTCAATAACGTACAAGAGCCATGGAGTTTTATTAACCTACTCCTTCAAGGCAAGCCCAGCTATGCTGGTGAAGTTCTGGGTCGCTTTGTCGTCAATTCAACCATAGGCGTTGCAGGTTTCTTCGATCAGGCAACTCCAATTGGCCTCGACCCTCATGAGGAAGATTTCGGACAAACTCTCGCCGTTTGGGGTGTGCCTGAAGGGCCGTATATTTACGTACCTCTACTCGGCCCATCCAACCCAAGGGATTTCACAGGCTTTGCAGCGCAGTTCTTTGGCGATCCGGTTTCGCTTACCTTTGATTACACCAATCATGAAAATGTTGGATATGGCATTACCTCCGGACAGATTGTCGACACGAGGGAAGCCCTCCTTGATATCTTTGACCCCATTCTTGAAGAAGGTGGGGACCCTTATGCAACACTTAGGTCCTCTTATCGCCAAAACCGTAAATTCGATATAAGTGATGGCGAAATCGATGAAGACGAGCAAGAAGATCTATTTGGCGACGACCCGATTAATTGATTAAAATCATTTCCTTTTCCCCTCTCCTGCGCAACTATAGCTATGGGGAGGAGGAAGATATGCGTCTTTCAATTCTAATATTCACTATAGCCGGATTTTTCTACGCCATAACCCTTGTGAATGCACAAGACAGCGGCATTTCGGGCCGCATGGTTGCGGCTGCTACAGATTATCAGCTTTATTGCGCATCCTGTCACGGCATAATGGGACGAGGTGACGGTCCTGTGGCAGATGCTTTAATGCGGCGGCCTTCAGATCTGACCACATTAAGCCAACGCAATGAGGGGGTTTACCCACGCGCGCAAGTGGCCTTTATCATTGATGGCCGCGGTGACATCTTAGCTCATGGCCCGCGGGAAATGCCGGTTTGGGGCGAATTCTTCGGCCAGGACGATTACGGAAATGCCACTCCCGCGGGTGCGCGGGAGCGGATCGAAGCCCTGACCGACTATTTAGAATTCCTGCAGCGCAAATAAGCTCAAAGCTTAAGCGCGGGCAAATTTCTTATAGGTCAGACGATGAGGTCGTGTTGCTTCGTCGCCCAGGCGGCGAACGCGGTCGGCCTCATAATCCTCAAAATTGCCTTCAAACCATTCCACATGGCTGTCACCTTCAAAGGCCAGAATATGCGTCGCCAGTCGATCAAGGAAGAAGCGATCATGGCTGATGACCACAGCACAGCCTGCGAAGGACTCAAGCGCTTCTTCAAGCGCACGCAACGTCTCAACATCCAAATCATTGGTCGGTTCATCGAGCAACAGCACATTGCCGCCCTTGGCCATAACTTTGGCCATATGGACCCGGTTGCGTTCACCACCTGACAGCATTCCAACTTTCTTCTGCTGATCCGGGCCTTTGAAACCAAAGGACGATGCATAAGCGCGCGTTGAAATCTGATGTTTGCCGAAATAGAACATGTCTTGACCGCCGGAGATTTCCTCCCAAACGGTTTTCTTATCATCAAGACTATCACGAGACTGATCGACATAAGCCAAGTCGACCGTATCGCCCACGCGCAGGCTACCACTATCTGGCTGTTCTTTCCCTGTAATCATTTTAAACAAAGTGGTTTTACCAGCACCATTGGCACCGATAACGCCAACAATACCACCTGCAGGCAGGCGGAAGGATAGATCATCAATCAGCAGTCTTTCCCCAAAGCCTTTGCTTAAATTCTCAGCCTCAATGACGACATCGCCAAGACGCTCAGTTGGCTGTTGAATTAAGATTTGGGCTTTGCCAGGCGCACGCTCTGCCTGCGCTTGAACCAATTCATCAAAGGCACGAATACGAGCCTTGGATTTAGCCTGCCGGGCTTTGGGAGATGAACGGATCCAGTCCAATTCCTGCGAAATGGCGCGCTTACGTGATTCTTCAGCACGTTCTTCGTGGGCCAGGCGTTTTTGCTTTGCTTCCAGCCAATCCGAATAATTACCTTCAAAAGGAATACCGCGACCGCGATCCAGTTCCAACACCCATCCCACAACATTGTCTAGGAAGTAGCGATCATGGGTAACCAATATGACTGTACCCTTATAATCCTGGAGATGTTTTTCAAGCCAGGCAACAGACTCCGCATCCAAATGGTTGGTCGGTTCATCAAGTAAAAGGATATCTGGCTTTTCAAGGAGGAGACGGCAAAGCGCTACACGGCGCCGCTCCCCACCCGAAAGCCCTGAAACCTCAGCATCACCGGCAGGGCAACGCAAAGCATCCATGGCAATCTCGACATGATTGTCGAGCTCCCATAAATCCTGGGCATCAATCTCGTCTTGAAGCTTCGCCATTTCATCGGCAATTTCGTCCGACCAATTGGCTGCTAACTCATTATAGCGGTCTAAAATTGCCTGTTTTTCAGCCACACCGTCCATGACATTGCCACGCACGTCTTTGGCGGGGTCTAATTCAGGTTCCTGCGCTAAATAGCCGACTTTAATGCCGTCAGCCGCCCAGGCTTCCCCTGTATATTCCTGATCCATGCCCGCCATGATTTTCATCAATGTGGACTTACCCGCACCATTGGGACCGATGATGGCGATTTTAGCACCGGGCAGGAAAGACAAAGTGACATCATTCAGCACTTGCTTCCCGCCGGGATAGGTCTTTGAAAGACCTTTCATGACATAAGTATATTGATAGGACGCCATTTGTACCTCTTCATCCCAATGGCTGACTAAAGCAGCCGTCAAATTCATTTCCGGGAGGGGTATAGCGCCTGAATGGTCATAGAATCAATGTTGCTATTCCCAGGTGCAAATATTTTGCTTACTCGGCCAGTGGACTTTGTTCTATGGTCACTTCGCAATTAATAAAGGGAAGAGTGATGCGTAGATCAATTTTTGCTGCCATGGCCCTGACAACCATGGTGTTTTCACCTGCTCAGGCGGAAGAATTACGCCTTTCAAAACATGACAAAGAAATTGCGGACAAGCTCATTGAAACAGGGCTTTCCGACGACCTTGCTTATCAACTGCTTGAGTCTTTAACGACGGAAGTCGGACCACGACTTGCCGGCAGTGCACAGGATCAAAAAGCCGTTTCCTGGGCCGTCAATCAACTCAAAACATTGGGCTTCGACAAGGTCTGGACAGAGGATTTTACCTTTGACGGTTGGGCGCGTGGTAAAGAATATGGCAATATTATTTCACCTTATTCGCAATCCGTTCATTTGACCGCCCTTGGCAATAGTGCACCTACGCCTGATGATGGTTTAAGCGGTGAAATCATCGCCTTCCACGATGTTACAGATTTAATGCGTGCGGAGCCCCAAAGCGTCGCTGGCAAAATTGTATATTTATCTAAACGCGCAACGCGCACACAAAATGGTTCCGGCTATGGGCCAACCGTGATTAATCGCGCTAATGGTGCGTCTGAGGCAGCAAAGCTTGGAGCAAAAGCTGTCATCATTCGTTCCGTCGGAACAGATAGCCATCGGCTGCCCCATACCGGTGGTTTGCGCTATCAGGAAGGCATTAAGAAAATTCCAGCAGCAGCATTGTCAAACCCCGATGCGGACCTTTTGGAAAACATGCTTGCCAGAGGCAAACCTGTTAAATTCAATCTCGTCATCACACCCCGTTTTACCGGCAAAATGACAACTCAGAATGTGATTGCGGAGGTGCGTGGAACAAAGCGCCCCGATGAGATTGTCGTCATCGGCGGCCATTTAGATAGTTGGGACCTTGGCACTGGTGCAATTGATGATGGAGCTGGCGTTGCCATCTCTACAGCAGCAGCGAAATATATCTTGGATCTGCCGAAAAATCAGCGCCCCGAACGCACGATCAGAGTGATTTTATGGGGTGCTGAAGAAATTGGCATAGTCGGCGCTCAAGCTTATGCAAAGGCACATGCGGATGAGCTTGATAAGCATGTATTGGCCTGGGAGTCTGATTTTGGCGCGGGTGCTATTTGGAAGATCAATTCCAATATCGGATCGGCATCGGTTGATGCGTTCAAAGAGCTTGCCCACCCTTTAAGCCCTCTCGGCATTGACTATGGCGACAATCAAGGTAAGCCAGAACCGGATGTGATCCCCTTGAAAGCGGCGGGTGTGCCCTTTGCACAATTCGCGCAGGACGGAACTGATTATTTCGACCTGCATCACACAGCTGATGATACATTTGACAAGGTCAACCCTGCCGATCTCGCTCAAAATGTTGCGGCTTATACGGCCTTTGCCTATTTGGTCGCTAATTCAGACATAGACTTCCGCGCGGCGGATTGATCTTGATTGCGGCGCGCATCTTCCGGGTGTGCGCCGCGATAGTTCAAAAGCTGTTTCCGCTGTAGAGCCAGGTAGTCCTGGACGTACTCTGATTTTAGCTTAAAACCAAAGCCTTCGCCTCCCCGCATCCTGACTACCATCCTGTCACCCAATTCAGCCTTGTAATGGCCTGCTTCCCAATAAAACGCCATTGAATCCTGACTAGGTACGGCTTCCAGAGTTTCATCACTTACAACTGCGAAATCCCAAAGCGGGATATTCCATCGGTCGGCAACCGTTGTCAGCTTGATCTTCCAGGCCTCAAACGCAGGCCAAAGCCCTTTACGATCAAAAGCCTCCAGCAAAGAGACGTGATAAGGATGCGTGAAGAAGATGAGTTCGACATTCGAAGCTTCAGCCCATTGGATCAATTTATGAACTGCTCTCCAATCTGGATTCTCCCCAGGCGTAGGCCATTGAATGCGTTTTGGCTTGCCCGACAAATCCTTTAAATAATCCTTTTCCTTCGCGGCAAACATGATTTGCGGTCCGTTATTTTCGACAAAGGCTTTGAAATCACTAGCAGGATTAAACCCCTCCCCCGTCACATTTGAAGTACCGCTTTGAAATTGCGTAAAAACTGTCATCAAACTATCTGCGAATGCGCTACTCGACCAAAGGAGCTCTGCATAATGCCGGGCGGATTGGAACAGCCCATCTGCCCCCATCGGGAC
>JASFRS010000074.1:0-12079 GCA_050114795.1 Sphingomonadales bacterium
GGCTTTGAGCATACACGCCTCACCAGCATTGGCTTTCTTGTACAGTTGATGCGGGAAGACGCGCTCAACCTCTATGGTCTCTATACCCAAGCCAAAAAGAACCCGACACGATAAACGGCCCCTTGGTCGGTGCCAGTGGCCTATCGTGTCGTCCAGGGTGGAAAAACTCAACAGGGCGAGTATGCGGGCTCGCCCTGTTTTTTTCTATGGTTTTGGTGTGGGAGCGCGAGGTTTAGTTTTATTTTTTGACCTCAATCGCCGGGCGCAGACATCCGTCTGCTTGGCTACGCGATAACGCTCTTCCTCCATGGCTCCGCCATTACGGGCTATCGCGACGGCCATGCGGCCTTGACACGCTCTCATTATGAGAGCTGGGGACCGGGGCTAGTCGGTTAGGCTTTCGTTCCCCCTCACCCTAACCCTCTCCCAGCCATTTTTGGATTTTTGGGGGAGAGGGAATCCAGTTTGCGCCATAAACACTTCTCCTTCTCCCCTTGTGGGAGAGGGCCGGGGTGAGGGGTAGGTCCGAACAAAAGAGATGCAGAGCAAAGCGCCCCAGCTTTTCATAGTTGAAAAGCTGTAAGGCCGACCGGCCGTCGCGAACCGTTTCGCGGAAGCCTAAGCGGGCGGATGCCCGCGCCGGCGATTGAGGTCAAAAAATAAAATTAACCCCGCGCTCCTACCCAGCACAATTACACTCCCTCCAGTTCTTCCCTCTCCCACACCGAAGGGACCGTCAGCAGCGTTTAACCTTGCGTACATCTATGACCGCATTGGCATAATGATGCCCGCTTTGCCCTTCAAAAATTGTGCCGGTCACGCGTTGACAGCTGCCTTGTTTGATAACCACGCCACGCAGAATTAATTGCACATCCCCATCTTCATGCCTCAAAAACGTCACTAGTTTCTTCTGGTCTGTCTCCGGGGTTTCACCGTAGTTCGGCGGGCCATAACGCTCCTCCACCACGACCGGACCCTCAAGTGTGATTTCCGTGTCCCAAGGCCAAAGGGCCGCTATCAGCAATATCCATTTCATCGCTCAACCCTTTTAATTGCCTATACAATAACAGAAATCTCGCATTTTTCACAAAAGCGTCACTTGACATTTTGAGTGTCACTCATATGTATTGAGGCACACTCAGAAGTTTTGAGTGGTGCTCAAGAATATACAAGAGGTGAGTCATGGGCGTCCAGGAAACAGCCACGACTAAAGAGGCAACATCAGAGCTGGTCGAGCGCAAACAACGCTATCGCCCTGCGGAAACGCGGGATCGGGTGTTGGTGGCGGCGCGTAAGCTTTTTGCGCAGCATGGCTATTTAAACACCTCAACCCAGGAAATCGCAGCCGAAGCGGGGGTCGCTGAGGGTTCGATTTTCTATCATTTCGGGTCCAAGAAAAATCTACTTGCCGCATTGGGCGTGGCCTTCGCCGGTGAAATGGTCATGGCCATGCGCGGGGAATCAGAAGACTTAAGCGATTTGGAGCCAGGGGTGACCATCACCCGGGCCTTTGATTTTGTCGAAAGCCATGGCTTTGCCGAACGCCTCCTCGGCCTGTCCTTTGACAGCCCGGAAGTCCAGCCCTTCATGGTTGCCAGCCGTGAAGTGGTGGTTAGCTTCATCTCCCAATGCCATGCGGCAACGATGCCTCAAAATATTGAAAAAGGTATGGACATTGATATGGCCGCCTCAATGGCTTATGCGGCCGTGTGCGATGCCCTTTGCCTTATACAAACTGCGGGGAGCGAGGCGCAGAAAGCGCATATTTTAGACCAGACAATCGGCTTCGTCCGACAGGCTTTGGGCTATCCACATGAGTGGAAAGCGTCCAAACGCCAAAGTGGCCGTAGAAGGTAGGTAAGAGCAATGGAACTCCGTGTCCCCATGACTGAATTATTGAAAAACCGCCGCGCTTTAGCGGCTTTGGCCGTTTTTGCTGCGGTTGTCCTGATTTTTGCGCTGAGCCGCGGTGCCACTGGCTCTGGCCCGCAACTGCAGGACCCCGCATCTGTGCTCTCGGTTTCCACCTTCACGGTTCAGCTTGACGATGAATATGAAGTGACGGAACGTTTTGCTGGCCGTGTCACCAGCCGACGGGATTCAACTCTGGGCTTTGAACGTGGCGGCTTGCTAGCAGAAGTGCTGGTGGAAGAGGGCGAAAGCGTTGAAAAGGGCGCATTGCTTGCCCGTCTCGATATCCGCGCCTTAGAAGCGCAGGCCCGCGCCATCATGGCCCGTCATGAGGCCGCGATTGCGACTGCGAATGAGGCTGAAGCCCGTCTCGAACTGGCCAAAGTGACCGAAGAACGGCAAAAAACGCTGGTCGAAGCGGGTCATGTCTCCGCCCAGCGTTTTGATGAAGCGCGCTTTAACCGCCAGGCCGTGCAGGCGACAGTTGCTGCGGCGCATGCTCAGGTGGCCTCCGCAGAAGCTGATTTGGAGCAAATCCGTGTCAATCTCGCCTTATCCGAAATTCGCGCCCCCTATAGCGGTGATATCATCGCGCGAATGGTTGATGAAGGCACCGTCCTATCCCCAGGCCAATCTGTTGTTCGGATTTTAGAAGGCGGACCGCTTGAGGTACGTATAGGCGTTCCTGAAAATGTGGCGTCTCTTCTTGATGAGGAGGAAGTCGAGATTGAAGTCAGCGACTTAATCCTGCCCGCCCGTCTGCAACGCCTGGTCAGCGCGGTTGACCCGACAACGCGCACGCAAACGGCCATTTATTATGTGGACGCGCCTGTAACAGTCCAACCCGGTGAACTGGCAAAACTGCATTTAAGGCATGTATTAAGGGACCGCGGCTTTTGGATGCCGACGGAAGCTTTGGCCGAAAGTCAGCGCGGCTTGTGGTCTGCTTATGCCCTAAAGCCCCAGGGTGAGATGTATGTCTTGGAACGGCGCCCGGTAGAACTGCTTCATGTGGAAACAGACCGTGCTTTTGTTCGCGGAACTTTGGAACATGGTGATGTGGTTGTCGCCGGTGGTCTGCATCGTCTGGTCCCTGGCCAGATGGTCAATGTGCGTGGGGAATAAGCCATGTCCATCTTCGCCCCCTTTTATGACAAACCCAGGCTGACAATATTAGCTATTGGTCTCATCCTGGTCGCAGGTCTGGCGGCCATTGTGACTTTGCCACGCCAGGAAGATCCAATTCCTGAAGAACGCTATGCCACTATTCAAACGCGCCTTCTGGGTGCCAGTGCCTCACGTATTGAAGCCCTGATTTCCGATAAGATTGAAGACGCGGTTCTTGAAATTCCGGAGGTGAAGAAGATTGAATCCACCTCGCGGACCGGTGTGTCCGTTGTCGGCGTGGAATTGCAGGATTCTGTGGTCTTGACGGATGAGGTCTGGTCCCGCGTGCGTGCAAAAATAGATGATGTTGAGCCGTTTCTGCCTGCCGATGCGGAAAAGCCTGAGCTGGAAGTCAATCAACTGCCCGCGGAAACGCTACTTGTATCCTTAACGGCTGCTGATGGGGCTGAAGTGCCTTTGTCTGTCATCAATCGGCTAGCCAAAGATTTGGAAACCAGACTTCGCAATGTACCCGGTACAGAAAAAACAGACCTATTTGGCGAACCGGGTGAAGAATATCTGGTGACGGTTGACCCGGACCGTTTGGCGGGTGCTGGCCTAAGCCTTGCTGATGTGTCCACTGCTCTCGCCCTGGCAGACACAAAGGCGCCATCAGGGCAATTACGGACGGAAGGTACGTCTCTTATCGTAGAAGTGGGTGGGGAACTGGATTCCCTGGACCGCATTCGCTCCGTCCCTGTGACTGTTGGCAACCGCGGTGAAGTCATGCGCGTGGGTGATTTGGCAATTGTGAAAAAAACACAACGCGATCCGCCCGTTTCCTTAGCCATATTGGATGGGAAACGCGGCATTGCCGTTTCCGCCTTAATGCAGGAAACCCAGCGTGTTGATTCATGGGCGCAATCCGCGAAAAAAGTCGTTGCGGACTTTCAAGCCACATTACCCGCGACCATCGACATGGATATCATCATTGACCAATCGGTTTATACGCAGGGCCGCTTGATTCAATTAACGCAGAATTTCGCCCTTGGCGTGGCTATGGTCGTGGGTCTTTTGCTTTTAGTCATGGGCTGGCGGTCGGCCCTGTTGGTTGGCGTTTCCCTGCCTTTGTCCGTCGGTATGGTGATGACGGCGCTCAAATTCCTGGATATCCCGCTTCACCAGATGTCGGTCACTGGCATGATTATCGCGCTGGGGCTGTTGATTGATAACGCCATCGTGGTGATTGATGAATATAACCATAATCGTGAACGCGGCCTGCGTGTGCGGGATGCAGCGATGACAGCGGTCCGCCATCTGCAAGTCCCACTCTTTGCTTCAACATTGACGACTGCGCTGACCTTTGCGCCTATCTATTTGATGCCGGGCGGTGCCGGGGACTTTGTCGGCTCTATGGCCTTGACCGTGATATTAGCGATTTTTGCATCGCTCTTTGTATCGCTGACCATCGTTCCAGCACTGGCCGCCTTTTCTGACAAACGTGGTTTGGCCGGGCGGGGCAGCGGGCGGAATATGGGCTATCGCAATGCTGAAATGCTGAACCGTTATCGCGCCTCATTGGATTGGGCTTTGAACCAACCGAAAAAAGCCATTGCTCTTAGCATGGCCTTACCGGTTTTGGGGTTTTTCCTGGCAGGGCAATTGGCAGAACAGTTTTTCCCGCCTGTGGACCGTGACCAATTCCAGATTCAAATGACTTTGCCCGCTGATGCGCCTGTTGCGGAGACCATGGCCACCGTTGAGCGGGTCAATGAAGTTCTGGACCGTTATGATGCCGTCACCAGCCGCCATTGGTTCGTGGCGGAGGCAGCGCCAAAAGCTTTCTATAATGTGATTTTGTCCAAAGACGGCTTGTCGTCCTTTGCCGCTGCAATTGTTGAGACAACCTCTGCCGAGGCCACGCATGAATTGCTGCCTGAATTGCAGAAAGCCTTACTTCGCGACGTGCCGAATGCAGAGGTTTTGGCCTTACCCTTTGAACAGGGGCCTCCTGTTTCCGCCCCCGTTGAGGTTCGAATTGTCGGGCCTGATGTCGATGTATTGAGGACCTTGGGTGAAGAAGTGCGCATGGTTTTGGCGCAAACAGACAATATCACCTACACAAGAGCCTTTATCACCGGTGGGCAGCCAAAATTAGTGTTGCGTCCCGATGAGGATGCAGCGCGGCAGGCCGGATATTCGCTTCGTGATGTGGCGGATAGTATTGCAGCAGGGCTTGAGGGGATTACCGGCGGCAGTGTGCTGGAAGAAACAGAAGAACTACCTGTTCGTGTGCGTCTCGCAGGGGATGATCGCAGCGACGTAGACCGGCTGTTTACCCGATCGCTGGCCGCGCGTGGAGTTGATCCGGCAGGTATAGGCGTGCCGATTTCTGCGCTGACAAAAATGGAATTGGTGCCTGAAGATTCAGCGATTACCCGGCGTAACCGGGAGCGGGTGAATGAAGTGCATGGCTTCATCATCCCCTTTACATTGCCTTCAGTCGCCTTGGCTGATTTCCAAGCACGTATGGCCGATGCGAATATCAATGTACCGCCCGGCTATCGTTTTGAATTCGGCGGGGACGCGGAAAGCCGGAATGAAGCGGTTGGCAATCTAATGTCGTCCGTGGGCATTTTGCTGGTCATCATGGTGGGTACTATCATTTTGACCTTTAATTCAGCGCGCTATGCAGCGGTTATTTTCTCCGTTGCCTTGCTATCTGTCGGCTTTGCCTTCTTATCCCTCTGGCTGTTCAATCAGCCGCGCGGGTTTATGTCGATTGTAGGCGCTATGGGTCTCATCGGCTTGGCGATTAACGGGGCTATCGTGGTGCTGACCAATTTGCGCGCCAATGCCAACGCTCGCGCTGCTGATTTGGATGCCGTGCGGGATACGGTCGTTGAATCAACACGTCATATCATTGGAACGACAATGACGACTATCGCTGGCTTTTTACCATTGATTTTATGGGCGGACAGCTTCTGGCAGCCTTTGTCTTTGGCGATTGCCGGTGGAGTGATCGGTTCTGCCTTGTTGGCGCTGTACTTCACGCCCGTCATGTTCGTGCTTATCGCCCGTGCGAAGAATGAGAAAAAGGCGCGCGAAATCGCCAAAGCCCAGCATATGGAAGCAATGACATTAAAAGAAGCTGCGGAATAATCAGTGGAGCATATCGCTGGGCGGTGTGTCGTCCATACGCTCCATCACCATGGCGGCGATAATACGACGTTGGTCCGCTGGTAAGGCTTCAAGTAAGGCCCACGCGCGTGGGGCTTCATCCGGGTCCAGATTGATGGCCCGGATGGCTAAAGTCACCTCATGTTCCGGGCCTAAAATCTGTTCAGCAACCTGAGCAATGGCCTCAATGTTATTGGGCGTTAAATGCACGGCTTATTCCGTCTGCCCTTCCATGGCGGCAACAGTTTGCAGCTCAGCCGCGACGGCTTCGGCTTCGGCCATGATGCGCAGGGTGTTTCCAGACCACAGCTTTTGAATGTCTTCAGCGCTGTAGCCCCGGCTTAAAAGCTCCGCGGTCACATTGGGTGTTTCGCTGGCGTCTTGCCAACCAACAATGCCTCCACCGCCGTCAAAATCACTGGCGATGCCGACATGGTCAATGCCGATTTTCTTCACTGCATAATCAATGTGGTCTACAAAATTAGACACATTGGCAGGTGGGAAAAGTTCATCCAGTTTGGCCATCCTGGCGTCATATTCCATGCGCTTTGCATCATCGAGCTTTTCAACTTCATCTGAATCTGTGATGCCGAATTTTTCTCTTAATGCTGCTATCGCCTTCACGCGTTCCGGGTCTTTTTTGACATAAGCTCCTAAAGCCACCATCTGCGCCACGCCGCCATTTTCTTTAATGGCGAGCAGGGCTTCATCACTTAAATTCCGCTCCACATTGGCGACCGCGCGCACGCCGGAATGAGATGCCATGATAGGTGCTTTTGAAAGGCGGGCCGCTTGGATAGTGGTGGTCATCGCCGAATGAGAAACATCGGGAACAATACCCCAATAATTCATCTCACTAAGCATTGTGCGACCCACATCTGAGAGGCCGCCATGCAGCTCTGCCTCATCCCCTAACTCCGGATCAGGATTGGAACTGTCACCCAGTTGATTATGGCCGAAATGGGTAAAGCCCATATAGCGCGCGCCCGCGTCATGAAAGATTTTGACCCAATCAGGATCATCGCCTACGGGGAAGCCGTTTTCAACGCCCAGCAGGGCCACTAATTTGCCTTCGCTATTAATGCGTCTTACATCGTCCGCTGTGCGGGCAAATTCAATCAGGTCTGGGTTTTTTTCAACCATGCGCTTGATGGCAAAGGTTTTGATAAGCGCATCTTTGCGGGCTTGGGCAAGGCCTTCATCCGTGCGCTCCCTTTGCTTCGAATAAGCGATGAAAAAGACTGCGTCCAGCCCGCCTTTTTTCATTTTGACTAAATCAACCTGAGACGGTGTGAGTTTGGAGGGGTCCAGCAAGTCTGTGGCCAGGTTGATATCCACATCGGTGTGCGTATCCAGTGTCAGCAGACTTTGATGAAAAGTTTCAAATTCCGGGTCGTTTACCTGTGCCAGTGCAGGTGCGCTCAATGCCAAGGCGGCTGTGAAGCCAAATAAGATCTTTTTCATCACTGGCCTTCCCCTCCATAAATCTCTTCAGGTGATTTCAACGGCGTTTCTGTCGTTTCAAGCTTTTCGCCGTCAACCACCCGGTAAAAACAACTTCTATATCCTCTATGACAGGCTGCATCTTTTTGCGAAACCCTTAAAATAATCACGTCCTGGTCACAGTCCGTACGTATTTCCACGATTTTCTGCACATGGCCCGATGTTGCGCCCTTGTGCCAGAGGCTGTCTCGTGAGCGGCTCCAATAGTGGGCTTCACCACTTTCAATGGTTTTTTGAAGGGCTTCTTCGTTCATATAAGCGAACATCAAAATCTCGCCATTTACCGCATCCTGGGTGATGGCGGGAATAAGACCCTTGTCGTCGAAACGCGGTGCGAATGCCGCTCCTGTTTCCAGGGCGTCCTTGTTCAGGGTTTTGGGATCTGTAAATTTCACGCTCATATCCACGTCAATTCATTGGCATAAACTTCCAGCCACGTTAAACTGCGCGCCATGACATCTGCAACTGCCCATATTCACGAATATACGCCTTTATCCGATAAAGCGGTAAAGGAGGCTTTGGCGCGTGCTAAGAACTTCGCCAAATCTCAGGACAAAAGCCTGACCCCGCAACGCGCGAGTGTTTATCGTCTTTTGTTGAAAGCGGGACGCCCGGTTGGCGCTTATGAATTGATGGCGATGCTGGGGGATGAAGCGGAAAAACAAGTTGCGCCGCCAACAGTTTACCGGGCGCTTGAGTTTTTGCAGGAACTTAATCTGGTCTCCCGCATTGAAAGTACGAATGAGTTTCTGCCCTGTACTCATCCGGGTGAACCCCATGACTGTATGTTTCTTGTGTGCAGCTGCTGTGGTGTAGCCTTGGAAATCGATGGCGCGCCATTTGACCATGTGGTAGAGCAGGCGGCGAAAAATGTGGGTTTTGTGCCTGAACGGCGCGTTGTGGAAATCACCGGACGATGTCTGGATTGCCAAAGCCATGACCACCGCTAGGGCTTCGCGCCTTCTATATATTTTCAAAGAATAAGAACGGAAATTGCCGTGAGTTTGTCGCTCTATAATACACTCAGCCGCAAAAAAGACGCGTTCGCCCCCGCAGACCCGAAGCGTGTGACGCTCTATGTCTGTGGCCCCACGGTCTATAATTACGCCCATATCGGCAATGCGCGCCCGCCCGTGGTCTTTGATGTTTTGGTGCGGTTGCTGCGCGCCCGCTATGGTGCGGAGCATGTGGTCTATGCGCGCAATATTACCGATGTGGATGACAAAATTAATGCCTCCGCCCATGAGCGCGGCGTCGATATTTCCGTCATTACAAAGGAATATGAGGCTGCTTATCTGGAAGATATGCAGGCTTTAGGCGTGGCTGACCCCGATATCGCCCCCCATGCGACTGCGCATATCCCGCAGATGATTGCCATGATGGAAAGCCTGATTGAAAAGGGCTTTGCTTATGCGGCAGAAGGTCATGTGCTGTTCAATGTGGAAAAATTTGATGCCTATGGCGCTTTATCCCGGCGGGATATGGATGAAATGATTGCGGGCGCGCGGGTGGAAGTCGCACCTTATAAGAAAAATGCTGCGGATTTTGTACT
Source organism: Sphingomonadales bacterium (assembly GCA_050114795.1). GTDB lineage: Bacteria > Pseudomonadota > Alphaproteobacteria > Sphingomonadales > CAKZYD01 > JASFRS01. Next base: position 9,254 of record JASFRS010000074.1, read on the forward strand.
GTGGAAACCATCGGATGAGACACAGCCCGGCTGGGACAGTCCCTGGGGCCGTGGCCGTCCGGGTTGGCATCTTGAATGCTCGGCCATGATTGAAGAGCATTTGGGTAAAACCATCGACATTCATGGCGGTGGTCATGATTTGATTTTCCCGCACCATGAAAATGAATTGGCGCAGTCCTGCTGCGCCCATGACGGAGCACCTTTGGCCCGTTATTGGATGCATAATGGCTTTTTGAATATGGGGACGGAGAAAATGTCCAAGTCCCTGGGCAATGTGCGCCTGGTACGGGAAATTTTGGAAGATGCGCCTGGAGAAGCCATTCGCATGGCGCTTTTGTCTGGCCATTATCGCCAGCCTTTGGAGTGGACGCCGGAACTGTTGACCCGCTCCAAAGCAGCGTTGGATCGCTATTATCAGATTTTGCGCGATGTGAAGGATATTACGCCAGTTGAAACGTCTGTACCGGATGCGTTCCAGACGGCTTTGGAAGATGATTTAAACACGCCTAAAGCTTTAGCGGAATTGTCTGCTTTAGCGAAAGCCTTGGCGAAAGCTGAAACTGCGGATGAAAAGGCGAAAGCCAAAGGTGCACTTTTGGCAGCGGGCGCATTAATCGGCTTGCTGCAAGGCGACCCGGAGACTTGGTTCTCCACAGCGCGTGGGGATAGCGAATTAAGCGCTGACGATATTGAAGCGCTGCTTGAGGAACGTCGGCAAGCCCGGAAAGACCGGGATTTCGCGCGGGCGGATGCTATCCGTGATGAGCTGGGCGAAAAAGGCGTAGCTATTGAAGACAAGGGCGACGGTACGACCCTATGGCGGTGGGCCTGAATATGAGTGATGCGCTGTATAACCGGGAAATTCTACGCTTAGCGGCAAGCATCCCGCTGACAGAGCGTTTGGATGACCCGCAATATAGCATCAAAAAAAAGAGTCCTATTTGCGGTAGTCGGATTGTCACTGATGTGAATTTTGAAAATGGCAAAGTTGCATCCTATGGGCAGGAGGTGCGTGCCTGCGCTTTGGGGCAGGCTTCTGCGTCTCTCATGGGGCAGATGGTTATTGGCCGCACGGGCGAAGAATTGCTCCAGGCCCGTGATGAATTGGAAGCTTTTCTAAAAAAAGGTGGCCCGACACCAAAAGGTGACTGGTCTGTGCTTGAAATCTTTGCCCCGGCGCGCGAGCATAAATCCAGACACGGGTCCATCATGCTGCCCTTTGAAGCTTTGGCAGATGCGGTAAAACAATCAAAATCCGACCCGTGATTGGGAGAGGATGAATGAACGATCACGCAAAAGAACAAGTCCTGGTTACAGGCGCATCGGGCTATATCGCCCTCCATGTGATTTTGCAGCTGTTGAAGCAAGGCTATAAAGTTCGCGGAACTCTGCGCACCCCTGCGCGCGAAGCAGGCATAAGAGAGGCGCTGGCGAAACATGGCAATTTCAATGACCAACTCAGTTTCGTCAAAACCGATTTAACCTCAGATGAAGGTTGGGACGAAGCCGTTGCAGGCTGTACTTATGTGCATCACATCGCATCTCCCATCGTTAAAGAGCCACCCAAAAATGATGATGATTTAATCATTCCAGCTAAAGAAGGCGCATTGCGTGTGCTGCGTGCGGCGGCCAAAGCTGGGGTAAAGCGCGTGGTGATGACGTCTTCTGTTGCTGCCATTGTTTATGGCCATAATCGAGATGGCAGTCTGACTTTTAATGAGGACTATTGGACGGATTTATCTAGCTCTGAGATGGGGGCTTATGAGCGCTCTAAGACCATCGCTGAAACCGCAGCCTGGGAATATATGAAAGGCGAGGGCGGTGCCGGTGGCATGGAATTCGCAACTATCAATCCGGGCTTTGTTTTAGGCCCGATGCTGGATGCAGACTCAGGGGTGTCTTTGGAGCTTATTCGGAAATTAATGGTCGGCGAAATGCCTGGACTGCCGAAATTAGGTTGGGCCGTGGTTGATGTGCGGGATGTGGCCAGCGCCCATGTGGCAGCCATGACGGTGCCGGAGGCTGCTGGAAAACGCTTCTTATGTTCGCAGGACCATATGTGGGTGGAAGACATTGCAAATGGCATTCGCGATTATGCCAAGACCAAGGGCTATAAAGTCCCATCGATGAAAATCCCAGCATTTGTGCTGAAAATCGTGGGTCTTTTTGACAAAACCATCCGTATGATTCTTCATGAATTGGGTAAGCGGCAGGATATTGATAACAGCCGTATCCGCCAGGTTTTGAATTGGCAGCCGCATGATATGCAGGACACTTTAAAAGAATCTGTGGACAGTCTTGTAAAGTTCAAAGTCGTCTAAGATTTAAAAACCCTTGATTTGGGGCGCCTGTACGGGGTATTTGGCGCCCCATGTTGATATTTAAGTCATTCACTTTCGATGCAGCCCATCACCTGGCCGACAATGTCGAAGCCGGGCATAAATATTCGCGTCTGCACGGTCACAGCTTTGAAGCGGAATTAAGCTTCGAAGGCACACCGGATGCGGAGACCGGCTGGGTTCGCGATTTTGCAGAAATCCAGGCGGTGATTGATGAACTGCGCGAAACGCTTGACCATAATTATCTGAATGACATCGAGGGCCTGGAACGCCCCACATTGGAGCGTATCTCCATCTGGATCTGGGACCGGGTTAAAAAAGACCTGCCCGAACTCGTTCAAGTCCGCATCACCCGCGGCAGCTACCGCGAAGGCTGCGTCTACCGGGGTTAAAAAACAACCCGGGGCACAAAAAGTGATTGTCCTACACGCTATGCCTTATGCCACCTTTCCCTCGCTGCGGCTTTCGCGAGGTCTTAGGCTAAGGG
>JASFRS010000075.1:0-12077 GCA_050114795.1 Sphingomonadales bacterium
TATGTTGCGCACAGGGAGAACTGGCTGAGACGCAGTGAGCATTGGGTTGACGCCACAAGGTCGATTGAAGACAGATTATCGGACGCCCTACACGAAAGATTAACACAACGCTTTGTAGACCGAAGGACAGCGGTACTGCTGCGTGAAATGAGAGCAAAAGGCGAACTTATGGTCACCATCGACACACAAGATGGGAACGACGAAATTTCAGTAGAAGGTCATATCATTGGCCGTTTAGAAGGCTTTGTCTTCCACACCGACCCCTCAGCAAATGGTGATGAAGGCCGGATGTTGCGCCAGGCTGGCGAAAAAACATTGCGGCTGGAAATTGAAAAGCGCGCTTTGGCTTTAAGCGCGGCTGAAGATGGCGAGTTTACCATGGTGTATAGCCGCGGCTTCCACCAGCCTTTGCTGAAATGGCGGGGGCAGACTGTGGCCGAAGTCACTGCTGGTGATGATATTTATGTGCCTCGCGTTCAATTGCTGCCCAATACGCTATTGGATGGCCCGCTTGCACAACAAGTGCAAGAGCGGCTGAACAATTGGCTGAAATCCCATATCGCCACTTTGCTGGAACCGCTGGTAAAATTGCGCGACATATTGCGCGCCCAGGCCAAAGGCACGGCGGAAGTAGCGCTTGATGGTCAGGCCCGTGCTGTCGCCTATCGCATTGTCGAAGCACTTGGTATTCTCCCGCGCAGCGAAGTCATTCAAGAAGTGCGCGCATTGGACCAGAATATCCGCCGCGGACTGCGCCAATATGGCATTCGTTTCAGCGCAAATTACATTTTCATGTCCGCCATGCTGAAGCCCGCGCCTACGGACTTACGTTTAGCCCTTTGGGCAATGAGCAATGGGCAAACCGCCCTACCCCAACGCCCGACCCCAGGTTTGGTGCATATTGAGACTGAAAAACGCGTTCCTTATATCTTCTATCAAATGGCAGGTTTCCGGACTGTCGGACATCATGCCGTTCGCATTGACATGATGGAGCGTTTGGCTGACTCTGTGCGGCCTTTGGGTCAAGACGGGCAGGCTTTCACTGTAAGCCCTGATCTCATGGGCCTGGTTGGTGCATCTGGTGATGATTTTGCAGCCATTATGCGCGCCCTTGGTTATGCGCAGATTGAGGTTGATAAGTCTCAATTACCTGCTCAGGAAGCGCCTCAAGAAGAGAAATCTGAGGTAACGACGACTGAGGCAGAAACGCCTGCAGAAGATGCTAAAACCGAAGCTGCACCTGAAGCAGAAGGGGAAGCAAAGGTCGAACAAGCAGAAACTGCTGAAGCGACAACCCCAGAAGATGAAAAAGTTCAGGCCTTTGTCTGGGATAAGCAGCGCAACCAGCGACGCCCTGCGCCAAAAGGTAGGCGGCCTCAGGCGAAGGATGCCAAAGGAGATAAGCCTCGTCGTCCTGCCAAAGGCAAGCCGCGCCCCAAACAAGGTCCCAAAGTCATTAGTAGTGGTGAGGTTAAGGGGGAATCTCCCTTTGCGGCACTCGCGGATTTGAAAAAGACAATGGCGCAGAAATGAGCCTTGAGGCGGATGCCGATGCAGCCCACGAAGACGGGCAAAGGTTAGACCAATGGCTATGCTATGCGCGCTTCTTCAAGACTCGCTCCCTTGCTGCTAAAATCGTCAAAAGCAAAGGCGTACGCGTAGACAATGTTTTAAAAACCCGGGCCAGCGCTCTTGTACGCCGAGGACAGACATTGACGTTTGTTGCTGGGGAGCGCATCCGCGTGGTAACCGTTATTGCTCTTGCCGAACGCCGCGGCCCGGCGAAAGAAGCTGTACTGCTTTATGAAGACAAAAGCCCTCCCGCCCCAAAAAGGGAACGCCCTGCCGCACAAAGAGAGGCAGGTGCTGGACGGCCCACCAAAAAAGACCGACGTGCTTTAAATCGTTTGAAAGATGATGGCCATGCTTAAAAAATTAAAAGCGATGTTGAGTGGTGACACCGCATCGCAACCCCAGAGTGATAGTTTTGAAGACAAACAAATCGCCACTGCGGTTCTACTTGCAGAAGCCGCCGCAAGTGATGAAGGCTTTGGCGATGCTGAGCAGCAAACAATTTTAAATGCGCTGAAACGCCATTTCAGCTTGGATGATGAAACGGCAGATAAACTCGCCACCCTGGGCCGGGAAAATCAGGCGCAAGCCATTGAGCTGTTCAGCTTCACCCGCACAATCAAAGAGGCCTATGATTATGACGCGCGGGTCGAGATGGTTGAAATGCTGTGGGAAGTCGTATTAGCAGATGGTGTCCTTCATGCCTATGAGGATCAGCTGCTACGCCGTATCGGTGGATTGCTTTATGTTGAAGACCGAGACCGCGGTGAAGCACGCCAACGTGTTTTGGATCGAATGAACAACAAGTAAAAAACTTGATTAAAGCGCTTGTTTCAGCGCGCCATCTGTGCATAAAACAAATTCAATAGTTGAGACGTGGTTCCAAGACATCGAACCGTGAAGTTAAGTTGGGAGACAGACGCGTGACCTATGTGGTGACCGATGCATGTATCAGATGCAAATATATGGACTGCGTAGAAGTATGTCCTGTAGATTGCTTCTACGAAGGCGATAATATGTTGGTCATTAACCCCAACGAATGCATTGATTGCGGTGTGTGTGAACCAGAATGCCCAGCCGAAGCCATTCTGCCCGATACTGAGGGCGGGTTGGAGCAATGGCTGGAACTGAACACGAAATATTCTGAGTCCTGGCCAAATATCACCATCAAACGCGAATCACCTGCCGATGCAGATGATTTCAAAGGTGTTGAAGGCAAATTTGAGAAATATTTCAGTGAAGAACCCGGGCAAGGCGACTAAGCAAAACCGGGGAATTTGCCCAAAAACAAATTAAGTTTTAAATTTAAAGTTATTTTTGGCATTTTGTGCTCTTGCGGGCACAATCATTGTTGGCGTGTGGCGTCCACACATTGGAAATTTTCTGTCTTTCTGCTATAAGAAGATTACAGCTGTGTGAAATCTAGCTGGAAGTTGAGCCATCTGAAAGACATCTCGAGACCAAAACACAAATTCTGGCACGTGTTTCGTGTACGCTTTTTGTGACTTGAGTATCGCAGCATTGGCGCCCTGCGCCTTTTTTGCTGCGCCATTTTTTTAGGTGGCCTCAACCATTTGCGGAAACAACGGCAAGGCAAATCAATGACCAAAAAGACTTCTGCGGATTTTGCGGTAAGTGATCACGTAGTCTATCCGAAACATGGAGTAGGCCAAATCATCGAAATTGAGCAGACGGAAATCTCCGGCTTAACGCTCGAACTTTATGTAATACGCTTTGAAAAAGAACGGATGACTTTACGTGTGCCCCTAAACAAGGCTTCGGCAAGCGGAATGCGTAAGCTTTCCAGCGCTGATAAGGTGGAAAAAGCCTTTACGACCTTGAAGGGCCGTGCCCGCATCAAACGCACAATGTGGAGCCGCCGGGCACAGGAATATGAAGCCAAGATCAATTCCGGTGACCTTGTCTCCATCGCTGAAGTTGTGCGCGACCTGCATCGCAAGGAAGACCAACCTGAACAATCTTATTCTGAACGGCAAATCTATGAAGCGGCATTGGACCGCTTAGCGCGTGAGCTTGCAGCCGTCGAACAGATTGATGAATTGGCGGCGATGCAACGTTTGACTGATGTGTTGGCTGCTTAATCCAATATATTCTTGAAAAAACGCCCGGTATCAATCCGGGCGTTTTTTTATGCTCAATTTGATCCGCCATGCCAAGCCTTTCGTATCACATTATAGAACGGAAAGGCTTTTTATGGCGCAAGGTTCACCACTATATCTATCACGTGCCGATCGCTTGATGATTAGGAAAGCGATGCGTACACCTATGCTTGCAAAATCGCATGAGTTGGAATTGGCAAGGCGCTGGCGTGAGAAACACGATCAAAAAGCACTGAATGAACTCACCCAGGCTTATATTCGCCTGGCCGTTTCCATGGCATCCAAATTCAAATCCTACGGCTTACCTTTAGCAGATCTCATTCAAGAAGGCGTTGTCGGACTAATGGAAGCCGCTTCACGTTTTGAACCTGATCGCGAGCTTCGTTTTTCCACCTATGCAAGCTGGTGGGTCCGAGCGAGTATTCAGGATTATATTCTTCGAAATTGGTCTATTGTTCGTTCCGGCACCACAACAGCGCATAAAAGGCTCTTTTTCAACCTGCGGCGCCTGCGGGGCAAAATTGCGGGTCATAAATCAGGGCCATTAAATTTCAAACAAAAGCAAAATATTGCTGAAGAATTGGGCGTCCGCGTCCAAGATGTTGAACATATGGAAGGGCGTCTTAGCGGGGTTGATGGCTCATTAAACGCCCAGATTGGGGATAGTGAGGGTCAAGAATGGCAGGATTTTCTCCCTTGCAAGGCACCCACGCCAGACAAGCTTGTTCTTGAACGCATGGACCTGGACAAGGCGGAACACTGGGTCAAAGAGGCCCTCGACAAATTAAGCGAACGTGAAGCTTATATTATTCGCAAAAGACGGCTTGAGGCTGATGAAGAGCATATGGTCACACTTGCCGCCCTTGGCGATGAGCTTGGGATATCCAAAGAGCGCGTCCGCCAAATTGAAACGCAAGCGCTGAATAAACTTCAAGCTGAATTAGATCCGGTTTTAAAACAGGCGTTTCAGAACTGAATTAATTTTTCGAATAAACAACCAGCTTTGCTTTTTGGCCAGGGCGTAGAGCATCTTGCTCCCGCAAACCGTTTAAAACCAGGAAGCGTTCCAGCTTATAATCCTCATACGCCATATAGCCGGCAAGGGATGCGGATGTATCTCCCTGCTGAACCGTCACCACTTTAATACGTCGCGCAAAGACGTTCTCTGCTTCTTCTTTGCTAAGCTTTCGGAACGACCGCGCTGTTGCCTCAAAAGGTCGAGACCAACTTGCCGTATCTTTCCCTGACGTCACGAAAATAAAGTGATAACCGACCTGCGCATTAAACTGGAAACCGACGACCCGAAGATCAAGCGGACCTGAATTCGTGTTCAAACGCACATTTCCATGTGCGGCCTTCATTCCATTGATTTCTGTCAGCTCAATATTTTGCAGAGTCGCCGGGTTTTGGCCTTTTAAGTTATTCCAGACCTGCTGCACATATGTGCGCATGTTATTATTTCCCGGAATAGCCTGAGACGCGAATAAAATGGCCGCACCATTAGGACCACTTGCGAGAACAGATGTTTCACTATTCTGCAATGCAAATCCATCTGGCACCGCAAACATAAAGCCTTGCTTTCCATGCCAGAATTCATGGCCTCTGATAACGCCCTGTTCGGGGTCATCGTCATAAAGCATTCCGTCAATCGCAGCTAAGAGTGCGTCTCTTCTGCGCACAGCCTGCCCCCCTGCCGGTGAGGCCTGTTCAGCATTTTGAAGCGCTCTTCTCACCCGGTCTTCTGTTAAAGGGTGAGTCCGCGCCCATGCGGGCGTACGGGACGCCTCTTCACGTCCCAATATACGTTGATCCAAAGCGGTTTGCCGCCCAAGAGAGTTTAACATACGCGCAGATCCATAAGCGTCATAACCCGCACGAGTCATATAGCGCACACCCAGCTTATCAGATTCAAACTCCTGGTTCCGGCTATAGGACAAGAGCCAAGCTTGGCTCCCCTGCGTGAATAACTCCGCCGCAGCGCTGGATCCCGTGGCAATGCCAATGCCCGCGCCGACAATTCCAGCGAAAATAGATTTATTATAACGATTGGCTGCATGGCGGGCAGTAACATGGCCAACTTCGTGACCCAAGACCGAAGCCAGTTCCGCTTCATCATTCATAAGACCCAAAAGCCCACGGGAAATATAAACATAGCCACCCGGCAAAGCGAAAGCATTGATGACTTTGGAATTGAGTACGGTGAAAGTGAAGTCAAGGTCCGCCAATTCAGAATTTTTCGCCATACGTCCGCCAATTGTGGCGACATAAGCCGATGTTTGAACATCGTCATAAGCCCCACCGAATTGCTTCAACAACTCCGGATGCTGTTGCAGGCCAATCTGTCGCTCCTGAGCCGGGCTCATGAAGGGGGTGAACTCAGAGCGTCCGGTTGCCGGATTCGTCGTACAGGATGCCAAAGTCGTACACAACAACCCTGCTGCAGCAAAAGCCTTCATCATTCGGAAATTCATCATGCCCTCTTAGTCCGCCTTAAATATTCGAAGTTGTTCCGGATGCGTGATTTCTATCATAGGTCCATTTTCATCACGCATCCAGCCTCTGACCTGTATTTTCTGCCCACTCAACAATTCGGGGTTGTCAATCCAGCCCTCATCAAATAGGCGCGCAGCCCGTCGCTCGATTATGACTGTAAAATCACGAGACCAGCGGTCACCAAAATTCAGATAAACACGGCCCCGCACATTATTCGCACTTATCAACTGGCCCTCGACAATGTGGAACTCATTTACAAAACGGGCGCCCTGCCCTTCAATATCGGATGCTTTTAAAACCTGATAATGCTCATCCACCCATATACCGCGCTGCGCATTACGCGCTTCATCTTCAAACTCGTAAAGCTCTTCAATCAAAGCGCGATTATCCGGTAAACTGTAAACATAGGCCAATCCAGACTTCACCATAGCCCCTTGAAGCCACAGCCCGTTTTTCAATTCAAGGTGGGCAAGCACATGACTGTGACGATCTTTTTTGCGCCCACCATAGAGCAGCTTTACCCGCTGCCCGGCAGCCAATTCACTTAGGAAGCTTTTGGCCTCATCGCCCAAAGGCCAGACGTCGTCATCCGGTCGATCCAACGGTAATTTTGGCGCTTGGATTCCTACAAGACGCACATACCGTCCGTCATCTAATCGCAGCGTGTACCCGTCAGATATGTCAGCGACAATAGCACTCCCCCCTGGCGTTAAATTATGGGGCGGAAAAACCTGTGCCTGGGCGGCACTAAAACACTGCCAAAAACCCAAACAAAATAGAATTTTCCTAAATGATTTCTGCGACATAGCAGAAGTTTAGCAATGCCATGAAATGCTGGCAATAAGAATGGCGTCCCCGAGAGGATTCGAACCTCCGACACCAGGATTAGGAATCCTGTGCTCTATCCACCTGAGCTACGGGGACGCATGCCGCTTCCTATAGCAATGCTTAGGCAAAGCGGCAAAGTCTAAATTATTCCGCGGCACCATCTCCGTATTTTTCAAACCAGGCCAGAATATGGGCCACTTTGGAAATAAGCTGACTGGGGCGGCCTGCGATACCATGGGAGGCTTCTGGAATGCGTACCATCGCCGTATCCACGCCACGGAGTTTTAGCGCCTGATAAAATTGTTCCGATTCCCAAATCGGCGTGCGCCAATCGGATTCCCCGCCTAGTAACATGGTCGGTGTTGAGACATTTCCCACCAAAGACAAAGGTGAGCGTGCCCAATAATGTTCCGGCGCATTCCAGGGAAAATCAGGGAACCAATATTTATAAAAGAAATTGGTGAAATCAGAGGTCAATACGAAACTTGTCCAGTTGATCACCGGCTTGGCTACCACCGCAGCTTTAAATCTATCAGTTTTGCCGACAATCCAGGCTGTGAGCACGCCACCGCCAGAACCACCCGTCACATAAAGCTGCTTATCATCCACAAAGCCTTTGGCAATGGCCTCGTCAACCACGCTCATTAGGTCATCATAATCATGGCTTGGATAAGCATGATGAATGGCATTGCCGAATTCCGCGCCATAGCTTGTCGAACCACGGGGGTTTGCATAAACCACAACATACCCGGCCGCAGCGTAGAGCTGTACTTCCGCCGAGAAATGCGGGCCATAAGCCGCAAAGGGCCCACCATGGATTTCCAATATGAGCGGGTATTTCTTCTCTGGATCAAACCCGGGAGGCGTGACCATCCAAGCTTGAATTTTTTTACCGTCATGGCTGGACTCAACCCAAAATTTTTCGACCTGACCGAGAGTTCTGTGACCGAGAAGATCCGTATTAAGATCCGTTAATATACGCGCATCACCGCGGCGTGGCTTATATCCAACGTCGCCAGGGCGATAGGCGTCGTCATGGGTAAAAGCAACTGCGCCATTTTCTGAAATGGAAAAAGACCCGCTGGTATATGGTCGGCCCAAAGAGTTACCGCCAACATCATCGGACAAATCCGTGACACGACCATTTAAATCCATCTGCGCTAATTTGGTTTTTCCTTCATCATCATAAAGGAAGATTATCGCGCGCCCATCACTTCGCCACCGAGGGTTTCCAATGCTGCGATCAAAATCCTCAGACACAAGCTCAACATCACTGCCATCTGCATCCATGACATAGAGGTCAGCTAACTGATATCCCTGATATTCATCATCAAATCCCAAATAAGCGATTTGGCGCCCATTGGGCGATATTTGCGGGCTGAAATCCGGACCTTGCCGCGTTGTGAGCTGGGTCAAGCTTTGGTCTTCGATATTTAACGCAAAAACCTCTGAATCATTGGGGTCTAATAAATGGTCCTCATGACGATTGGCCGCGAAATACAGTGTCTTACCGTCAGGGCTAAAGCTAAGCGGTCCGCCATGGTCAAAGTCACCACTGGTTAACTGGCGTGCTGTCCCTCCATCTGCGGGCACGATGAAAATATGTTCGAAGCCGACATCCAAATAGCCCGCGCCATCAATGCGATAAATCATTTCTTCAACGACTTTCGCAGGCTTGGCCCATTTCGCACCCTCAGGCGCTGATGGTAATTTTGCCAAAGGCTCTTTGCTTTTTTCGACAAAGGCACTGAAGGCAATTTGTTTTCCATCTGGAGAAAAACTTATGGAGCTCGGTGCCTGCGTTAAATTTGTCACCCGCGCGGTTTCGCCACTATCCATCCAGCGGACATAGATCTGCGCGCCACGGTCAACAGCAGACACATAGGCCAATCGCTTCCCATCCGGAGACCAGCGTGGCATGGAGTAATTTGCTGTGCCTGACAGAAGGGGGCGGTGCTCCCCCGAACGCACATCCAACACCCAAAGATTGGCGCGTGCCTGGTCACTCATGATATCCATCGACTGACGCACATAAACAATCGTCTGTCCGTCCGGCGAAATCTGCGGGTCCGCCGCATATTCCATTTCAAAGACGTCTTTTAATTCTAATTTGGATAAGTCTTCGCCTATGGCCTGAACAGAAAACAGACATAAAGTAATAATTGAAACGAACAAGCGCCGCAGCATGAAACCCTCCCCAGCAGAATTTAAGAGAGCAGCTTATGACGAAACATCCCTGTCTTCAAGAATACAGAGAGAAATGCCGAAGACTTGTAATTCTATTAAAACCACCCCTCTATAAGCCGCATTTTAAATTAATAAATATTCTTTGCGTTTTCAATCCGCTTGCGATCTTCAGGCCTAACATCCATTGCACTTTCAATCATTGCAGCTCGTTCCTTCAAACCAAGTTGGTATAATAAAACGACCACTGAAGCCTCCCTCAAAATAGCTTCGTCCATAGGGTGGGATGACGTGCCTTTTTTGGCTTCAAGCAAATCAGCAGCAATGGTGGCATAGATCTTTGACGTTTCAACATCGTGGTGCTGGTAATAAATCTGGGCAATCGAAGTTGCTTCAATGATGGCAAATGCATCTTCTTTATCAAAAGAAGAAACCACAGAAGACAAGCATTTTGGTGGAGGCGCATCTTCATCGATATCCAGCGTGAGCTTATCCGCTGCTTCACACGGATGAATTGGCTGTGCATTTACCAAATCATGAATATGGGCTTTATAGGCCGCACCCCCTTCAGGGTCTTGCAGTTTTTCCAAAACCTCTTCCCCATACACTGAGTCCATTAAACCAATTGCCCGCTGCACAGCCTCCACTTCATATTTCGCAACGAGTGAGTCCACCACAGCCTTCCTCTCTTCCTCACTAAGTTTAGTTCCGCAAGATGCCAACAGTGGAAGCAACAGAAGGGAGAATAAAATTTGGGCGAAGCGCATAACATAGAATTCCAGATGAAAATAAATGTATGTACATGTTAAGTCTGGTTAAATTGGAGCACAATCAAATAAAACTTATGATACAATAATTTAGGAAACTTATTTAGAGGTGTGCGATGCAATATTTAAAGACACTGGTCGTAATCATAGCATTATTGCCTTGGGCACCCACGCACGCGCAAGACGTTGATATTGACGTACTGGAACTCTTCCTCACCCTTGATGGTGAATGGCAGGGTGAGTTGGTTTTGGAACAAGGAAAGGACGAGTCTATAAGTGTCGGCTATGAATTAAGCGCCAAAGCCTCCGGCGGGCAAGCCCTGGTCCAGGAGCATCGCTTTGCCTTTCCAAAAGGAGCTGCCAGCGCCGTCGAAGTGTTGACCTATGATCAGGACAAAGAGACCTTATTGGTCTCTTATTTCAACGGTCGCAAACGCTATGTCACTGACTTGAAAGTAACATCTGCGAGCTTAGGCGAAAATGACTCCTGGCGCGTACTCACTGAACATGAAGACACTTATGGTGAAACCACTGTTTCTGTACGCAATCTTTATCAGCTTGAAGGCGACCTCTTCACAAAATTTCGCTGGGTAAAGGATGGAGAGGACTATATTCTAAGCGATAGCGTCACACTAAAAAGAGTAAAACCATAGTAATCGATTGCAATGTTGACCAGATCCCCCACGGGCTTTACCCGATTAGTAACAAATGAATCTAATTCCTGGGACTGAGGATTATTCACATGGCACTGGTATCTTTACGACAGTTGTTGGACCACGCAGCGGAAAACGACTATGGCGTACCGGCGTTCAACATCAACAATATGGAACAAACTTTAGCCATTATGGCGGCGGCCAACAAGGTGAACGCCCCCGTCATCCTACAAGCCAGCCGTGGCGCGCGCGCCTATGCCAATGACATCATGTTACGCCATTTGATTGAAGCCGCGATTGAGATGTACCCTCATATCCCCGTCTGCATGCATTTGGACCATGGCAATGCGCCGTCCACCTGCCAAAGCGCGATGATTAACGGCTTTTCATCCGTCATGATGGATGGGTCATTGGAAGCAGATGGCAAGACGCCAGCCTCTTATGAATATAATGTGGATACCACCCGTACCGTCACGGATATCGCCCATATGGTTGGCGTGTCCGTTGAGGGGGAATTGGGCTGTCTTGGCTCCCTTGAGACCGGTGAAGGTGAGAAGGAAGATGGCCATGGCTTTGAAGGCGCATTGAATAAGGACCAATTACTGACAGACCCGGACCAGGCCAAAGATTTCGTGGCTAAAACACATGTTGATGCTCTGGCTGTCGCCATCGGCACTTCGCATGGCGCTTATAAATTCACCCGCAAGCCAACGGGCGAAGTTTTAGCCATGGATGTGGTCGCCAAAATCCATGAAAAAATCCCAAATACTCATTTGGTGATGCATGGATCATCCAGCGTTCCTCAGGAACTGCAGGACATCATCAACGCAAATGGTGGGGAAATGCCCCAGACTTACGGCGTCCCTGTTGAAGAGATTGTCCGCGGCATCAAACATGGCGTGCGCAAAGTCAATATCGACACCGACAACCGCATGGCCATCACCGGCCAAATCCGCAAAGTCTTCGCTGAAAAGCCCGCAGAATTTGACCCGCGCAAATATCTGACACCCGCCATGAGCGCCATGGAAGAAGTCTGCAAAGCGCGTTACGAGCAATTCAACACAGCAGGTCAGGCGTCTAAGATTAAGCCTATTCCGCTAAGTGAAATGGCCAAGCGTTACGCGGATGGTAGTCTTTAAAACACAGGCGTGCAGCGCCGTGCTCCAGCATGGGGTGCGTTGATTGCAGTGAGGATAAACCGGCGCGGGTTAGTCACTCTGTTTGCCCGGACTAGGCGGTTTGTGTTTGGAAGTAGAAGTAAAATCCAAACGCCTAGATTTGACGCTATCGGCACGACGACCTGTCCAATATAGAGTGACGGGAGGCCTGGCCCGCTGATAGCTTGCCTTACTCTGCGAACGCTCGACTTCGCCGGGACGCCCGCACCGGTTTATGGAAGCACAAGCTTCCAACCCTTAGCCTACGACCTCGCGAAAGCCGCAGCGAGGGAAAGGTGGCAT
>JASFRS010000076.1:0-11353 GCA_050114795.1 Sphingomonadales bacterium
TCAGCTTGATGCAAAGGGAGAGCGTATTGGTATCTTATTTGGGCCGGAACGTTCGGGCCTTGAAAATGAGGATATTGCGGCCTCTGATGCCATATTATCGGTGCCATTGAATGAAGAGTTCGGGTCATTAAATCTGGCGCAAGCTGTTGTGCTTTTCTCTTATGAGTGGTTCAAAGCGACTGACAATACAGCAGCACATCGGTTGGAACGGGATTATTCTGGGCAGGCCACGAAGAAAGACATTCAAGGCCTGATTGATCATTTGGAAGATGCACTTGATGCGCGAGAGTATTTCTTCCCGAAAGACCGTGCTCCTGTTATGCGCCGAACATTGAGAAATCTTATTCATCGCGCGGGTTTTACGTCCCAGGAAACCCAAACCTTACGCGGGGTTATTAAAAAACTGGATTTATTTCCCCGAAAATAGAGGGAAAGCTTGACTTTATGGGGCCTGGGCTTATAACGCCCTTGCCTAGAAAGAGCCCGCAGGTCGAGTGAAGCGGTGCTCGCATCAGACAAAATCGGTTTGGTGGCGCGTTCTCGACATTGATTTTAAACATTTAGCGTTTCGGAGACGAACATGAGTAAGCGGATTTCCGCCAAATATAAAATTGACCGCCGCATGGGTGAAAACATCTGGGGTCGCCCTAAAAGCCCGGTTAATTCCCGCGAATATGGCCCAGGTCAACATGGCCAACGTCGTAAAGGTAAATTGTCTGATTTCGGCATTCAGCTGCGCGCAAAGCAGAAGCTGAAAGGCTATTACGGCAATATCACTGAAAAACAATTCCGCCGGATTTATGCAGAAGCTGTTCGCGTAAAAGGCGATACTTCCGTTAACCTGATTGGTTTGTTGGAAAGCCGTTTGGACGCCATCATTTATCGTGCGAAATTTGTGCCGACTGTATTCTCAGCCCGTCAATTCATCAACCATGGTCATGTCATGGTGAATGGTCGCAAAGTGAATATCGGTAGCTACCGCGTGAAAGTCGGTGACGTTATCGAAGTTCGCCAAAAATCAAAGCAAATGAATTTGGTTCTGGAAGCTCAAGGCTCTAATGAACGTGATGTGCCGGAATATCTGGCTGTAGAAGGTGATGGCACGAAAGTCACCTATACGCGCGTTCCAACCATCGATGAAGTTCCTTATCCTGTTCGGATGGAACCAAATCTGGTCATCGAATTTTACTCCCGCTAAGCTTGACGCGGTCAGCAAAAACGCTGAAGAATTTCAAAGGTCGGGATGGTGTAACGCTATCCCGGCCTTTATTTATTTTAGATAGAAATCTGGAAGAGGGGTGGCGCAATGGCTGCGCAGGACACAAAAGTGGATATTGAGAGCATTTTGGAATCTGCATTTGTAAAAGATGCAGCGGGAAAAAAAGCCGAAGCAAAGGCTTTGGTGGAAGAGGTTCTCGATATTGATCCAAATGAGCAGCGCGCTCTTTCATTCCTGGCGCAGGCCGCGGTTAAATCCCAAAAATTTGACGAAGCTATCAGCTATGTAACGCGCGTTATACAAATCGAACCGGATGTTGTTGGCCATCGTCACTCTCTTGGCCTTTGCTATGATTCTAAAAGGGATTTTGAGGCATCGGTGAAAACATATAGGGAAGCGATTGATCTCGACCCTTCGAACGCTGTGTCCTATCTCTTCTATGGGTGCGCTGCCACAATGGTGAATGAAGGTGCGCGGGCTGCGTCCGCCTTTTCTGCGGCCTTTCAATTGGACCCAGGAATGATGGCGGCACTGGAAAGTGGTGATATCCCTCCCGTCATGAGGGAACGTATCGAATTTGCGTCAAAGTTTCTTGAGAATGCACTGAATTCTCTGCATCAAGCGGCTGTTCAGGACACTGGAAAGCGTTTTCCCGGTGAAGACTTAGAACGGGTTGCAAAGGGCGTATGGGCTGGACAGGAAGTCAAATATAAAGACCCCAAACAACGCCCTACAGTCTTTTATATGCCCGACCTAAAGCCAAAACCGGTTTTTGATCGTGGAAGTTTTCGTTGGTTACCGGAATTAGAGCGCGCTCATATGGATATCCTGGCAGAATTTGAAGCGGCCAAGGGTAAAGCGCAGAGTGAAATGGGGCTGACCGCGCATCTCGGCGCGCAAATTGAGGTTGAAGATCCGGATTTTTGGAAAACAATCCATCTCTATCGCAATACAACAGAAGTCGAAGAAAACACGGCGCTGTTCCCAAAAACAGTAGAGATATTAAAAGCTTTCCCGCTTTCTCAGTTAGGGGGACAAACCGTGTCTGCCTATTTCTCAACTCTGGCACCGGGTGCTCGCATTCCCGGCCACCATGGGCAGGTGAACACCCATGCAACAGTGCATCTCCCGCTTGTCACCGATGAGAAGGCGCGCATTCAAATCGGCGACAAATGGTATAGCTGGCAGCAAGGCAAAGCATTTGTTTTCGACGACAGTTTTGAGCATCGCGTTGAAAACTTGGGTGATGAGCCGCGGGTCATGCTGGTATTCGAGATTTGGAATCCTTATCTCTCCCTGGCAGAGCGTACGGCTGTAGAGGCGAGCTTTGCACGGCGGAAGAATTGGTATGAAAACCGCGCCATCTAAAATGCCGGGACTCATCCGCCCAAATTTTCACTGGGACGATGAAGCGCTGTTCGCTCTGATGCGCCGATCCATTGCGGTCGGGAGCTTGGAGCCTTATGGGGCAGAAGCCGTCCGGCATTTGATTGATCCGGAAAACCCGGTCTTTGTCCTGAGAATACCTGCTCATGGATATGTCTATGAACAGGATGGCGAATTGCTGGGTCTATCCGGGTGGACCGAAGAAGAAAAACCAGGTTCCGCGCGCATAACTCATTGTTATGTCATACCGGAAGCTTTCGGAACGGGTACTGGGTATCAACTTCTTGGAACCGTATTAGATCAAATTCGAAAAGAAGGGTTTGCGGATGTTTACCTTAGGGCCTCTCTTAATGCTGAAGGCTTTTATAAAAGATTTGGGTTCAAAAGGACCGGCACTCACCAGTTGCCTATCACAGCGGACTGGTCAATCCCGGGTGCGGTGATGCAAGCACCGGAGATGAATGACTTTCAACTCTCACCAGGTCTAAATTTCATTCGTGCCGCTCGTGATGAAGACGCGGATGGCATTATTGATCTGATTGGGCGGTGCTTCGAGGAATATGACGGTGTCTATCTGGACGTTGAAAACGAAGAACCAATCCTAAAGATCTTTGGCAGTGGTTTTAAATCTGCGGGAGGGGAGTCCTGGGTTCTGGAGCGCGGGGGTGCCATCAAAGCCTGCGTTGGCTGGACTCCAATAGATGGCGGTGTGGAGCTGAAGAAGCTTTATCTCGACCAGGATCTGCGAGGTCAGGGTCTGGCGGAAATAATGATGGATTTGGTCATAGATGCCGCGCAGAAACGCGGCGCCAATAGGATTGAGCTGTGGAGTGATACGAAATTCACTCGTGCGCATCGTTTTTATGAGAAAAATGGATTTGAGCGCACACAGGATCTGCGTGCGCTCAATGATATCTCGGATACGACTGAATATCGCTTTATCCGGAAATTATGAGGCGGGTTTTTTAACGCCTTTGTCGTTCAAAAAGCTTTCAAGTTCACCAGAGGCAAACATTTCACGCACGATATCACAGCCGCCGATAAATTCGCCTTTGACATAGACTTGCGGAATAGTTGGCCAGTTTGAAAATTCTTTAATACCTTGGCGCAATTCCGGGTCTTGAAGCACGTCATGCGAAGCATATTCAATGCCGACGCGCTCTAAAACGTCAACAACAGCGGCTGAAAAGCCACATTGTGGGAATAGGGGTGTGCCTTTCATGAAAAGGACAACATCACTTTCGCCTACTTCTTTTTGAATGCGCTCATGTGTCGGATTAGTCATGTGAGTATCCTTGTTTTACCGATCCGTATTTTAATTATCTGGCGTACTAGTTTGCAGGGTTAAAGCATGGAGTTGTTCACCCATGCGTCCTTGCAAAGCTTCAAACACCATTTGATGTTGTTTAATTCGTGTTTTGCCTTCAAAGGCTTTGGACACGACTTGAGCTGCATAATGATCTCCGTCCCCGGCAAGGTCTTGAATTGTGACCTTCGCGTCGGGAAGAGCCTCTTTTATCATCCGCTCAATATCGCGGGCGTCCATTGGCATTTTAACTTCCTTCTTTGGCTTATTCGGTTAGACGCTGTCAGCTTTGCTCATATATTCTGGTAACCAGCTTTCATGAGCGTCTTTAAGTTCGCTTACGGATATGGTCATCACGTCAGCGATTGTCAAATCATTCCCACCGACGGCACCCAACTCAACAAGTGGTACGCTTTGCTGTTTTGCCTGTTCAAGCAAAGATGCCATATTTTCAGGCGCGATGCATATAATATAGCGCGCCTGGTCCTCTCCGAAAAGCCATCCATGCAAAGGCAATTGATCTGCGATGTTCTTAATGTCAGCTCCAAAGCCGGACGCCATCGCCATTTCTGCAAGGGCGACGGCTAGGCCGCCATCAGAAATGTCATGCACGGCATGGGTTAAACCTGTTTCAATAAGCTGGCGGACGAAATTCCCGTTGCGCTTTTCAACGGTCAAATCAACGGGAGGTGGAGCACCTTCTTCGCGACCCAGAATTTCTCGCAAATAAAGGGACGATTCCAAATGGGCTTTGGTCTCACCAACGCAGAAAATATGATCACCGGGCTTGCTGAACGCTAAAGACGCCCGCTTCGATGCATCTTTAATCAAGCCCACGCCGCCAATGGCGGGTGTCGGTAAAATCGCACGGCCATTTGTTTCATTATAAAGAGAGACATTGCCTGAAACGACGGGGTAATCGAGTGCCCTACAGGCTTCTCCAATGCCCCTTATGGCGGCCACGAACTGACCCATAATTTCAGGGCGCTGTGGATTACCGAAATTCAAACAGTTGGTAATTGCCAAAGGGGTTGCGCCCACTGCGGTAATATTCCGCCATGTTTCAGCCACCGCTTGTTTAGCGCCTTCAAATGCATCGGCCTCGCAATAACGAGGTGTGACATCTGTTGATATGGCGAGCGCCTTATCGGTGTCATGCACCCGTACAACCGCCGCATCGCCCCCTGGGCGGCCAATGGTGTCCGCCATGACCATATGGTCATATTGTTCCCAAATCCAACGCTTGGAACAGAGGTCTGGACAGCCAATAAGTTGCTTCAAAGCAGCGCCGTAATCCTCAACGGATTCTATATTTGTTATCGCAGGCGCTTGAGGTTGTTTCGGTAATTCAAAAGGTCGTTCATAAGCAGGTGCTGCGTCAGCCAAAGCGTCAATCGGCAAATCACAAACCACCTCACCATCGAACTCCAGCACGAGATGTTTGGTGTCGGTTAAATGCCCAATGACAGCGAAGTCTAAGCCCCATTTTTCAAATATGGCGCGCGCAAAGTCCTGTTTTTCAGGGCGCAGCACCATCAACATCCGTTCCTGGCTTTCAGACAGCATCATTTCATAGGGAACCATGCCTTCTTCGCGGCAGGGAACTTCATTCATATTCAAATGAATGCCCACACCGCCTTTAGATGCCATTTCAACGGAAGAAGATGTAAGACCCGCTGCGCCCATATCTTGAATGGCGATAATGGCATCGGAAGCCATTAATTCCAAGCAGGCCTCAATCAGTAGTTTTTCCGTAAATGGATCACCCACTTGAACGGTTGGTCGTTTCTCATCAGCATCATCGGAGAATTCGGCTGATGCCATGGTCGCGCCGTGAATACCGTCCCGCCCCGTTTTGGACCCCACATAAACAACAGGATTACCGACACCGGCTGCTGCTGAGTAAAAAATCTTATCCTGATCTGCAAGTCCCACATTCATCGCATTAACGAGGATATTCCCATTATATGCAGCATGAAAATTCGTCTCACCGCCAACGGTTGGAACACCAACGCAATTGCCATACCCGCCAATGCCGGCAACAACGCCGGCTAAAAGGTGGCGGGTTTTCTCATGGCTGGCCTCACCAAAACGTAAGGCATTCATATTGGCAATGGGGCGCGCACCCATTGTGAACACATCGCGTAAAATCCCACCAACACCTGTTGCTGCGCCCTGATAGGGCTCAATGAAACTGGGGTGGTTGTGGCTTTCCATTTTAAAAATGGCAGCCTGATTGTCGCCGATATCAATAACGCCCGCATTCTCGCCCGGCCCTTGAATAACCCAGGGGGCTTTTGTGGGCAGTGTTTTTAAATGCACGCGGGAGGATTTATAGGAACAATGCTCCGACCACATGACAGAGAAAATCCCTAATTCCGTTAAATTGGGAGTTCGGCCCATATGGCCTAAAATCTGCTCATATTCGGACGGTGATAGTCCGTGGTCTTTGATGAGTTGTTCGGAAATTTCAGGTGATGGGTTCTGCTTGTGCATTTCAACCGTCTCTTTGAGGAAAGCAATAACTAGTTAAGAGCGCTCACTAGGCTTTCGAATACCAAACGCCCGTCTGTGCCGCCCAGATCTTCATCAATGAGGCGTTCAGGGTGAGGCATCATGCCCAATATAGACCCGGATTTATTAGTGATACCGGCGATATCATGTGCCGAGCCATTTGGGTTGCCTTGATATCTAAAGGCAATTTGGCGATTGTCTTCCAATTCTTTTAATACGGCTTCATCAGCGAAATAATTACCGTCATGATGAGCGATAGGGATCGTAATTTCCGCACCAGCGTTAAAAGCATTTGTGAAGGCTGTTTGGCTGTTTTCAACCGTCAAAGTAACATCTTTGCAAAGGAAATGCAGTCCGGCATTGCGCATGAGAACGCCGGGCAATAAGCCCGCGTCTGTCAAAATCTGAAAGCCGTTACAAATGCCAAGTGTAGGCGTGCCATCATTTGCCTGTTTCACGACTTCTTTCATGATAGGAGACCGCGCGGCAATTGCACCTGAACGCAAATAATCGCCAAAAGAAAACCCACCGGGTAAAACAATCAGGTCGGTTTTGGGGAGAGTGCTATCGCCATGCCAGATCATTTCAGGCGTTACACCCGTAATTTTCTCAAGTGCGACTTTGACATCGCGATCGCAATTAGAACCGGGGAAGACAATAACAGCGGCTTTCATCTGCACTCTCAGTCGATATCAATTTGGTAGTTTTCAATAACCGTATTCGCAAGAAGCTTCCGGCACATCTGGTCAACCGTTTGTTCCGCTGTCGCTCTGTCTTGTGCGTCCAATTCAATTTCAATGAATTTACCTTGGCGAACGTCACCGACGCCGGAAAAACCCAGATCGCCCAGGGCGTGGGCGATTGCCTTGCCTTGAGGGTCAAGAACGCCGGATTTCAATGTGATATGAACACGGGCCTTCATCAGCGCTTTTCCTTTTCCTTTTTCTCACGATGCTTGGTGAAATCTAAAACAGCCGTTCCATTCTCATCGGGTATTAAGCCCAAACGGCGGGCGACTTCCTGATAGGCTTCGACTTCGCCGCCAAGGTCACGACGGAAGCGGTCTTTGTCCAGTTTCTCACCGGAGGCGATGTCCCAAAGTCGGCACCCGTCCGGGCTTATTTCATCAGCCAAAATGACGCGCATTTGGTCGCCTTGATAATGGCGGCCAAATTCCAATTTGAAATCAACGAGTTTGATGCCAATCGCTGCGAACATCCCGCTCATAAAATCATTGACGCGCAGGGCCATGGACGTGATGTCGTCCAGTTCGTCTGACGTCGCCCAGCCAAAACAAGCGATATGTTCTTCTGAAATCAGTGGGTCACCAAGCTCGTCGTTTTTATAATAAAACTCGACAATCGTGCGGGGCAGGGGCGTGCCCTCTTCAATGCCCAATCTTTGGCTAATGGAGCCCGCTGCGACGTTGCGCACAACCACTTCAATCGGAATGATTTCAACGGCGTGGATCAATTGTTCCCGCATGTTTAGTCTTTTGATGAAATGTGTAGGGAGGCCAATGCCCCCAAGTGCGGTAAAGACATGTTCGGAAATTCGGTTGTTTAAAACCCCTTTTCCCGACAATGACCCTTTTTTCTGTGCATTAAAGGCTGTGGCATCATCTTTGAAATATTGAATGAGCGTGCCTGGTTCAGGCCCCTCATACAAGATTTTGGCCTTTCCTTCATAAATCTGACGGCGGCGCGACATAATTTTAAAAACCCCGGTTGCGGGGTCGGATATGACCCCATAAATAGGCGCGCGGACATTAGCTTATTGCGACGCAGGAAACAATGAAAGATACGGGGAAAGATACATGGCTTTTGATTCATATCGTCCAGGTGACTTTGTATTCTTGATAGTGTACCGCCCAGATACTATTTTAATCATAACCCAAGATTTAAGGAGCGGGAAACCATGACCACTTTCGATAACCGTGAGAAAGGCTTTGAAAACGCTTTTGCACATGATGATCAATTGCGTTTTAAAGCGGAAATGCGCCGTGACCGCTTAATTGCAGAGTGGGCAGCAGAGTTATTTGGTCTCTCAGGAGAGGATGCCGAAGCCTATGTCAAAGAGGTCGTGCGGGCTGATTTGCAGGAAGTTGGTGATGATGATGTTTTTCGGAAGGTAAAAGCTGATTTCATAGCTCGTGGTGTTGAAATTTCAGATCACCGCCTGCATAAAGCTATGGATGAAAAACTTATAGAAGCCCGCCGTCAAATCATGCAGGAAGCGGACTAATTAATATCTTGTGGTTAAGACAATTAACCAATCGGGCATTGTAGTTATAAGCTGAGCTTCAAGCACTTTATCAAAGCCTGTTAAAATAAGCGCGCTCAATAGGATGAGTAACCATCCAAATATTGGGCGCGCTTTTTTTGCCACTAACTGTAATCGACTTACTTTGCTATTTATGAATTGCCGTGAACCATAGGCGATAAGCAAAAATACACTTGCCATGCCAAAAGAAAAAACAGCCATGGTTATTGTTATGTCGCCCAATGCTTCGCCCTGCGCTGCAAGTGCCATCGCAGCGCCTAGTGTTGGGCCTACACATGGGCTCCAAACAGCGCCTAAAAGCAGGCCAAGTGTGAATTGCCCGGTACGACCTTCTAAATTGAGACTGTTCAGCGTAGAATTTGCACCGTTTGCAATTGGTGCTGTGACCTTTGCAAAAAGGTTTTGGGCTTGTTGATTGCTGAGTAATAAGCCGCTTAATAAAAGCAGAATCGCTGCAAAAATACGAATCATTGCGATATCAAGGCCAATGCCATGACCAAAGGCTGTGATAACTACGCCCAAAGTCGTGAAAGATAAGACCAGACCCGATGCTAATATCAATGGGCCTTTGTTGCTTTGGGCAAAGGCACCGCTGAAAACAAGAGGTAACATGGGAAGCACACAGGGATTCAGCGTCGTTAGAACGCCTGCTAGAAATGCCAAAGCAATGGTGCTCATGAAAGTGGCTCTTTAACCTGCTGCAAGGCTGAGCGAACTTGGCTTTGGATGGCGTCTTTGCTCGTCAACCCAATGCTACGCGATAGCTCCTGCGTACCATCGAACATAATTATGGTGGACTGTGCATTAACTCCATGTGCGCGAAGGAAATGGGCGTCATCATCAAAATTGATGCGGAAGCCTTTTATTTCTTTTAAGTCTGGCTCTTTCAACAGACTCTCAAGCACCTTGTGTTGGGCGAGGCAAGTCGGGCACCAACTCGCATAAACATCGACCATAATAAGCGCGCCTGAGGCCTGTGTTTCAGCAAAAGCTTCTGCATTATATTGCTGAAAACCAAAGGGCAGGGGATCATCGCTTCGCAAATTCATATAGGCGAGGCGTCCAAATAGAACGGCGGCAGTAATGAGCAGCAGCGTGGAGCCGGAAATAAGCTTCTTTATGCGTTTCATCTTTGTGGCCCTCTGGAATTCAATTTATTGGATAGAGCAGTTGTTATTGGAATTGCACTAAACAAACGACACGATTGTGTGAACCGTTTTTTTAGGCCACTCTCTGCAGCCGTTCATTGTCGGAGTAAAAAATGTCGCATCAGCTTGATTATGATGGCCTACGTGGTCGCTCGCCTTTTTATAATGAAGACCATGAGGCATGGCGGGGCCAATTGCGCCGTTTCATCGAAAAAGAGATTATGCCTTATGCCCATGAATGGGATGAGGCGGAAGAATTCCCAAGAGAGCTCTACAAGAAAGCCGCAGAAATTGGCCTGCTGGGCATGGGTTTTCCCGAAGAATTCGGTGGTGTTGATGTGGGTGGCGACCCGTTTTTTGGGTTGGTAACGGCAGATGAAATGGCAAGAATTGGAGCGGGTGGCATAAATGCAAGTCTGTTGGTTCATTCCATTGGGTTACCGCCAGTTCTCGCTTTAGGAAGTGCAGAGTTAAAAGCTCGAGTGGCACCCGATGTGCTTGCTGGTGAGAAGATTATATGTCTGGCAATTACCGAACCTTCCGGTGGATCAGACGTCGCAAACTTAAAAACGCGCGCTGTGCGGGATGGCGATGATTATATCGTCAATGGCTCGAAAATGTTTATCACTGGCGGGTTGCGTGCTGATTACTACACAGTGGCCGTGCGCACAGGTGGCGAAGGGGCAGGAGGTGTCTCGCTGTTGATGATTGAACGCGACCGCGCGGGCTTTACGCAATCCCCGATTAAGAAAATGGGGTGGTGGGCCTCTGATACGGCAGCGCTGTATTTCGATGACGTCCGTGTCCCTGCGGATAATTTAATTGGTGCGGAAGGCATGGGCTTTCCCGGTATTATGGCGAATTTTAATCATGAACGCCTTGCCATGGCGGCAGGTGCCATTGGTGCAGCAAGGGCCTGTTTAGAGGATGCCATTTCCTGGGCGCAGGAACGTAAGACTTTTGGCAAACGCCTGGCTGACCATCAGGTCATTCGGCATAAAATTGCTGAAATGCTGGGCCGGATTAAAGCTGGACAAGCGTTTTTGGAGCGCTGTGCCTGGCTCGTTTCGCAAGGAGAAACGCCGGCGGCTGATCTGGCAATGTTGAAAGTTCAGGCAACTCAGATAATGGAATATTGTGCGCGAGAATCTGCACAGATTTTAGGCGGTGCCAGCTTTATGCGTGGCGGTCGGGTTGAAAGGATTTACCGTGAAGTTCGTGTAAATGCGATTGGCGGTGGGTCTGAAGAAATCATGCGCGATCTGGCTGCCAGACAGATCGGATTATAACCAATAAAAAGGCCCTCATTGAGGGCCTTTTTTAAATATCGTCTGCGCGTATCAGGCTATAAAGCCCGCAACCACGATAAATGTTACGACGATTGCGACAATCGTGCTCCATTTCGCTAAAGTGGTGAAGCGTTCATAGGTTTTTTCGTGTTCACGTGAATCCATGGCGTCTTGCTCTCCTGTACCGCTGCCTGTGGCGCCAGATATT
>JASFRS010000077.1:0-11201 GCA_050114795.1 Sphingomonadales bacterium
CAAAGGCTTGTTTTGAAAATCAAAGAAATGTGCGGCAAATAGCCTCGCCACTGATTGCGGTCCAGGTACTTAAAGGGTAAAAGCGGCAGCGCTGAAACAAGCTATAAAAGGAATAACAATGAGCGACGCACTTAAACCAGTTCATGTCATTGGTGGCGGCCTCGCCGGTTCAGAAGCGGCGTGGCAGATTGCCAATCAAGATGTACCTGTCGTTCTCCATGAAATGCGCCCCGTTCGCATGACTGATGCCCATCAGGGCGAAGGCTTTGCCGAACTGGTGTGTTCCAATTCCTTCCGCTCTGATGACGCAGAAAATAATGCAGTCGGCTTGCTGCATGAAGAAATGCGCCGCGCGAATTCAATCATAATGATGCAAGGTGACAAACATAAGGTTCCAGCGGGTTCAGCGCTTGCCGTAGATCGAGACGGCTTTTCACAAGGCGTAGGTGAAGCGCTTGAAAACCATCCGTTGATCACGATTGAACGCGGCGAAGTCGATGGTTTGCCCCCCGCTGATTGGGATAATGTCGTTATTGCGACTGGACCTTTAACCTCCCCTGCTCTTTCCAGCGCGATTAAGGAGTTGACCGGAGAAGATGAGCTGGCCTTTTTCGATGCCATCGCACCCATTGTTTACAAGGAAAGCATCAATTTCGATGTGGCCTGGTTCCAATCCCGTTATGACAAGGGCGAAGGTGCGGACTATATCAACTGCCCGCTCAGCAAAGACCAATATTACGCATTCATAGATGCGCTTATTACCGGTGAGAAAACCGAATTCCGAGATTGGGAAAAAGACACGCCCTATTTTGAGGGCTGCATGCCGATTGAAGTGATGGCTGAACGTGGCGTGGAAACTTTATCCTTCGGTCCTATGAAACCCGTGGGCCTAACTAATCCGCATAGCGATGAACGCCCCTATGCCGTGGTGCAGCTTCGCCAGGACAATGCGCTTGGCACGCTTTACAACATGGTCGGTTTTCAAACTAAATTAAAATATGGCGCACAGGCAGAGATTTTCCGCATGATTCCAGGGCTTGAAAACGCCGAATTCGCGCGCTTAGGCGGCCTGCACCGCAATACTTTCCTTAACAGCCCCCGCCTGCTGGACCCGTCTTTGCGCTTGAAACAAGACCCTCGGCTGCGCTTCGCAGGCCAAGTCACCGGCGTTGAAGGCTATGTTGAATCCGCTGCCATCGGTTTGCTCGCCGGACGGTTTGCAGCAACGCAGCAATTGGGGCAGGATCTTTCCTTTCCGCCAGAAACTACGGCTTTTGGCGCGCTTTTGAATCATATCACCGGTGGGGCGAATGCGGATACTTTCCAGCCAATGAATGTGAATTTCGGCTTATTCCCGCCTCTTGAAAAGCGAGTTCATAAAAAAGAGCGCAAACAGGCTATGGCCCGTCGCGCTCTTGCGTCTGTTGATGGGTGGTTAGGCTAAACCCTAACCGCGCCCGCGATAGTTTGGAACACCCTGCTCAGGTATCCACATGCCTTCAGGCACCATGCCATGTTGGTAAAACACATCAATGGGAATGCCACCACGTGGATACCAATATCCACCAATGCGGAGCCATTTGGGCTTCATCTCAACAACCAGCCGTTCGCCAATACCTACGGTGCAATCTTCGTGAAATCCGGCATGATTGCGAAAGCTATGCATGAATAATTTCAAAGACTTGCTTTCAACAATCAGCTCATCCGGCACATAATCAATAACGATATGTGCGAAATCCGGCTGGCCGGTCACCGGACACAAGCTGGTGAATTCCGGGCAGGTAAAGCGGATCATATAGAGTACTGAACGCGGGTTCGGTACCATTTCAAGTTTCGCCTGTTCAGGGGACGTGGGCAGCTCCGACGCGCCCCCTAAAAGGGTGAGATTTTCGTGAATATCTTTGCTCATAACGCTGTTTATGAGCGCATGATTTGCCAAGGTCAAGCATCAGACTTGGAGAAGCGCGTTTAGGACGATACATTACCCCTATGAGGGTAACAAACAGCATCATCATTGACGAAGATGAACTTGAAGAAGAGTTCATCCGCGCAGGCGGTCCCGGCGGACAGAATGTGAACAAGGTCGCGACCGCAGTTCAACTTCGCTTTGACGCCACAAATTCACCCGCCATTTCAGAGACTTTGTTCCCGAAACTGCGGAAAGTAGCGGGTAAACGTATGTCACTCGCCGGCGTTATCGTCATCACAGCAAATCGCTTTCGCACGCAGGAGCGTAACCGGGAAGATGCCCGCTTACGTTTGTGTGCCTTAATTCAAGAAGCAGCAACGCCGGTGAAAAAGCGACGCCCCACCCGACCAACGCGTGGCTCAAAGGAAAGACGGCTGCAATCCAAAAAGAAACATGCACAGACAAAGGCAGCGAGACGCACGCCCTCATCCTATTGATTTTATTATCTCCCGATTGACAGTATGTAGCCTGCGTTCATAATCAACAGTTCGAACATTTGAGGGCGGCATTACGGGCTTATGGAATTTATCTTAGAAAATCTGCATATGTGGCTGACTTTCCTTATTATTTTGGGAGCCATCACATCCTATGCATTGGACAAGGTATCGCTGGAAATCACTTCCATCGTAACAATTGTTGCGCTGCTGCTCCTCTTTGAAGCCATTCCAATGGACCAAGCACAAGCGGTCCAACGCCTCGATATGAAGGATATTCTCGCTGGTTTCGCTGACCCAGCCTTGGTCGCCATTGTGGCCCTACTCATCGTAGGGCAGGCGCTTGTACAAACTGGCGCATTGGAACCTGTGGCGGAGAAACTCATGCTATGGGGGGCAAAAAGCCCCGTGTTGGTGATGATGGCGTCCATGATTGGCGTGGTCATTCTCTCGGCCGTTTTGAATAATACACCCGTCGTGGTGATCTTTATTCCCATCATGACGGCGCTGGCGCATCGTCTCGGGCAGAATGCATCGGCCATTTTAATCCCGCTAAGCTTCGTAGCCATCTTAGGTGGCAATATGACCCTGATTGGGTCTTCAACGAATCTGCTGGTTTCCGGCGCATTAGAACATGCGACTGGCGAGGGTCTGGGGTTCTTTGATTTCACGATACCCGGTGCCATTATTGCCGCTTCCGGATTTTTCTATGTGATACTGATAATCCCCAGGCTTGTTGGCAGTCGCACTGGTGAAGCAGCGGAACCCGGTGGACAAAAAGGTCACCAGTTTCTCGTCCAGATCGACGTCACAAAGGGCAGTATTTTAGAAGGTGAAACGGCAAAAGCAGGGTTGTTCCCCGGTGTACGCAACATCACCATCCGCACAATTATACGCAATAACCAGGAATTCATGCGGCCCTTTGATGATATAACCTTGCAGACAGGCGATCGCCTGTTGTGCCTGGCAACGCGCGCTGCATTGATTGATCTTTACAGCTCGTCCCCGGCTCTGCTGCCCTCTACAGTTGCTTTGGAAAATGGGGCGGACAGCGGTGATGAAGCGCAAATGCCTGTCGTGGCTGAAGTCATTGTGGCACCGGCCTCTCGCATGGAAGGCCGGACTTTACCGCAAACCGGTTTTCACGAACAAAGTCACTGCGCCGTGCTTGGCATTCAAAGAAAATCCCGCATGATTCGTCAGCGAGTGGACGAAATTCGTCTGGAAGCAGGTGATGCCTTGCTTGTCATTGGAACACGGCGCAATATTCGCGGGCTGCGGGACAGTTTAGATGTGTTACTCCTGGAATGGTCCACACGTGACTTTGACATTTCCAACAAATCAAGACAGTCACTATTAGCCTTTGCCATTGTTGTCACCACCGCGGCCAGCGGTTTGTTGCCTATCACGGTGGCAGCACTTGGTGGTGCGGCACTTATGATCCTTATGGGCTGCATAAATATCCGCCAGGCGTCCCGGGCCATTGATCGCCGCGTGGTGTTAATGGTTGCAGCAGCCCTGGCAATGGGCACAGCGCTGGAAGGGACCGGCGGGGCGCAATTTTTAGCCAGCAGTATTTTATCGCAGGTCGAAGGTGCCAGCCCGACAATCATATTATCGGTTTTCTTCCTGCTTGTTGCCGCTTTAACAAATGTATTATCCAATAATGCAACAGCAGTTTTGTTTACGCCAATTGCCGTTTCCGTTGCGGATAGCCTGGCTGTGGACGCTCTACCTTTTGTCATCGCTGTGCTGTTCGCAGCCAATTGCTCCTTCGCCACACCAATGGGCTATCAAACAAATCTATTGGTTATGGCGCCCGGGCATTATAAGTTCAGTGATTATATGAAATCCGGCCTGCCGTTAATCATAATCATCTGGCTGGTTTTTACTTTGGTTGTCCCATGGTATTATGGTCTTTAGAAAAACAATTCGGGAAATGAAGTGACGGACCAAAGCCTACAATTTCCAAGGTTTTTTGTAACAGCCCCCGCGCAATGCCCCTATTTGCCGGATCGGTTGGAGAGGAAAGTCTTCACCGAATTAAGAGGAGACGAGGCGACCGCCTTGAATGAAGCGCTGAGCCGGGTCGGCTTTCGTCGCTCCCAAAGCGTTGCTTACAGGCCAGCTTGCGAGGGCTGTTCCGCCTGTATTTCAGTTCGCATCATCGCCCAGGAATACAAGCCGCCAAAATCCATGCGCCGTATTTCCAGCCGGAATGACGATGTGCAAGCGAATGTACTTGAACCCAAAGTCACTCAGGAACAATTCGAGCTTTTAAAAAAATATCTTGAGACCCGTCACGCAGATGGTGGCATGGCCGATATGTCCTTCCTGGAATATGCGGAAATGGTGCAGCATAGCCCAGTGAATACAGCCGTGATTGAATACCGGCTGCCACCAACTGAAGATGAGGCCCTCGGTCGCTTGGTTGCGGCTTGCCTAACTGATATCATGGGTGATGGCCTCTCCATGGTTTACAGCTTTTACGATCCAGATTATGCGCCGCGTTCTTTAGGAACTTATATCATCCTGCATCATATTGAAGAGGCACGGCGGCGTGGGCTTCACTATGTCTATCTTGGTTATTGGATCAAAGGCTCTGAAAAAATGAATTATAAGACGCGCTTTCAACCCTTAGAGCGCCTGAGCGCCAATGGCTGGGTGCCACTTAGTCGCGAAGATATTGGTGAAGATCCCCAAGGGGACCTGTTTCTATGAACAAAAAAAATAAGACCCCACCAACAAGGCGGGCATTTATTGTTTCTGCTGGAATGACGGCTGCCGCAGCAGCAGGTGCAGCGCTTGCCGGTGGTGAACAACCAAAAATCACAGGTGCTCCAGGCATATTGCGGAAGCGCCTCTCTTTGAAGATGGTCACGACATGGCCTAAGAACTTTCCGGGCCTTGGCACGGGTGCCGAACGTATTGCAAAACGCATCGTTGAAATGACTGATGGTGCCATCGACATCCGTGTTTATGCAGGCGGCGAATTGGTTCCAGCCCTTGGGGTTTTCGATGCTGTCGCACAGGGTAAAGCGGATATTTATCATGGCGCGGAATATTATTGGCAAGGCAAAAGCCCGGCTTATAATTTTTTCACTGCCGTCCCATTCGGCCTTACAGCCAGCGAAATGAATGCCTGGATCTATCATGGCGGTGGGCAGGAACTTTGGGACGAACTCTCCCGCCCTTTCAACATCAAGCCCTTTGCAGGTGGTAACACAGGTGTCCAAATGGGTGGATGGTTTAAGAAAGAAATCCGATCGCTGGAGGATTTAAAAGGCCTACGCATTCGCACGCCCGGCCTTGGCGGTGAAGTGCTTGCACGGTTGGGCGCAACCCCTGTCACCAAGGCGGGGGGTGAACTATTCCTTGCACTCAGCCAGGGGAATATTGACGGTACCGAATGGGTCGGACCGTGGAATGATATGGCCTTCGGCTTTCATACCGTGGCACCCTATTATTATGGTCCCGGCTTTCATGAACCGGGGTCCACGCTTTCATTTGGCATGAATTTGGAAGTCTGGGAAAATCTTCCTAAAGCTTATCAGGCTATTGTTCGCGCTGCTTGTTCAGCAGAAAATGATTATATGCTTGCGGAATATAACGCAAAAAATGCTCAAGCTTTGGACCGGCTTAAACGGGAACATGGCATTCTCATGCGTCCCTTCCCTGATGATGTCATGGAAGCAGCAGCACAGGCAGCGGAAGAAGTCTTAAGCGATCACGCCGCAGCCGACCCATTTGCTGAACGCGTATATAAAAGCTTCCTCGAAGCAAGAACAGTTTATGGAAGTTGGGCGAAAGTCTCTGAAATAGCCTATTTCAATGCCCGTGAGCGTAGCGCGCATGGCTGAGCATAGAGTTGTTCAGGCCATTGAAGGGTTTAACCACCTGCTTGGCCGGGTCGCTGGCTGGGCGGCTTTAGCACTTATCCTCCTGCAATTTCTGGCCGTAGTCCTTGTCTATATCTTCCGCGCCGATCAAATTGGATTAACGGGTTTCAGCTTGAGTGTTGTCCAAGTTCAGGAGTTGCTGCTTTATATCAACGCCTTCATTTTTTTAGGTGGCGCTGGTGCGGCTTTAGCGGACGACGCCCATGTGCGGGTCGATATTTTTTATGGGCGTGCCAAGCAACCTGAGCGTGATGAAAGCGATATTATTGGAACATTGGTCTTTCTCATCCCTTTTTGCGCTCTCGTCTGGTGGGCCTGCCTACCCTTTGTATGGCGAAGTTGGGAAATATTCGAAGGGTCGATTGATTCATCCGGTCTACCCTTTATCTATGTATTAAAAGGCTTTCTTCTACTGTTTGCACTGACTTTATCATTGCAGTCTATCGCCCTTATCATTCGTGCCATTACGCGTAACGCCCAGGCGGAGCAGAGTTCATGATATTTGACGCCGGAACGGTTTTGGCGCTGTCGATGTTTGCTGTCGCATGTGTGGCATTGATGGCGGGCTATCCTGTGGCTTTCACTTTGGCGGGTGTTGCCATTATTTTTGCGGCTGTGGCCCTGGGACTTGAGTATTTCCTCGATGTCCCCATCCCCTTGGATGTCGGCTATTTAACCGCCCTATCTGATCGCATGTTCGGATTAACACTAAATACGACCCTGCTTGCTGTCCCCCTATTTGTCGCCATGGGGGTAGCACTTGAACGCTCCCGCGTGGCAGAAGATTTGCTTGAAAACATGGCCTTGTTATTTGGCAAAATGCGGGGTGGCTTGGGTGTGTCTGTGATCGTTGTAGGCGCATTGCTTGCAGCATCAACGGGGATTGTCGGCGCAACCGTTGTGACAATGGGTTTATTATCTTTACCCACCATGATGAAACAAGGCTATGATCGCCGTCTGGCCGCTGGGTCCATTGCTGCGGCTGGCACATTGGGGCAAATCATCCCTCCCAGTATCGTTTTAGTTCTCTTGGGCGATGTGCTGTCCTCAGCTTATCAGGAAGCCCAGCAACGCTTAGGTCAGGTCGCACGAGACCCTTTATCCGTTGGGGATTTATTCGCAGGCGCGCTACTGCCGGGGCTCATGCTGGTAGGCATTTACATTGCCTATCAGCTTTTCATCGCCTGGATCCGTCCAGAAAGCGCACCCGCCATGTCCAATGCCGATGATGGGCATATCAATCGTGCAAAACTTCTGAGCGCATTATTGCCGCCGATTATTCTTTTGGTCGCGGTTTTAGGTTCTATCCTGGCCGGAATAGCAACTCCAACCGAAGCTGCTGGCGTGGGCGCGGTTGGTGCAATGATGCTGGGCGCTTTAAGATTATCGCCCAACAAAACGCGCTCAATCTGGTTTGCTGGTGGCGCACTCGCCCTGCTGCTCATTCTGGCCAATGTGACGGACTTACGGCTCGCTGCATCAGATACGTCGCTGGGACGTCAAATCGCTATAGGAGCGGCGTTTATTTTAACCGGGGTTTTGTTCTGGGGCGTGCTTGTTGCCATTATGCGCCTGCACCGAGCAGAAGTTCTCCACCCGATTCTCATGTCCACCGTGCGTATCAGCGTCATGGTCTATACGATTCTAATCGGTGCGGCCGTCTTTTCGCTAGTCTTCCGTGGTTTAGGCGGCGATACAGCCGTCCATCATCTTTTGACGCAATTACCTGGTGGTCAGTTTGGCGCTATGCTGGTTGTCATGCTCCTGATCTTTTTCTTAGGGTTTTTCCTGGATTTTATTGAGATCACCTTCGTTGTTGTTCCCATTGTTGCGCCCGTTCTCATGGTCATGGGCCTGGACCCGATCTGGATCGGCGTGATGATTGCAATCAATCTGCAAACCAGCTTCCTAACCCCACCCTTTGGGTTTGCCTTATTTTATCTGCGCGGTGTCGCTCCTTCGACCATATCGACGGGCGATATTTATCGTGGCGCAATCCCATTTGTCCTTTTACAAATCGGTGCTTTGATTTTATTAAGTCTTTGGCCACAACTTGCCACATGGTTGCCCAGAGTGGTATTTGGTTAAAATAATAATGCGTATTGTCGCAATTTTTACATATTTTTGCTGCAATATTTAAAAGATGACCAGTGTGGAAAGAAAAACTATGGACGATATTTATGTCCCAGCCGGGATCCCTCGCGATCCTCTTGTCACTGATGAACGGCCTCAACCGGAAATTCCTGCTTTTACGGATGATGTACGCCCGGTACAGGTGCTGGAAAATGTGACTGGGGTAAAGCGGCGGAAAGGCTATTGGCGCCGGGCATTGGTTGACCCGGTAACCCAGGCGATTGAACGGGTGCTATTCGCAGCCCGCTCCATCTCCTAAGCTAAAGAAGGGTTTAGATTTATCAACCGCTGAACAGCCCTGAACGTGGAAAGCCGACGGGCGGTAATTTACCTGCCTGCGAGCGCTTTCCAATCCAAGGTGTTAAATCATTTTGTGTACGCATACGGCCACTCTCCCCGCCCATGGGCCAGGATAAACCTTCTTCCAAATTCAATGTTACAACGTCCACCAGCGCGCTATCTTTCAAACGCTGTAAAATAACGCCCTGCCCTCGGCTAAGCTCAGTCACTTCACTCACAGGGAAAATCAGCATTTTGCGATTTTTGCCTACGGTCGCAACATGATCACCTTCAACCTCAATGGCTTTTAAAGCCCGATCTTTACCGGAGACATTCATGACTTGCTTACCAGAACGGGTTGAGGCTATCAGCTTCGCAGCCTCGGCAACAAAGCCCCGCCCAGACGTTGAGCTAACCAGCACCTTCGACCCTGGCTTGAACACCAATAAAGACATGATTTCAATGCCAGGCGATAGGTCCAGCATAAGGCGTAACGGCTCACCATGGCCGCGGCCACCCGGCAGTTTATCTGCGCCTAAGGTGTAAAAACGGCCATCGCTGGTGAAGACGAGCAATTTATCCGTTGTATAAGCCTGGACAGAGAAACCAGGCCCGTCACCTTCCTTGTATTTTAGATTGCCGTTATCCGCATCGACATGACCTTTTAACGCCCGTATCCAGCCTTTTTCAGACAGGACAACGGTAACCGGTTCTTTCTCAATCATGGCTTCAAGAGGCACGACTTCAATCTCAGGCGCATCCGCAAACTCACTGCGGCGACGTCCTAATTCTGTGCCTTTGCCATAATCGTCTTTCAACGCCTTAAGCTGCTCAGAAACATGGTCACGCTGCATGGCTTCATCACCGAGCAACGTTTTTAATTTGGTGCGTTCAGCGCGCAACGCTTTGTCTTCCTTGCGGATTTCCATTTCTTCAAGCTTACGTAAAGAGCGCAAACGCATGTTCAAAATGGCTTCCGCTTGAACCTCGCTTAAAGAAAAGCTCTTCATCAGTTCGGCTTTAGGCTCATCTTCCTCACGAATGATGCGGATAACCTCATCCAAATTAAGATAAGCGATAAGATAACCGCCTAAGATTTCCAATCTATGCTCAATCTTTGACAGGCGATGATTAGAACGCCGGACCAAGACTTCAATCTGATGATCAAGAAAGGCGACCAGCGCTTCTTTCAAACTCATAACGCCCGGTGTGCGGCTCTTATCGAGAACATTTAAATTCAGGGAAAAGCGCGTTTCCAGGTCGGTGATTTTAAACAGACCCTCCATCAACACTTCCGCGTCGATATTTTTAGACCTGGGCTCCAGAACGATCCGCAGATCTTCGCTACTTTCATCCCGAACGTCGCTGAGCATTGGGAGTTTTTTATCGTTTATGAGTTCAGCGATCTTCTCAATCAGACGCGATTTCTGCACCTGATAAGGAATTTCCGAGACAACAATCTGATAAGTGCCGCGCCCGGTATCTTCCCGTGACCAACGCGCGCGCAATCGAATGGAACCGCGTCCGGTGCGATAAGCTTCCGCAATATTTTCCTTAGGCTCCACAATGATGCCGCCAGTCGGAAAGTCCGGTCCTGGAATCATAGCAAAGACTGCATCGTCACTGGCTTCTGGCCGGGCGAGAAGCAGTACTAAAGCATCCACCAGTTCCGAAACATTATGGGGTGGGATGGACGTCGCCATACCAACCGCAATGCCAGCCGCTCCATTGGCCAGGAGATTTGGAAAAGCACCTGGAAAAACAACAGGTTCCTCTTCCTCACCATCATAGGTTTTGCGAAAATCGACAGCATCCTCATCAAGGCCATCCATTAAGGCCTTGGCAATGGACGTCATACGGGCTTCCGTATACCGCATAGCAGCAGCATTATCGCCATCGATATTACCGAAATTGCCTTGACCGTCGATCAGTGGATAGCGGACGGAAAAATCCTGCGCCAAACGCACAAGCGCATCATAAACTGCCTGGTCGCCATGGGGGTGGTATTTACCGATAACATCACCAACAACACGGGCACATTTTTTATAGCCTGACGACGGATCCAATTTCAAAAGCCGCATGGCGTAAAGCAACCGCCTATGCACCGGCTTTAACCCGTCCCGCACATCGGGAAGCGAGCGTGACATGATTGTTGACAAAGCATAGGCCAGATAGCGTTCGCTTAAAGCATCACTAAAAGGCACATCAATGATGGTATCGCCATGCACAGGGGCAGTCATAATCGTCCTATTATCCGCGTTCGTAATATTATTTTGGACCTATCATATGCTTGACTGTGGGGCGAAGGTCCAGACCCTTCTCAAGGTAAAGGCTTAATTCTCTTTTGAAAGTCGTGCGATGAGACGCCGTCGCGCCTCCGGCATCTCAGCATTTTTCGCTTGTAGCACATGATGTTCAAGAAAATATCCCGTCAGACGCAGCGCACGCACCACATCCGCCAATTGCGACGGCACTGTACTACTTTCC
>JASFRS010000078.1:0-10891 GCA_050114795.1 Sphingomonadales bacterium
GTGATTAATGGGAAGTTTAAACGATCTTGGAGGAAAGGCTTCAGGGCGAATATGTGTAGGGTCAGGGGCTATTATTGCTACTGATTAGGAGTGGCGTAATAGGTCGCCGTCTCTAACATCCAAATCTATATACGCAGAAATA
The DNA here is from genome assembly GCA_050114795.1 of Sphingomonadales bacterium. Taxonomy (GTDB): domain Bacteria; phylum Pseudomonadota; class Alphaproteobacteria; order Sphingomonadales; family CAKZYD01; genus JASFRS01. The sequence continues at coordinate 143 of JASFRS010000078.1, forward strand.
TGAGGTTGCTGCTGTCAATAGAGTTTCAAGCCTGCGCTTAATGTTGTCATTTTTAATTAATGCTTTGATGAGGGTCAGGTTCAAAATGCGTTCTTGATAAGCTTGGAGGGTTGGGGCAAGCCGTTACATCCAGATATACATTATCAGATAGTATGAAGAGACAGCTTAGATAAGTATCTGTTGCTTCATCATGAAAGACAATGCGGAAGATCTGTTTGTGAAGCTCGGTTGCGTAAAACCCCAGCCAACGGCCCACCTGAATCCGGTTTTATAAGCGGTGACACGGAATTGTTTGAGCGTTTTGGCCTGGTGGAGGCAAGATATAATCGCTTGATTATTTACCCTAGCAATACTCCATACCTAAAAGATTTAAGACTAATCATCACGAGTTTTATGCTTTGTCAAAAACAATCTTAAATTGAAATTTTCATTAAATTGAGTTAATTAAATAATAACCATAAAATTCACTTCTACTCCCCCAGGGAGTTTCCTGATGAGTGAAGTAAGTCATGGTGTTTTAAGCGTAGAAAAAAGCAGACGGATACTTCCTTGGTGCCGATGTTCTGTTGAGCCACGCCCGCCAAAGCGCAGTTGTTGTACGCGCTTGAAAGATGACGAAATCCAAAAACCTGATCTGGCGATTTATAGTCAGTTGGAACAGCTTTCCAATGGGCAAAATCCAACCTGGGATAGCCCGGATATCACAACCAACGCTTGGCGGCCATTTCGGCTTCTGGAGGAAGCGCATGTGATCGTGCGTAATTTGTCGCCGAATGCGTCCGCGGTTAATGCTTTGGTGAATTATTATATTGCTCCTTTTGGCATTGGGATGCGGCGTGAATTAAAAAGCTCAAAGCGCATTTCCTTAGCCGCCAATAGTCAGGTGGAATTGCTGTTCCCACTGGAACAGGCCGTCCTAAGTGGCGACCCGCGCGTGGGTGTTCATGTTGAGATTGAACATCCCCATGATAGCAAAGCGATCAACAATAAGGGCGCGCAAATTCATGTCGGCGATTACACGACTGAAGCTGGGCGAACGCATAGTGTTTCAATACCTGTGCTTAATGATTCTGCTTTTGCAAGGCAGATAAGCTTTCAGATTTTGCCTACCAATCTCAATGCATCGATAACACCGACGTCTCATAATTTTGCACCTGGCGAACAAATTACAGCCACGTTGAATGTTGAGGTTCCGGCATCAATGGTCGGTTCGTCCAGCAATGTGATCAATGAATCTGTCACAGTTATGGGTATTGCGGCTGATGGTACTTTGGTCGGTGGTGTTACGCGCTTGCTGCGCATAGATAGTTAACGGGGCAGGATCATGAATGTTTTAATGCAAATATTCGCGCCGATGACCTATTTGGGAAAGCGCCTTGGTATCTGTGGCATGATCGCGGCGTTAGCGGGCTTTATTGCAGGCGGAATTTTATGCCTACTAGCTTTCATGCATGGTGGGCTGGTTTTATCGGGGCAGGAATGGCTCTATTTAGCCCTTCTGCTCACAATTTTCACTTGGTTGATTATCCTGTTCTTATTGTTTGCCTTCGTAAGGGTGCGAGTAAAGCCGCACATATTGCCGACATTGTTAAGCGTTTTTCTCGTTGTCGTGCTGACAATTGTCGTCTGTGCAGCGCTGGATCTGTTTGACTGGGCCTGGATCATCGGGCCTGTCATTGGAATGATTATAGGGGGGCTTTTGTGCCGTTTAGGGCGCCGGCTTCTGGGGTGAGATAAATGGCCTGTATTGATCGAATACCAAGATGTGATAGCTCTGAAACCGAAGTGGATTCAAAGCCGTTAACGGATATTTTTGGCGCCTTTGGCACGATATTTTCCATTGTTGGAATTATCATGAGCGTTGCCTCTGCGATTGGGTACATTCATGTAGAAGGTGGGGTGTTGATCATCGGGAAGACCGCGGCCACAGGTGTTGCTATTGGTGGCGGTGCGGCAAGTGGAGCAATCTCGGGTGCCGTTGCGGCGTTGGTTATTATCGCGACAGTCGCCGTTTTCGCATTTGATCGTTGCCTCCAGGGCGATGGATTGCGCGAATGTGTGGCGGGTGTCGTGAATGAAATCGTAAACAGTTTTTCTTCGGCACTTGATGAAATTTTCCCGTTCACGGCGATGCATGACCGCGTGGATGTCATTGTTAAATCACGATATTGGGACGTTGTAGAGCATGGCAATGCATTTGTGTTTTGTACAGATAGCCTGAGACCCAGGCGTTCGGAAATTATGCGCTGCTATTATTATGAAGAGCGTGTTTGTGATGCCGCCGGTGCAGCTATTGTCGGTGCAGGTATTGGGGGTGCTGCGGGCATTATTGCGGCTGCGGCGGTTGGTGCGGCCATCGGCTGTGCTACAGTAATATTATGTATATTAGCAATCATTGTCGCTGCAATTGTTGCCGCTGTCGCTGCTTTAGTCGGGGCATTTGTTGGTGGGCAAATCGGTAAAGCCGTGAATGAGGATACAGCACCTTCAGCCGATGGAACGGATTTGAGCATCGGCGACCTTATCACAGTCTTTGGCAATATGAAGCGCCGTGAAACAGACAATGGTGCTAATGTTTTCTGGTGGACCAGCAATACCACACTGCATGGGGCTATCTCTGATGCAGCGCCGCGTCCGTTTAGTTATTGCGAAGTGAATGATGAACTTCCAATTGATGCTTGTCCATTGCCGCCGATTGAATAACTAAGACGTATGAATATTAATATCTTTTTTAAAGATCTTGACAATTTGTGCGTGTAGATGCACGGTGTAGTCGCTATGGATAGGCTTCAACTTGAAGAATTTAAAGATGTGTCAGAGCGTTGCGCTGCTTTTCGCACGAGGAAAGCAGCGCGTGTAGTGACACGAATTTATGATGAAGCGCTTCGGCCAACTGAGTTGAAAATCACCCAATTCACACTCATGGTCGCAATCGAAGTGGGCGCACCTGAATCCATAAGTGAACTTGCTGATACTTTGGGAATGGAACGAACGACGCTTACGCGGAATATGTCCGTATTGGAGCGCAATGGCTTGATCGATATTCAAGAGGATCATCATTCCCGTGCACGAAAGATGATTGTAACCGATAAAGGCCTTGAACTTCTAGCGAGGGCCTACCCGTTATGGAAAGAGGCGCAGGCTAAAGTAGAAGCCTCCGTCGGTGAGCAAGGCTGGGATGATGCCAGATCGACATTGTCAACATTAAGCGCATTGAATTGAAAAATTTTTGTCTTAACTGTGTAGCTACACGGTTGGCGAGGCGGAGAAAAAAATGAAACACTCACAATCTAGTCTGGAGCGATTTTTCAAAATTGTGACGGCCCGTCCTCTGATCACAATTTTTTTGTGCTTTGCCTTTGTCATCGCTGCAGGCAGCCAGCTACCCAAATTGCATAAAGATACATCGTCTGAAGCGTTTATTGATCCAACTAGCTCTGCCTTGATTGAGCGTGATCGGGTTAAGGAACTGTTTGGTTTAAAAGACCCTATTGCCATTGCATTGGTTGATCATGATAAGAAGGGCATTTTTGATGCAGCGAATTTGCGACTTCTCGCGCATTTGACGGAGGAAATCTCCCGCCTGGATCATATTGACCCGGACCGTGTGCTGTCTCTTGCAACGGAAAAGATGATTGTCGGCACAGAAGACGGAATCATTGTTGAAAAATTCTTTGAAGAAGATGGCGATTATTTCAACAGTCCCCTTTTCAGTGATAGCCGGGGAACGCAGATCAAAGCAGCAATTGACGAATTTCCCCTCTATCAGGGTAGCTTGGTCGCGCGAAACGGCGAAGCAACACTTATCGTTGCTGAATTATTAGATGAGGATCAATCGCAGTCCGTTTATGACAATATCCTCAAAATCGTAGCTGAAGCAGATGTTCCTGAAGGCACTGAGGTTCATGTCGCAGGTGAGGGGGCAATCTCCGGTTATCTGTCGACTTATATCGATCAGGACGCCAGCCGGCTAAACCCCATGGCGGCTTTGATTATTACCATTGTTCTTGGCATCGCATTCGTGGCTCTTCGCGGCGCAATTATCCCAAATTTTATTGTATTGGGCACAGTTGTGGCAACGATGGGCATCATGGCGGGAAGTGGTGTGAGCTTCTACGTTATCACGAATGGTCTAATTGTGAATCTGATTGGTATGGCCGTTGCCGATGCCATACACATATTCAGCCAATTTTATGAAGAACGGCAACGCGACCCCTCCGCTCCGCGCCGGGATATTGTGGTGCGGTCTTTAACTGTAATGTGGCGACCGGTAACTTTGACGACTGTGACCACCATGGCAGGTTTTCTGGCCTTGGCGGTTTCAAGCTCTATGCCCCCTGGCGTCTATTTTGGTATCTTTGGTGCCGTCGGTGTCTTCCTCGCCTGGGTATTGTCGCTGACTTTGCTTCCCGCACTGATAACCTTGTGGCCGGGGGACCGTCTGCCTTTGCCGTTTAAAACGAGGGCAGGCAAAACAAGCGGCGGGCGTGCTGCAAAAGCCATGACAGCTTATGGTCGCGGTATTTTGAAACACCCGGTCTTTGCTGTTAGCGTGGGCATGCTCATCATGATTGTTGGAATTGCTGGCGCGACGCAGATCGTCACTAATGATGTTCGCATTGAAAACTTCAATACGGATGAACTGCTTTATAAAGCTGATAAAGCCATCAACAAATCGCTGGACGGCACATATTATCTGGATGTGATAGTCGAGGCGGACAATCCACAGGATTTATATCGCCCGGATTATCTGAAGCGCATTGAGGCTTTACAGTCCTTTATGGAAACCCTGCCGCATGTGAATGGGACAATGTCTATTGTTGATTATGTGAAGCAGCTTAATCGCGCCGTGAATGAAAATGATCCGGCAGCCTATATTGTGCCTGATAATGAACAGCTCATCGCGCAATTATTCTTCTTATATAACGCGTCAGCAGATCCAACGGATTTTGAAGAAGAGGTAGATAGCGATTACCAACGCGCCTTGGTTCGTGCCAATTTGGATATCGGTGAATATCTTAATAACAAAGAGGTTATCCCGGCCTTAGAGCATTATCTGGAAACAGAATTTAATACAGAGGGTTTAACAGGCAAGCCAACCGGGCAAGTCAACCTAGCTTATCATTGGATAGGCGGTGTGGATAAGTCCAATAGCTTTAGCGTGGCTCTGTCCTTTGCCGCAGTCCTGTTGGTCTCTGTGATCGTCTTTCGCTCGTTCATTGGTGGTGCAATCGCCGTGTTCCCGGTCGCGATGGCCGTTTTATTGGTCTATGCCGTGATGGGGTTTGGCGGCATTTATCTGGGTATTGGCACCTCGATGTTCTCAGCTATTGCAATTGGCCTGAGCATTGATTTTGCGATCCATACTCTTGACCGTATCCGCGACCTTGTGAGGGAAGGGGGTTTTAGTGATGAGACCTTGTTGAAGCTCTACCCCACAACCGGGCGTGCCCTTTTGTTTAACTTCCTTGCCGTTGGGTTGGGGTTTGGAGTGCTTATGACCAGTCAAGTTCCCCCTCTTGTTAAATTCGGTTCATTGGTGGCCGTTGCGGTAACCAGTGCCTTTCTTGCCTCGCTTTCACTACTGCCAGCTCTGGTCAAGCTTACTAAGCCGCGTTTCCTGCAGGAGCGGGAAGGGGGCGCCAAAGTCGCGCCAGCCGCAGTGATGATGATCGCCCTGGCTACAGTTGTGTCACTTGTCTTCCTCAATGTTGAAAAAGCTAATGCTGAAGAATTAGATGGCCGTGCTGTAATGCAGAAGGTGCATGACCGTCCTGACGGTGATCAGGTAACTCGAGACCTGACGCTGGAGCTTATTGATAAGCGCGGCAAGGTGCGGGTCGAGAAAACAACGGGCTTCCGCAAATATTATGGTGAGGAAAAACGCACCATCATTTTTTATACCGAGCCAACCCATGTGCGCGGTACCGGGTTTTTGACCTTTGATTATCCTGATGTTGAAAAAGATGATGATCAATGGCTTTACTTGCCCGCATTGCGCAAGGTGCGCCGGATTTCCGCCTCTGACCGTGGAGACTATTTCCTGGGCACTGATTTCACCTATGAGGAAATCAAAAAAGAGCAGAAGGTAGAGCTGACGGACTATGTATTTACCCGTCAAGACGATGTGGAGATTGATGGGCGCACGTTATTCGTCGTTGAAGGCATCCCTGTTGATGAAAGGGTGTCTAAGGAGCTTGGCTATTCTCGTGTGATCTGGCGGGTTGATCCAGAAGTTTGGATGTCCCGTTCATCGGATTATTATGATCAAAACGGGAACCACCTAAAGACAATCACATTGGAAAAAGTCGAAGTGATTGATGGTATTCACACAGCCGTTCAATCCTTTGTCCAAAATCATAAAACCGGACATGCAACGCGCTTGAAGTTCGACCGCGTCGATTATCAAAGTGAAGTACCTGACAACGTTTTCAGTCAGCGCCAATTGCGTCGGGGATCTTGATGCTCAAGCCTAAGTTTTGGGTTGCCGCTGCTTTTCTCACGCTTTCTCCCTCTAAAGCGGCGGTAGCCCAATCCTCAATCTGGGATAATGTCGCGTTTCGTGGTGTTTTAAGTGCGGAAACAGCAGTCGAATTTGACTCAATACGCCTTCAGAAAAGTGATTTTGTCTTTGAACCTGAAATTGAAGTTGATTTGGGCGATTTCGGTCGCCTGACTTCTCTTGGCCGCTTACGTTTTGATGCTTTAGACAGGCTGGAACCGGGTGGCAGTCCGGATCAGGATGTTCGCGCTCCACAGACGAGGCGTTTGTTTGTAGGGCAGCACGCGGACTTTGAACTGCGAGAACTTTATCTCGATTTTGATATAGGTGCCAGCTATGTGCGGCTGGGTAAGCAGCAAGTGGTTTGGGGACAGGCGGATGGCTTGCGCGTGCTTGATGTGGTCAACCCGCTTGATTTTCGGGAATGGATATTAGGGGATTTGGAAGACCGCCGTATCCCGACGTGGATGGCAAATGTGGAAATCCCTGTTGGGGGTGTAAACATCCAATTTCTTTGGGTTCCAGATCATAGTTATGATGACCTTCCAGACTTTAATGGAAGCTTTGGTCTGTCAACGCCGCTTTTCATCCCTCAGCCGCCGCCTGGACTTGTTTTGACTGCTCCACCCGTCGTTGCTGAGGTTGATCGACCGGATCGTTTTATAAGAGATGATGATTATGGAGTTCGATTCAGTGGCTTTTTCGGCGGTTGGGACCTCAGCCTAAACTATTTCTATCATTATCAAGATCAACAGGTGCTTGAGCGGCGATTTACCGCGCCGGGTCAGATCCTGATCCAGCCCGGCTTTGAGCGCACCCATCTCATTGGGGGGTCCGCATCAAATAGCTTTGGCAAGGCGACATTGCGTACAGAAGTCGGATATTCCACGGATCGATTTTTCATTGATAGAGATTTAAATGATTCAGACGGACTGTTTAAAACCGGTGTGTTTGAATCTGTAGTGGCCGTCGATTACCCGGTTGATTCGGACCTGTTTCTTTCAGCCCAGTTTTTCCAATCACTGCTTTTTCACAAGCCTGGGACGGCCACGCGCTCACGCCTTGAAAACACAGCTACATTTCTTGTGACTAAGGATTTCATGAATGACGCCCTGCGCGCTCGTATGCAGCTTATCCATAGCCTGGATCGACATGATGGCCAGGTTGAATTTGGTATTGAATATGATTTCCGGTCAAACGTGGTTTTTAGAGCGGGCATAGATATCTTCTACGGCGAGAATAGGGGCCTTTTTGGTCAATTTGACCAGCGTGACCGTGTGACCTTTGGCATCGACTATTCTTTCTAATCCTTCTAAGCAAAATTTGGTCCGCTGACGTAGAATTACGCACGGTCACTCACAAGAGTGGCATCTTATCATTTCAAATAAAAACTAGATTTTCCTATATCCGAATTGCGACGGACTATAGCCTATGATGAAGATATTGCGCTGATCAAAATTTAAATTGAAGGAATGGAAAATTAAATGCACCAATTCAGCTTCGTTGCCTCGCGCTTTCTAATGCTTGTCGCATTTTCATCTGCCTTATTCGGAATCTTCAGCCCAGGCTATGCCCATGATGGCGTGACCAGTTACACTTTGCCGCGCACAGAAGTCGTAGATTACCACGCTAGCCAAAATGATGTTGATTATCGCCTTTATGTTCAAACACCGCGTCCTGGTACGCCAAAACCCAAAAACGGATTTCCGATCTTGTTTCTGCTCGATGCTGACTATGCTTTTCCAGTTGCATCAGCCGTTGTCGATCACTTCGTTGATCGAGATAATTTGGACCCCATGATTATTGTGGGTATTGCCTATCCTAAGGCGCGCAATGATATGCGAGTTTATCGAATGGAGCGAACCCGTGATTATACGCCATTCTTTGTCCCTGATGGCGGCTATGGGTCGGAGTTTCAGAAGCAATCTGGCGGCGGACCAGCGTTTTTGAATGTAATAAAGAAAGAATTTACCCCCTTGGTTGCAGAGCGATTTGGCGGCAATCCAAATGATTTAGGAATAAATGGACATTCTTATGGCGGGTTATTCGCATCTTGGGTTCTAAAAACACAGCCTCAAAGCTTTCAACATTATATCATCACAAGCCCATCCCTTTGGTACAAAGAGCGGAGCCTTTTAACCAATGGTGCGTTTCAAAAATCTGGCGATGTGCAAGTGTTTATGGGCGTCGACTCTTATGACAATCCACCTAAAGACAGCAATTTGATGGTCAGTGATGTGATGAATTTCGCACAAGAGCTCAAGAAGCACGATCCACACATTCGCTTAAGCACGCAGCTTTTTTTCGGCGAATTCCACAACAGTGTATTTCCTGCTTCTTTCACCCGTGGGATACTGACAACCTATGGCGAGTAGGCCATAAAAAGATTGAAAGGCCGTTGGAGGTTTTCCAACGGCCTTTCTAATTGGCTCCCCGGGCCGGACTCGAACCAGCGACCGAGCGGTTAACAGCCGCTTGCTCTACCAACTGAGCTACCGGGGACCAGCGGACGGCGGGTATATAACAAGGCTTATTGGACTTGCCAATATGGGAATTTCATTTTTGTCATAAAAAATGCTTAGACCCTCAAAAAATACCCGCTTAACGCTCGATTTCCGTGATTTTCGAACCTTCCAGAGAAAGATTATACATCAGGCCTTTGTTGTTCAGAATGAAGCCGATAATGGGTTCGTCCAATTTGGTGGCATCAATTTTACCGCCAGCACCTAGGGTGATAAGCGCGACGGAGCCATCAACACCGACTTCCCAGCCATCGCTATTGCGAAATTTATTAAGGGCCCCTTCTTCCATGAAGAGCAGGAGTTGCGTGCGCGCCTGTGCACCAAGTTGGAAGCCAATGGAAGCGGCTGCGGTTGAGTAATAGGCAACGGATGTGCCATTGATTTGCAGGGCGCCTTCTCCATATTCACCGCCGATTCCGATTCCCGCTTTCTTTACACTAGGGAAGATCAAGACACCGGCGGCGCGGTTGAGCAAGCTTTCGCCTCCGTCGACTTCTTCTTTAAAGACGGTCAAGGCTTTAGCGACTCTGCGTTCGATTTTTGCGCGGGATGCAGCTTCTGCACTATCCACCATTGCTCCCATTAGAAATGCACTGAGCAGGGGAATCGCAAAGAAGGAACGCAATAGAATTGATTTTTTTGTTAAAAATACCTGGGTCATAATCCTCCACCTTATCGATAAGGAATCTTAGCCTTAGCCATAACATAGGCGCTGTCATAGCGGAACGTATATGAATTCGAGCTGAACAAAGAGTGAGGAGGAAATGGAGGCGCGGACCGGATTCGAACCGGTGTACAAGGATTTGCAGTCCTCTGCGTAGCCTCTCCGCCACCGCGCCAAAACGTTGCGTGGGTTTAGCTTCTCCAATTCTGAAATGCAAGTCCGTTCCATTCTTTTTACCCTCGTTCCACTTTCTTATTTTGTTCTTTTTCTTCATGAAGGCGCAGAATTGCAGATTTTAACCGATTCTTGACGCGTGAAGGTCATTGACAGACTGACAGTTATTTTTTGTAAAAAAAGATGCTAATTGAACCATCATGAAGTTAAAAATAACATATTTTGACGTCCTTTGGATGCTGCTGCTTTGGGCGTTGATGATGGCCAGTTGGTGGTTTGTTCATGGTCAGGGTGCTTTGATATGGACTTTAATGCTCTCAGCCGCATTGGCATTTTTGATCATATATGATTTTCGACATTTCCTGCTGCCGAATATAGTGACCATACCTCTTCTAATATTGGGTCTGGTATTCCGTGCCTTACAGTCCATTGATGCATTCATCACCTCTTTGATAGGGGTTATGCTTGGCATAATGCTTTTGGTGCTTATCAGCCTCGGTTATCGCAAATTGCGAGGCAGGGAAGGTCTCGGGTTTGGAGATGCCAAGCTCGTGGGGGCTGCGGGAGCTTGGCTTGGGTGGGCACCCCTATCTCTTGTATTGTTGTTGGGTTCTTTAACAGCCTTGAACTTTGTTGCAGCAAAAGCACTCATATCTGCAGAAAAGATAGATGCACATCATCAGGTCGCATTTGGGTCCTATTTAGCCTTTGGGTTTTGGTTGTGTTGGCTGCTACCCATTTGAGTAATATCGGTTTTGTGTTGATTCATTAGGCTGTGTTTGAGTGTGCAGAGCATGATGCTCATCGCTTTAGATCTCAGTGTGCGCTAATGATGCGTCGTCTTGTTTTATAATGGGCTACAAAATGCCCCAGAAGTCCAATTTCTG
>JASFRS010000079.1:0-10644 GCA_050114795.1 Sphingomonadales bacterium
TCAGCTATGGTTGGCGTACAGGTGCGTTTTTAGCTTCTACCCTTGCCCTGCTATTGGCTGAATATGTGGGCTGGAGCTTTGCTTATTCCGTCATGGGATTGATGGTGACTTTTGCCCTTTTGCCAGCATTTCTACTGGGTGAACCACAGCGGCACAAAGTCACTGAAAAGTCAGACTTCCTCCAAGATGCCATCGCCCCATTCAAGGAATTTCTAACCCGCCATGGGGCGTTCATTATTTTAGCTTTTGTCCTGCTGCATAAAGTGGGAGACACAATGGCCAATCTGATGTTGCGAAATCTGTTAGTGACGTTGGAATTCTCCAAGCCTGAAGTTGCTTTCTACGATGTGGCTGTGGGACAGGTGGCGTTATTTGCCGGTATTGCCGTGGGCGGGTTTCTCTATGCGCGCTGGGGTGTCGCAAAATCCATGCTTTTATCATTGTTTTTAATGATGATTTCCAACTTAAGCTTCGCAGTGCTGGCCATGATTGGCCATGATGTTCATTTCTTGGCCTTCACCATAGGTTTTGAAAATTTCGCAAGCGGTGTGGGTGGTGTGATTGTTGTGGGTTATCTCTCAGGTTTGTGTAATTTGGCCTATACGGCAACCCAATATGCGCTTTTGTCCGGGGCGGCAGCCATAACAGGGCGATTTTTAACGGCACCTTCGGGCTATCTTATTGATTGGGTGGGATTTCCTGTCTTTTATCTGATAACCACGGTGGCTGCTGTTCCAGGCATAATTTTGTTCATTTTTATGATTCGCAATGGATTCCTAGGCCTTGAAAAAATGGAAACACCACCAAAATCAACGAAAATCGCCTAGGGCTTTGACTAACGGCTAAGATTAGGTCATGGTCTTTGCTGCTTTTAGGGAAAGCGGGGAAAAACAGGGACGTCCTAAATAATAACTGAGTCAAGTGTTCGTCTTGTCATAAATCTGTCGTCATCTGGATATTAGAGACACATTCCATGAAATATGCTTCTTACCGCTCAACGGTCGTCGCCGCTCAGACTCTGGCAGACGCCCCATTTTACGCCAAGAACGGTTCACTTGACGTGCGCCTCGCTTCCAGTGAGGAAGAAATCCAAGCTGCTCAGGCTCTGCGCTTTAAAATCTTCTATGAAGAAATGGGGGCGGTTCCTGATACGCGCGTTCTGCGTGAGAAGCGTGATTTTGATGAATATGATTATATCTGCGACCATTTGCTGGTGATTGACCATGACCGCCCTGGTGGGCCTGAAGTTATTGGGACCTATCGTCTGTTACGCCAGGTCGTTGCGCAAACGCATAAGGGCTTTTATTCAGCGGGTGAATATGACCTCTCGCCATTAATGACGCAAACTTTCCAGCAGCAGATTGGGGAAGGGCGGCAGCTTTTGGAATTAGGTCGTTCCTGCGTGCATGAAGATTATCGGACAACGCAGACTATCAATCTCTTGTGGCGCGGAATTGCCTCTTATCTGCACCAACATCACATTGGTTATATGTTCGGCTGTGCAAGTTTTTCCGGCACTAACCCCGAAGATCATGCGATGGCGCTAAGCTATCTTTACCATGAGCATCTGGTGCCTGATGACCTTTATGTTAAGGCGGTGCCGGAACGTTTTGTGAAAATGAATTTTCTTGAGAAAGACAGCTATGAGGCGCGCGCGGCTTTGCGTGCCTTACCGCCGTTGATTAAAGGCTATTTGCGTTTGGGCTGTTTTGTTGGCGATGGCGTCGTTATTGATGCGCAGTTCAATACCAGTGACGTGTTCATTCTGCTGCCGGTCGAGCGTATAACGAAACGCTATTCACATCGCTATTCCATCGAACAGACAGCAAATGACACACCGGCCAAGGCTTAATTAAGTTCTGACCAACGCCTTAAAATTAGCGCTGTCATAAAAATAACGGGTGGCATCATACCAAGGTGCACCCATTTGCCTGCCGCAATCATGTTTTCCACAGTAAATGCCTCCGCTAGTCCGGCACCATTTGCAATTACGCCTGCTAAGGCGGCGCCAATGGCCAACCCCAGCCTTTGCAGTGTAGGCACAGCGCCTGCAATCACAGCATCATTCCCATCTTCTGCCATTTGCAATGTGAGGCTGATTAAATGTGGCCAGACCGTGCCCATAGCGCTTCCCATAATAAAGCCGCCAAATACGATAATGAGTGCTGGTGGAGTGCCAACTGAAAAGGAGATGATTGCCATGCCGCCGGTCATCATAAGGGGGCCAAGTAACAGAATATAGCGTGCAAAGCGTTGCGAAATATGAGCTGAAATGATTTCCGCTAACGTCCAGCCCATGGCAAAGGCAACGAGCCCATACCCAGCCTGAATATTTGAGTATCCATAGATTTTATGCAGCATGATGGCACCATAAACAGTGTAACTCATTTCTGAAATGCTCATGCAAAAACATAAAAGCAGCAATATTCCTAAAGGGGAACGGATGTTAAAGCTTTGCTTGGGTAATAGAGAGTGTGTTGAGAGTCTGTCATGTCGGAACATCAGGCCAAGTGTCAGAAGGCCCGTGGCGACAAGGCCAAGGCGCCAACTCAGGTCCTCCGTAATGCCTGCGCCGGCAATAAAAAATGTGCCAAGACCTAAAATGAAAAGTCGGAGAAGGGGCGGTCCCTGTTCGCCCTTATCCCCTTGGTGAATAGTGCGGTCTTTCATTGAAAAAGTCATTGCAATAGTGAGGAATACGCCAATAACGGCTAAGGCGTAAAAGGCTGCGCGCCAGCCTCCCAGACTTATAAAGGCTGCGCCCAGGGCTGGTCCAGCAACAGCCGCAATGCCCCATACAGCTGACAGGGTTGCAAATATACGTGTCCAGATTTCCTTAGGAAAAAGTGGTTTGACCAGCGCATAGCCTAGAGCACCAATGAGGCCAGCTCCAAACCCTTGCGGTGCGCGACCAATCAGGACGATTGTAAAGTCCGGTGATAAGGCGCAAATAAGTGAACCGAATATAAAAGCAAAACCTGCTACGATAGCGACAATTTGGAAGCCAAATCGTGTAAGGGCGCGCCCCATGGCAGCGGCACCCACAATGCCAGCCACGGCATAGACTTGTAACGCCCAAGCTGCAAAATTAGCCCCGCCAATATCGTCTAGGGTTGCTGGTAAAATGGTGCCGAAAATCATTCCTGCCCCTGCAGGAACGGCCTCACATAAACAGACGATAAATACACTAAACCGATATTCTGCGGATAAAAGCTGTCTCCACCCACTCAAAGACTGATCCATTAAAAAATACTTTCTAAAGACTATTCTTTAGAAATAATGAAAATAAGCTTGCCACGCAAGGAAGAATTGACGTGAGTCGCCCTTTTGCGGTGGAGAAAGCTTAATTATATTTCCGTAGTTCGCCTTTTGCGATGGCGTTGCGGTGGACTTCGTCAGGGCCATCTGCCAGGCGTAAAGTCCTTTGACCTGCATACATAGCTGCCAGCGGAGCAACCTGACTGACGCCTGCGCCCCCATAGGCTTGAATGGCCATGTCGATCACGTCGCAGGCTACATTGGGGGCAATCACCTTAATCATTGCGATTTCCGCTTTGGCTTCCTTATTGCCGACTGTGTCCATCATATAGGCGGCTTTCAAGGTCAGCAGTCGCGCTTGTTCAATACGAATGCGTGCCTCGGCAATGCGTTCGGACCAGATACTTTGTTTCGCGATGGGCCCACCAAAGGCTGTACGTGATTTCAGGCGTTTGCACATTAACTCCAGTGCGCGTTCTGCTGCACCTATGGAGCGCATGCAATGGTGAATACGCCCTGGGCCTAAGCGCCCCTGGGCGATTTCAAAACCACGTCCTTCGCCGAGCAAGATGTTGCTTGCCGGAACTCTCACATTGTCAAAGGAGACTTCTAAATGTCCATGAGGCGCATCATCATATCCAAAGACCGACAACGGCCTGATTTTTGTAATTCCGGGTGTGTCCATAGGGACTAAAATCATGGATTGCTGCTTGTGTTTTTCAGCATTGGGGTCAGTTTTGCCCATGAAGATCAAAACCTTACAGCGAGGGTCGCCTGCACCTGACGTCCACCATTTGCGGCCATTGATGACATATTCATTCCCGTCGCGTTGAATGGATGCCTCGATATTTGTCGCATCAGAAGATGCAACAGCAGGTTCCGTCATGGCAAAGCCTGAACGGATTTCCCCTTCAAGCAGGGGCTTCAACCATTGGTCTTTTTGTTCCTGCGTTCCATAACGCACGAGAACTTCCATGTTGCCGGTATCGGGTGCGGCGCAGTTAAAAACCTCCGGTGACCAGGCGACACGCCCCATAATCTCCGCCAAAGGCGCGTATTCGAGATTGGTCAGGCCAGCACCTAACTCAGATTCAGGTAGAAACAAATTCCACAGACTTGCTTCACGAGCTTTTACTTTCAACTCTTCAATGATGGGAAGGACCTTCCAGCGTTCCCCTTCATTGACCTGTTGTAGATAGGTTTCCTCCGCTGGATAAACGTGGGTATCCATGAATGTGCTGACGCGTTCCATGTAATCTTTTGTTTTGTTGGAATAGGAGAAATCCATGTGAAGGCCCTTCTTGCAACGGTTACGATTTTGAAAAGAGCTTAATCAACCCAGATGGACCCGTCTACGTCCAACGTAAAACATATGATAAATACTGCTTATTAATCCGCTATATTGTATAAGACATTGACGCTAGGGTGGGGTGCCTGAAAGAGGGCGGATTATGGACGCAGTAAAGAGCTCGAATATCGATGCTTTGACCAAAGAGGGTGCGCAGCAACTGTGCAACCTGATGGCGCGCGCACCTATTGCGATGTCGGCTTATGACAGAAATTTCACCTATATTGCTGCGAATAAGTCCTGGGCTTTCTATTTTGATACACAACCCGAAAAATTAATTGGCAGATCATTAGACCTTTCAAGGGATGAAATGCCCGACCATTGGGTGCAGGCCCTTGACCGTGCAATGGCTGGTGAATTTGTGTCCTCAGAAGCGGAACGCCACGTCAAACCCAATGGGGATGCTATTTGGGTGCGCTGGCGTTGTTTCCCTTGGACCGAAGATGGAACCAAGGACTCCCCGATTGGCGGTGTTGTGGTTCTCGTTGAGGATGTTAGCTCTGCGGTCGATAGCCGAGAGGTTAATGACTTGGCTGAAGAACGGCTGCGTTTAGCGCTGGAGGCTGGCCATCAGGCCCTGTGGGAACTTCACCCGGCTTCGGACACGGCCAGATTATTGTTTGACTTTACTAAACATAGCCTACCGCTTGAACATTTGCCGACCTCGATTGAGGCTATCGTTGAACTCGCCCACCCCAATGAGCGGGGCGAGCTTAGGTCAGCCTTGGATGATCTGGTGGAGGGTCAAAAATCATCTCTGTCAAAAGTCTTTCGCATTCTTGTTGCAGGTGAAGAGAGATGGCTTCACCTGCAATGCTTGACGGTTCAGTTCCGTGCTGATGGAAAAGCTGATCTCATCATTGGTATCCACAAGGACGTCACCGAACAACGTTTGTCCGATGAAGCGACAATCAAAGAGAAAGAGCGATTAGAATTCGCTTTAGAGGGTGCCGCTGACGGGCTCTGGGACTGGAATTTGCAAACCGGAGAGGTCTATGTCAGCCCGCGCTGGCTGGAACAATTAGGCTATAAACCTGGCGAAATTGACGTGGATTTTGATTTTTGGGTGAATAGTATTCATCCGGATTTTCGCCAGAGCGTAGTGGGGCGGGCTATTGATCGTCGTGATGGTGTTTTAGAAGAATATCGCAAAGGTATGGCAGCACCATTCTCTTATGAGTATCGCTTGAAATGCAAAGATGGCGTTTACCGCTGGTTCCTTTCCCGTGGGCAAACAGTTGCTTTTGATTCCGCAGGACAGCCGCTGCGTGTGGTAGGAACGCATACGGATATATCTCAACGTAAACGAATGGAGCAGGACTTAATAGCTGCACGGGATGTGGCGGAGGAAGCAAACCGCGCCAAATCAGCCTTTATCGCGAATATGAGTCATGAAATTCGAACGCCCTTGTCAGGTGTTATGGGTATGCTTGAACTCATTAAGGATACGCCGCTGAATGAAGAGCAGGGCCGACTTCTGGAAATTGCCAAATCTTCTGCGGAAGCGTTGCTGCTTGTCGTGAATGATATTCTTGACCTTTCCCGGCTAGAGTCTGGTCATATTGAGCAAAGGCCGAGAGAATTTGACTTAAAATCTTTGGTCGATGATGTGGTCAGTGTCTTGCAGGTGAAGTCTCAAGCCAAGGGGCTGCATCTAAGTCACCAGGCTGGTCCGCGGACTGTGACGCCGCTCTATGGCGATGCGGATCGAATTCGTCAAGTCTTGTTCAACTTAGTAGGCAATGCCATCAAATTTACCAAAGAAGGCAGTGTCACAATTTCGACGGCGCTGGAGGCTAATGACTGGGGCAAAGTGGTCGCAACTGTAAGCGTCACTGATACTGGCGTCGGTGTGCCGCGCGATGCTTATCACTATATTTTTGAACGTTTCCGCCAAGCAGATGACTCTCTGGATCGAGAGCATGAGGGAAGTGGCTTAGGTCTGGCGATTTCAAAGGAAATTGTTGAGCTTTTAGGTGGCACGATCGGCTTTTCCAGCGAGCCAGGTGTGGGTAGCCGGTTTTGGTTTACCGTGCCCTTGGATCAGGCAGCGAGAGAAGAAAGCGTTGGTGGAGAAGACACTGTTGGCCATGATACGGATGTCGTAAAGAGGCGGGTACTGCTTGCTGAAGATAACCAAATTAATCAACTTCTTATCTGTTCTCTGCTTGAGAAACGTGGGCATGAGGTCGTTGTTGCTGAAAATGGCGTTGTGGCCCTTGAGCGGATTGCAGAAAAACCTTTTGATATCATCTTGATGGACGTGCAGATGCCTGTCTTAGATGGGTTAAGTGTGACCAAAAAAATCCGGGCTATGGGCGGGGGCATGAAAAAAGTGCCGATTATTGCACTGACAGCTCATGCTATGGTCGGTCAATATAAACGCTATCGTGAAGCGGGCATGACAGATGTCATTTCGAAACCAGTTAATCCCGATCGTTTGTTTGAGCTGGTTGAAGGAACGACGACATTCCATGCCCAGCAAGCTTAAGATCTTTTTCGAAGATCTTCCAAAATACGTGCGGCCGTATGGCCGTCCCAGAATTCAGGACGGATGCCGTGCTGCCAATTGCCTTTCAAGACATCTTCCACGGATGATAAAATCATATCAGGTTTGATGAGGCGGTTTGTGCCCTGTTCCAAGGTAATCGGGCGTTCCGTATTGTCTCTTAAGGTCAGGCAGGGGACATCGAGATAGGTGGTTTCTTCCTGAATACCGCCCGAATCCGTCAGGGCAAAACGCGCGTTTGCAACCAGGCTCATAAAGGGTCGATAGCTGATGGGTTCGACAAGCTTAACGCCAGATGCGTTGTTTAAATCATCCCAGAGGCCGAAAGTTTCAAGCTGTTTACGGGTGCGTGGATGGACGGGAAAGATCAGTGGGCATTTGGCCGCCGCGGCTTTGAGTTGCGAAGTGATCTGCTCAAGCTTAGCCCTTTTATCCACATTGGAAGGACGGTGCAGTGTGACAATGCCATAGGATCGCGACTCCAATTCATATGTTTCCAAGGCATTGCTGGCTTCGATCTTATCTCGCATCAGCTCGAAACTATCCATCATGATATTGCCCACCCGCGTGACGCGGGCTGGATCAACGCCTTCCAGCGCGAGATTTTCATCGGCATCGGGGGAAGGAGTCCAGAGCACGTCTGCGATTGCATCAGTGACCAATCGATTGATTTCTTCAGGCATTTTTCGGTCACGGCTGCGCAACCCTGCCTCAAGGTGCGCAACGGGAACCCAGCATTTAGTGCCGACCATGGCGCAGGCGGCAGTTGAGTTCACATCGCCAACGACAATGATCCAATCTGGTTTGTCTTCCATGCAGATTTTCTCATAGGCGATCATTACCCCACCGGTTTGTTCCGCATGGGTGCCACTGCCAACGCCCAGATGATAATGGGGCTTGGGGAGTTCTAGATCCTGAAAGAAGCTATCGGACATATTAGCATCATAATGTTGGCCCGTATGGATCAGCACAGGGGTAAAATCATCGGCTGCATTTAAGGCATGAAACAAAGGAGCCACCTTCATAAAATTTGGCCGGGCCGCAGCTATCAAGTGAACTTTCTTTGCCATGTTAATTGATTTCCCCCATTGAAGTCTTGGAATTGGGCTTTATAGCTTGTTTATCATCCAGATTTTAATAACTGATGATGTATTTTGCATGAAGTGAATTGGGGATCATTATTTTTTTGAATTTTGGTTCGGGGGAAAGGGATGAATGATTTAAGCGCTGCACGTATAGCAGTGATCGGTCTTGGCTATGTGGGCTTGCCGCTGGCGGTCGAATTTGGCCAGCTCCGTTCGGTACTTGGTTTTGATATCAATGAAGGCCGGATTGCCCAATTGTCTACCGGTGTTGATAATACTTTGGAAGTGAGCGGGGAGGAGCTGAAACAGGCGAAATATTTAGAGCTATCCTCTAATGCCGCTGACTTAAAAGACTGTAAAATCTTTATCGTGACCGTTCCCACGCCGATTGACCGTCATCGCCGACCGGATTTGATACCTTTGCATGATGCAAGTGTGCTGGTGGGGCAGGCGCTAAAACCAGGTGATCTGGTCATTTATGAATCAACAGTCTATCCCGGCTGCACGGAAGAAGTTTGCGTTCCGATTTTGGAGAAGATGTCGGGCCTAAAATTCAACGAGGATTTCTTTGCAGGCTACAGCCCTGAACGAATTAACCCCGGCGATAAAGAACACAGATTGCCGACAATTGTGAAAATAACATCCGGGTCAACGCCTGAAATTGCGGATGTCGTAGATGAATTATATTGCTCCGTTGTTAAGGCGGGAACGCATAGAGCATCATCTATCAAAGTTGCAGAGGCTGCGAAGGTTATTGAAAATACGCAGCGCGATTTGAATATAGCGCTGGTGAATGAGCTATCCCTCATTTTCAATCGCCTGGATATTGATACACATGAGGTTTTGGAAGCTGCGGGTTCAAAGTGGAATTTCTTACCCTTTAAACCCGGACTTGTTGGTGGCCATTGTATCGGCGTTGATCCTTATTACCTCACGCATAAGGCGCAGGAGATAGGCTATCACCCTGAGGTCATTCTGGCCGGGCGCAGGATTAATGATGGTATGGGCCGTTTTGTGACTGATGAAGTAGCAAAGCTGGTCATTCATAAAGGCCATAAGGTCAAGGGCGCGAAGGCACTGGTTCTGGGTTTGACATTTAAAGAAAATTGCCCTGATCTGCGGAATACGCGAGTCACAGATATTATAGCCGGGCTAAGCCGTTATGGTATGGATGTGGATGTCTATGACCCCTGGGCTGATACTGATATGGCCAAGGAAGAACTGGGTATTGCAGTGGTAGGTAACCCAGAGCAGGGCAGATATGACGCCATTGTTTTAGCTGTTGCGCATCAAGAGTTTGTGGATATGGGTGCGGAAGCCATTCGGAAATGGGGTGGGGAAGGTGCAGTGCTTTATGATGTGAAGTCAGCACTGCCTAAGAACGCCACTGACGGACGATTGTAAATAGGATTAGGCAATGAAAATTCTGGTGACTGGGGCGGCCGGATTTATCGGCGCCCATGTGGCGATGTATCTTCTGGCTCGTGGCGATGATGTTATAGGTGTTGATAATCTCAATGACTATTATGATGTGTCCTTGAAAGAAGCGCGGCTTCAGCGGATTAAGGCATATCTCGAAAACCCGAATGCCGAAGATATTTATCCACAGGCGCGGCGCCTTTCAAACAGTCCCGGGACTTTTGAATTCATTAAATGCGACATTGCTGATCGTGCGCGGGTGGAGAAACTCTTTGCCGATGAGAAATTCGATCGCGTTGTCCATTTAGCGGCGCAGGCGGGTGTGCGTTATTCGATTGAAAATCCTCATGCTTATATCGATGCAAATATTGTCGGGACTATGAATATCCTGGAAGGCTGTCGTCATAATGATGTTGAGCACCTGGTCTATGCGTCATCCTCATCAGTCTATGGTGCGAATGAGAAAATGCCTTTCTCAGTCCATGACAATGTGGATCATCCCCTTTCTCTTTATGCGGCGACGAAAAAAGCAAATGAGCTGATGGCGCATACTTATTCCAGCCTTTATGGGCTGCCAACGACGGGTCTGCGTTTCTTTACGGTTTATGGTCCCTGGGGCAGGCCGGATATGGCGCTGTTTCTGTTTACAAAGAATATTCTGGCTGGCGAGCCCATTGATGTTTTCAACTATGGCAATCACCGCCGGGATTTTACTTATATCGATGACATTGTTGAAGGTGTTGTGCGCACTCTGGACACTGTCGCAGCCCCCAATCCCGATTGGAGTGGTGAGGCACCTGATCCGGGAACAAGTAAAGCACCTTGGCGGGTTTATAATATCGGAAATCAAAGCCCTGTTGAGCTTCTTGATTATATCTCGGCTATTGAAGAAGCGACGGGTAAGACGGCGGAAAAGAATTTGCTCCCCATGCAGCCCGGTGATGTTCCGGATACTTATGCAGATGTGGAAGCGCTTGTCCAAGATGTTGGTTATAAGCCGCAAACACCTGTTAAAGAGGGTGTGG
>JASFRS010000080.1:0-10596 GCA_050114795.1 Sphingomonadales bacterium
GCTGCCCAGACGAGAGGCCCCAATAGTGGTGAAATAAGCTGATAGGCAACAAGGGTAATGACACCCAAAAGGGCGATGAGAAAAGCCCGTGCATAAAATTGCCTGTCATCCATTCGGACATTATAGGCAGTTAGCGCATTTACGCCAGTTTTGACTATTTTGTTGTGCTGCCTACATAATTAACAGCGGTATCGCCTGGTTTGACCGCCCAATCTCTTTTTAACAAATCAAAATTCAGACCTTCGAATTTGGGCGCTTTAAAACCCGCTTTGACCAGGGCTGCCGCTAATTCTTCAGGTGTTAGGAATTTGTCCCAGTCATGGGTGCCGCGGGGGAGCCAGCGGAGAATATATTCAGCCCCTAAAATGGCCATTACATAGCTGCGCAATGTCCGGTTCAAGGTTGAAACCAGCAGAATGCCGTCATCTTTCAGTAAATCAAAACAAGCTTTTAGAAAGACATCGACATCGGCCACATGTTCAATCACTTCCATATTGATGATGGCATCGAATTTTGCGCCTTCTTCAACCAATGCTTCTGCCGTTGTATGACGGTAGTTAATTTCAAGACCCATTTGATCGCGGTGATAAGAGGCAACAGCGATATTTTCTCCCGCTGCATCAACACCGGTAATTTCTGCACCTAAACGAGATAACGGCTCACACAGCAGACCACCGCCACATCCGATGTCCAGAATTTTTAGACCTTTCAGCGGTTTTAGGCTGTGCATATCACGCATGAAATGTGTGCAAAGTTGATCGCGAATATAAGTCAGGCGGGCAGGGTTTAAGGCGTGCAATGGCTTAAACGGACCATTTAAGTCCCACCAACTATCTGAAATGCGTGCGAATTTTTCGATTTCCTGTGCATCGATGGTAGAATTCTGAGTCTGCATTTTTTCTCGCATTTCACTATTTTTCGTCATGATCCTGCCTTTTCTTAGCTCCATAGCATGGTCCGCGTCTTGCCTAAAGGCTCTCAAGTCCTTATCAAGCAGGCGCGGCTTTGCATTTCAGTTTATCCGCATTGCGATACAGGGAAGACGTTTTATTTATGGCTCGCATCGTCCAAAAATTCGGCGGCACGTCCGTTGCTGATCTAGATCGGATCCGCAATGTGGCCAAGCGCGTGAAAAAGGAAGTTGATCAAGGGCATGAGGTTGTCGTTGTGGTCTCTGCTATGGCCGGAGAGACGGACCGGTTGGTTGAATTATGTCGCCAGGCGGCCCCGCTTCATGATGCCCGGGAATATGACACCGTTGTTTCCACTGGCGAACAGGTAACGACCGGACTCTTGTCGATTATTCTCCAAACCATGGGCGTACAAGCCCGGTCGTGGCAAGGGTGGCAAGTGCCGATTACCACAACCGGAGCGCATGGCGCAGCGCGCATTATAGATATTGATACGCAGGAACTCGAGAGTCGCTTGGGCCAGGGCCAAGTGGCTGTTGTGCCCGGCTTTCAGGGTTTGGGCCCTGATAATCGCGTTACGACGCTTGGGCGTGGCGGTTCAGATTTGTCAGCAGTAGCCATAGCGGCAGCGATTAAGGCTGATCGTTGTGATATTTATACAGACGTGGACGGCGTTTATACGACTGACCCGCGCATTGTGAAGCGCGCGCGTAAAATCGAACGCATCACTTATGAAGAAATGCTGGAACTCGCGTCTTTAGGGGCAAAGGTTCTGCAAACCCGCTCTGTCGAACTGGCAATGAAACAGAATGTACGCCTTCAGGTTTTGTCATCATTTGAAGACCTGCCTGGCACTTTGGTTGTGGATGAGGATGAAATAGTGGAACAACAACTGGTTACCGGTATCGCTTATACAAAGCAGGAGGCCAAAATCACTTTGATTGGAGTGCCGGATCAGCCGGGTATTTCCGCAGCCATTTTTGGTCCGCTGGCGGATGCGAATATCAATGTCGATATGATTGTCCAGAATGTCAGCCACAATGACGGCGCAACCGATATGACTTTCACTGTGCCGGATGCAGAATGTACGCGGGCTCTTAATGTTATTGAAACTGCTGTTGGTAAAATTGGGTATAAGCGTCTGATTTCAAACAGAGATGTGGTGAAAATTTCAGTCGTTGGTGTTGGTATGCGTTCCCATGCTGGTGTGGCGCAAACCATGTTCCAGACGTTGGCTGAAAAAGGGATCAATATTCAGGTAATTTCAACGTCAGAAATTAAGATTTCCGTATTGATTGATGCGGAATATACGGAACTCGCGCTGCGTGCCTTGCACACGGCCTATGAATTGGATGCTTAAAAACTCATGGCGCAAACACCATTGATTGAAACATTCCCTGAAAAGGGTTTGGCGAAGCTTGAAAAATTATGGGCGAAAGGCACAGAATTTCTAGGGACAAAATACGCCATTTTAGGGGGCGCGATGACCTGGGTTTCAGAACGTAACCTCGTCTCGGCAATCTCAAATGCAGGTGGTTTTGGCGTGATTGCCAGTGGTTCTATGCCAGCTGAGATCCTGCGTGAGGAAATCCGTGCGACTAGAGCGCTGACAGATAAGCCCTTCGGCGTAAATTTGATTACACTTCATCCTCAGTTGAAGGACCTTGTTCAAGTCGTCGTTGAAGAAAAAGTCAGCCATGTGGTTCTGGCCGGTGGCTTACCGCCGGGATGGGCAATTGCCGAGTTAAAAGCTTCAGGTACAAAGCTCATGTGTTTTGCCCCGGCGCTGGCTTTGGCCAAAAAATTGGTGCGTTCAGGTGTTGATGCACTGATTATTGAGGGCTCAGAGGCAGGCGGTCACATCGGACCTGTGTCGACGGCGGTTTTGGCGCAAGAGATTTTGCCTGAGATTACCGATGTCCCAGTTTTTATCGCCGGTGGTATCGGACGCGGCGAAGCCATCGTCAGCTATTTGCAGATGGGTGCGGCTGGCGTGCAATTGGGTACAAGATTTGTTTGTGCCGATGAATCCGTTGCCCATGAAAATTTCAAAAAAGCTTTCATTCGTGCGTCTGCCCGCGACGCTGTGGCGACAGTTCAAATTGACCCGAAATTCCCTGTGATTCCAGTGCGTGCGCTTAAGAATAAAGGTACGGAAGATTTCACAAATTTGCAGCGTGACGTAATTACAGCTTATCATGCCGGCGACGTTGACCAGAAAGAAGCGCAATTGAAAATAGAACATTTCTGGTCCGGGGCACTGCGTCGAGCTGTTGTCGATGGGGATGTGGACACAGGTTCTTTGATGGCAGGGCAAAGCGTGGGTATGGTAAAATCCGTTCGCCCCTGCGCGGAGATTATTCAAAATCTCGTCGGGCAGGCGGCCGAATTTTTGGAGGGAAGAGAAAAATAAAATGACACCCGTTGGCGAGGCCATAAGCGCCCCGCGCGCACTTTTGCGCCGTCTGCATTCTTTGATGGCGGAAGTGAGTGACGGTGAAGCCCGGCTTGCGCAAGTCGTCCGCGAAATCGCTGAGACGATGGATGTCGAAGTTTGCTCAATTTACGCCGTTGTCCCTGATGGCGCGCTGGAATTATTCGCCACTCAAGGTCTGAAGAAAGAGGCTATCCACCGGACGCGCCTTGCCATTGGTGAGGGTCTTGTCGGTGTGATTGCCGAAACGGGTGTGCCTCTCAATTTAGCTGAGGCGCGAGAACATCCTGACTTCGCTTATCGCCCTGAAACGGGGGAGGAGGCTTATCACTCTTTCCTTGGTGTGCCGATCCTAAGGTCCGGGCGTCCGATTGGCGTATTGTCCATTCAAACCATTGAGCCCCGCCACTTTGTCAGTGAAGAAGTGGATGCGCTTTTAACTGTCGCCATGGTGCTGGCTGAAATCATGGGCGTGGGTGGCTTGGTTGATGAAGCGCTTGCGGCCAGGGAGATCGCGTCCAAAAGGGCTATGCAGACCCTGGAAGGGTTGCGCCTTGTAGATGGTGTTGCCCAAGGCGTAGCTATCTTCCATCAGCCCCGCGTCAACATCATTAAAACAGTGACGGATGATGTTGATAAAGAAAAGGAACGCATTCGCGCAGCTTTCCGAGCCATGCGCGCGCAAATCGACCGCATTATGTCTGCCAGCGATATCGGGCATATCGGTGAGCATCGCGATATCCTTGAAACCTATAAAATGTTCGCCTTTGATCGCGGTTGGGCGGCGCGTATTGATGAGGCGATTGAGCAGGGCCTGACATCTGAAGCAGCGGTGGAACGGGTACAGCAACGTACTCGTGCCTCAATGCGCAAAACGAATGACCCTTATTTATTGGAACGTTTGCATGATCTGGATGATCTGGCGAATCGTTTGATTCGGATTTTGACGGGGCAAATGGCGTCCGCTGCGGCCAAAGGCTTAACTGAAGACAGTATTGTTATTGCCCGGTCAATGGGGCCTGCGGAATTGCTCGAATACAGCCGTGAATTCCTTCGCGGTCTGGTTCTTGAGGAAGGCTCACCGACAGCGCATGTGACCTTGATCGCACGGGCTATGGGTATTCCCGTCTTGGGCCGGATCAAAAATGCTTCAGATATGATTGAGCCGGACGATCTGCTGATTGTTGATGCGGAACATGGTCAGCTTTTTGTCCGCCCGACATCCGAGACCATTGAGGTTTATGAACACGCCATCGAGCAGCGGGAGGAGCGTGCAGTCCGCTATGCACAGGTCTTGGACCTGCCTGCAGTGACAAAAGATGGCGTCGGCATTGATTTGATGATTAACGCCGGTTTGAAGGCAGACCTTGATAGCCTGAAGGCAACGCGTGCCGCTGGCATTGGTTTGTTCCGTACGGAGTTTCAATTCATGGTGGCCTCAACGCTGCCACGGCTCCAGGCGCAGACGAATCTTTATCGAGAAGTGTTGGATGAGGCGGATGGCAAGCCGGTCGTCTTTCGTGCGGTTGATATCGGCGGCGACAAGCGCGTGCCTTATGTCTCTTCAGACACGAATGAGGAAAACCCGGCCTTGGGCTGGCGTGCGGTTCGTGTCGCTTTAGAACGCCCGGTTCTGCTTAAATTGCAAACCCGCGCTTTGTTGAAAGCTGCGGCAGGACGTCGCTTAGACCTTATGTTTCCGATGGTCGCCGAGGTTGCGGAGTTTGATGCAGCTAAAGAAATTGTGGAAGAAGAAGTTGCCTTCTTTAAGCGTATGGGCCGCCCAGTGCCGGAGCCATTGCGGATCGGCGTAATGCTGGAAGTGCCATCGCTTGCCTGGCAGCTTCACACATTATTACCGCGCGTGGATTTTGTGGCTATTGGCACCAATGATCTGTTGCAATTCTTCTTTGCGGCGGACCGCTCCAATCCTAAATTGGCGGATCGTTATGATTTGTTATCTCCGGCAGCACTGAACTTCATTCATCAGGTCGTGTCCATTTGTAATAGCCAGGGCGTTGACGTGTCCGTCTGTGGTGAAGTTGGCGGTCGTCCGTTAGAGGCGATGGTGCTTATCGGTTTGGGGCTGCGTCGCTTGTCCATGTCACCAGCGGGTATTGCACCTGTTAAGCTGATGATCAGGTCTTTAAACCTTGAATCTGTCTCTTCTTTCGCCGAGTCGCTCCTATCCAAACCAGATCATAGTGTGCGTGGCTATGCGATAGAATTTGCCGAATTGCACAATATTCCTATCTGATTCGTAAGAATCTAAGTCATTGTAGAATCAATGGTTGACTTAAGGCCCCAACTTAATTTTGACTAATGAAAAGTAAAAAGTGGCTGATAAAGAAGCCGAAGGTTGTATTTTTGGGGCAGAATCAAAGCAGGCTTGGTCAAATGGGGAGGGCCAAGGCAGCTTAATCAAATTTTTGGTTTGAACGTGCATCCTGAAATACGGAGGTGATTTGATGTCGCCTGACATGGCTTAGCGCAAGCGGGGTAGTAGCCAGAATTATGACCGAAGATATATCTAATCAGGCAAAAGAAGAGGTGAAAAACCTTGGGCAGCGCTTAACTGATAAACGCGAGGAATTGGCGCTGACAATTGAGGAAATCTCAAGAGAGACGCGCATCCCTGAACGTTATTTAAAAGCCTTGGAAGAAGAAGATTTTAAAGAGTTGCCAGGTGGTGTCTATGCATCCGCTTTTGTGCGCAGTTATGCACGCAGGCTTGGCCTTGATGAGGCTTCCATTAGTGCCCAATATAAAGCTGAAGTACAATTGGAAGAACCGGTTTATAATTTTGCGCTACAAGAGCCGCCTGCTGAATCCCGACGCCCAACGCGAGCTATGATCTTGGGTGGGCTAGTTGTTGCAATTGCAGCTTATGGAACATGGTTTTCATTGAATACTGACCCAGTTGATGTGGCTGTAAGTCCTGTCTTGCCGAAGACGACTGTTGCCGCGGCAAGCGAAGAACTACATCGCGGTGAGATTGAGAAATTTGCCCCCGGCGCTGGCGGGGAAGAGGAAGCTGTGGCTGATCTTGATCAAGAGGTCGATGCCTCTGATGTGGTGGAACAGATTGATGCTCCGGTGGAAATGGCCGAAATTTCAAAGACGGGGGCTGAGGTTGAGGCCAAAACGCTAGAGTCTAAAGTCGCGCGTCAGGACATGGTGGTTGAAGCAATTGCAGATAGTTGGATCCATATCACTCATGGAACGGATATTCTTTACTCAGGTGTCATGAAAGCGGGCAATAGCTTCACTGTGACCGCCAAAGAAGAAGTTGAAATGACAACCGGCAATGCCGGAGGCGTGGTTTTGCGCCTGGGTGACTGGAGTAGCGGCCCGCTGGGCCCGGAAGAAGGTGTTCGTCGCGGCATATCTCTAAGCCCGTCGGATTGGAACACTGCGCAGGCTGATCGCGATCATAGTTGAAAAAAATCACAGTTTTTCTTGAGTTTTGCGGGGCATTTCTGCATGTTCGCGAGCGCAAGGGTCGACGTGGTCCGTCGATGCTTGATTGATATTGGCTAAAGTGGATTTCCCACACAGATTTCTTAGGTGAAGCCCTTATGAGTGTCAGACCTTATCGCGATATCCTGCGTCGTCAAAGCCGCCAGATTATGGTGGGCAATGTGCCTGTTGGCGGTGATGCACCGATTGCCGTGCAAACCATGACCAATACGCTTACGTCTGATGCAAAGGCGACGATTGAGCAAGTGCGCCGTGCGGAAGAGGCCGGAGCGGACATCATTCGAGTGTC
This sequence comes from Sphingomonadales bacterium, assembly GCA_050114795.1. GTDB lineage: Bacteria > Pseudomonadota > Alphaproteobacteria > Sphingomonadales > CAKZYD01 > JASFRS01. The sequence goes on from JASFRS010000080.1 coordinate 7,115, forward strand.
TTGTCCCGATGAAGAATCAACCGCGGCTTTAAAAGAAATCTGTCGCGCTGCAACAGTGCCTATCGTTGCGGATATTCACTTCCATTATAAGCGGGCGTTGGAAGCCGCAGATGCGGGTGCGGCTTGTCTGCGGATTAACCCGGGCAATATTGGGTCAGCGGCACGGGTGAAGGAAGTCGTGAATGCCGCCAAGGCCAATGGCTGCGCCATGCGGATTGGTGTGAATGCTGGATCTTTAGAGCGTCATTTGCTTGAGAAATATGGTGAACCGGTCCCCGATGCCATGGTTGAAAGTGCGCTAGAGCACGCGAAAATTCTTGAAGACAATGACTTCCGGGAATTTAAAATTTCGGTCAAAGCATCAGATGTATTCCTAGCGGTCGCTGCTTATCAGGGTTTAGCTGATGCATGCGATTATCCGCTGCACTTAGGCATTACTGAAGCCGGCGGAATGATTCCGGGTACGGTTAAGTCCTCTATTGGCCTCGGCATGTTGCTGTGGTCAGGCATCGGGGACACGATCCGTGTATCTCTCTCAGCAGACCCTGTGCAGGAAGTCCGGGTTGGCTTTGATATTTTGAAATCACTTGGCATCCGCCATCGTGGTGTAAAAATTGTCTCCTGCCCATCCTGTGCACGGCAGGGCTTTAACGTCATTAAAACTGTTGAAACATTGGAAGAGCGTTTGGCGCATATCAACACGCCAATGTCTTTGTCCATCATCGGTTGCGTGGTGAATGGCCCTGGTGAAGCGCGCGAAACTGATATCGGTCTGACTGGTGGCGGTGGCGGGAAACATATGGTGTATCTGTCCGGCTTGACAGATCATCATGTGGAAGATGGCGATATGATTGATCATATTGTTAAACTGGTAGAGAAAAAAGCTGCTGAAATCGACGCGGAAAATGCGAAACTGGCACAGGCTTCATGAATAAGCTGCAGCCGGTTCGTGGCACCAAGGATGTTTTCGGGGAAGATGCGCGCCGCCACGCTTTTGTCGTGGAACGGTTTCAAGATATTGCCCGACGCTATCGGTTTGAGCCAATTGATCCTCCGATTTTCGAGTTTACGGGTGTCTTTGCGCGTACCTTAGGCGATGCCTCTGACATTGTGACTAAAGAGATGTACAGCTTTGAAGACCGGGGTGGGGAAAGCTTAACCTTGCGCCCTGAATTCACAGCAGGCATCGCTCGCGCGTTTATTTCAGGCGGGATGCAGCAGCATCTGCCCCTAAAGCTTTACGCTCATGGCCCGGCCTTTCGCTATGAACGTCCGCAAAAGGGCCGTTATCGGCAGTTCCATCAGATTGATGCTGAAATTTTGGGTGTTGCCGAACCGCAGGCTGACATTGAATTGATCAGTTTTGCTCATGACCTTTTGAATGAATTGGGTTTGAAAGGCCGCGTAAAGCTGCACTTAAATACTTTGGGTGACGGCCCAAGCCGTGATGCTTATCGGGAGGCTTTGGTCGCCTATTTTAGCGCTCATAAGGATAAGTTGAGCGAAGACAGTGTTTTGCGTCTTGAAAAGAACCCATTGCGGATATTGGACTCAAAAGATGAAGGCGACCGCATGCTTGTCGCTGATGCGCCTTTAATCATTGATTATCTGACAGATGAGGCCCGAGCATTTTTTAATTCGGTTTGCGAAGGGCTGACACAATTGGGTGTGGACTATGTCCATGACCAGCGCTTGGTGCGTGGTTTGGATTATTATTCCCATACGGCTTTTGAATTCATCACCACTGATTTGGGTGCGCAGGGTACTGTGCTCGCTGGTGGTCGCTATGATGCGCTGATTGAAACCATGGGTGGGTCGCCAACTCCTGGGGTTGGCTGGGCAGCGGGCATTGAGCGCCTGTCCATGCTGGCAGATTTGCCGGAGGCAACAGATCGTCCCATCGCAATTATTCCGATGGGGGAACGGGCGGAACAGCTCGCATTAAGCATTGCGCATAATTTGCGCCTCGCGGGTCATAGTGTCGACCATGGTTTCAAGGGCAATATGAAAAAACGCCTGAAGCGCGCGAATGCGGCGAACGCTCGTTTCGCCATAATCATGGGCGATGATGAACTGGATCAAAATCAAGTGACATTGCGTGACCTTGATAATGGGGAGCAAGAGCTTGTCCCGCTGGCCTCAGTCGTGGAAAATGTAACGCGCCGTTTTGAAGAAGCTTAGCGAATAACGCGCTTTATCTTCTTCTGAACTCAATAAAGGCCGTAACATGATACCCGAAGCCAAAATCAAACAGATCACAGATCGTTATGAATTCTTAGAGCATCGCCTTGCCAATCCTGAAGGCTTGGAAGGCCAGGATTTTGCCAAGCTCAGCCGTGAATTTGCGGAGCTTCGGGATGTTGTCGAAGCGGCCCAAAAGCTTCAATCTGCAAAGAGTGAATTTGAAGATGCCATTGCCCTGCGTGATGATCCTGATGTCGATAAAGATATGCGGGACCTGGCGGAGGCGGAGGCTGAAGAGTTGAAGTCCGGTATTGAGACGCTGGAACATGATCTGGCTATATCTCTTCTGCCAAAAGATTCAGCGGATGCCCGTCCGGCTATATTAGAAATAAGGGCCGGAACCGGTGGGGATGAGGCGGCTTTATTCGCTGGTGACCTTTATCGCATGTATCAGCGTTATGCGGAAAGTCAGGGCTGGCGGGTAGAACCGATTTCCATGTCGTCCGGTGATGTTGGTGGGGTTAAAGAGGTCATCGCCAATGTCAGCGGTCAGGGCGTGTTCGCCAAATTAAAATTTGAATCCGGCGTGCATCGTGTTCAAAGAGTTCCAACGACTGAGGCCGGAGGACGTATTCATACCTCCGCCGCAACGGTTGCCGTATTGCCAGAACCTGAAGATGTCGATGTTCATATTGATGACAAAGATTTGCGCATTGATGTGTTCAGGGCATCTGGCCCTGGTGGGCAGTCTGTTAATACGACGGATTCCGCTGTTCGTATCACTCACATTCCAACTGGCCTTGTTGTTTCGCAGCAGGATGAAAAATCCCAGCATAAAAACAAGGCAAAGGCGATGAAGGTTCTGCGCGCCCGTCTTTTTGAGTTGGAACGTGAAAAAGTGGATCGTGAGCGTGCGGATGCGCGTCGGGCGCAAGTGGGATCGGGGGATCGTTCAGAACGCATTCGCACCTACAATTTTCCGCAAGGGCGGGTAACGGATCATCGCATCAATCTCACGCTCCATAAATTGGATCAGATTTTGGAAGGAGAGGGGCTGGAAGAAGTGGTCCAGGCCCTGCAAGCAGAAGATCAGGCTGCACGCCTGGCACAGATGAGTGAGGCGTGACCGGGCGGGTCGAGGATGCCTTGCGTATGGCCGCGCAAAAGCTCGAAGAGGCCGCGGTTGTCACGCCACGCCTGGATGCTGAAGTCCTCATGGCTCACGTTTTGGGCAAGCCGCGTCTGGACATGCTTATCGATCGCCATGCCGTTTTGAGTGGAGAACATCTTCAATCTTT
>JASFRS010000081.1:0-10549 GCA_050114795.1 Sphingomonadales bacterium
CCGTTTATAAAGTTGGTGCGCAACCGACCCGGGCGCTTGATGTCGTCGTCAATCTGGTGGTGACCGCAGTGAAGAAAATCCAGTCCTTGGTGCAAAAGGAGCACACGGTATGAATGGCTGGCGACACATGAGACGGTTGTTGTTTCCGTCGAGAACTTTGGCGCGCTATGTCGCCAAATTATTCATCATCCGCTTTCTGGTATTTTTGCTAGGCTTGGTGTCCGTATTGCAGGTTCTGGATTTAATGAGTAATTCAGAGGCAATTATGGCCCCCGAAGGAGCAACATTTCAGTCGTTGCTTGATTATCTTGCACTGCGCATCCCGCAATTGATTTCTCAATTTACGCCATTTGCTGCACTTTTGGGTGCCGTAGCAACTTTGGCGACATTAAATCAACATAGTGAAGTTATCGTCATGAAAGGGGCGGGCTTGTCCGCCTATCATGTGATTGCGCCCACGATCCTCATTTGCACCTTTATCTCAATCGGCCATTTTTTCTTTCATGAAACCGTGGTTATTAAGGCCAATGCCAAATTGGATTATTGGGAGAAGAATGATTTTGCCTTGGATTTGAAAGACCCGCCAACAACGGCGAACCGGTCTTGGATGTTGGACGGTTCGACCATTATTGAAGTAGACAGCATCGTTCAAAGTGGCCGGGTTCTGCTCTTAGACAATGTGTCGCTATATGAACGTGACGCAAATGCAAATCTTCAGAGCCTAGCAAAGGCGCGTTTTGCAACTTACACTGACGGCGTATGGACATTGTTTGAAGTTACCCGCTTCAGCTTGCCTGGCTTTACAACGGTGCGCAGTGACAGCGAACCATGGTCGGTTTCAATTCCCGCTGAACGCTTCATTGCGCTTGCGATCGAACCGCAGAAAGTTAATTACACCACATTGAAACGTAGCATTAGGGACTTAAGCCGTGAAGGATATCCCACAGACGTCCTGCGTTCCGCTTTGTATCATAAAATAGCGGGACCTTTAGCGACGATCTTGATGCCATTGCTTGGTGCTGTTGCTGCCTTTGGGCTTGCCCGCGGTGGTCAATTATTCATTCGGATTATTTTCGGCATGGCCCTTGGCTTTGCATTTTTTGTTGCCGATAATTTCATGCTTGCAGTTGGTGAATTTGGTGCTATTCCGCCTTTGCTCTCCGCATGGGCGCCTTTTATTCTATTTCTGCTTTTAGGCCTAAGTGTCTTATTTTACACGGAAGAATGACTTGGAACACGAAGAGGTTGATGGACGAAAATTGATAGCTCAAGGGGCCGGACTTGCCTTTTTAGGTCGGTTAGGCGCTTTGATGGAGGTCATCAATCAGCCTGTTTTTACACGGTTGTTCGGCTTGGCAACATATGGCCTCTACATTGTCCTTCTTAGTTATGTAAAACTGATAACGGCAGTAACGGAATTGGCCATGACCTCGGCCCTTCAACGCTATGGCGCCGGGGCTAAAGATGAGGAAACAGCCCACGCAGTCGTTAAATTTGCACTGCTTACAACAACTGCACTTTCCATTTTCGCTGCCTTGATCTTGACGCTGATAGCCCCTTTTATTACGCCGATTTTCAATGTCGCCAATGCAGATGCCGAGATGCTTCCTGCAACAATCGCTCTTTATGCCTGGTCCCTGCCCGTTTGGACCTTGACTGAAATCGCAACATCCGCCGTACGTGCGCGCCGGGCTTTCGGGCCGGAAATACGCATTCGTATCTTCTATGAACAATTTAGTCGTTTAGTCTTTGCTGTCGGTTTTTTCTTTGCAGGTTGGGGCGGTATTGGCTTATTTGCTGCACATGTAGCCTCCCTGCTCTTGGCTGCAGTCCTATCACTGCGCCTCATGCTTAAACATTATGACTTCAAATTACTGCTGCACACGCCTGTAAAGCGAGCAACGGACTTAGGAGTAATCGGGTTTTCGGCTTTGATTGTACCAACCCATATAATTCAACGGGGCTTCTCAGAGTTGCCTCCGATTCTGTTGAACGCATTTCTACCAGGTGCAATTGGCGCCGAAGCCGCAGGGCTTTACGGCATAGCACGTAAAATTGCGTCGGTGCTGCACATCATTCGGTTAAGTTTTGATTATGTACTTGCCCCATTAGCAGCCGTACATGCGCGCGTAAATTGGGCTGAAGTTAAAACCATGTACGCCTATTCAACAAGATTGGCGACAATGTTGGTCCTTCCCTTAGCTGGCGCCCTTATCATAACACGACATGATGTCGTCGCTCTTTTTGGCACTGAAGCGGCAGCAGCAGCACCCATTATTGTCATATTAACCCTTGGGCGAAGTATAGAAACTATGACCGGGCCTGCGGCTGCCTTGGTTGAGGTCCTTGGCCAACGGGTTCTACCACTCATCAACAATTTGTCAGGTATGGCTGTGTTATTTGCATTAGGGGCAGTCCTAACGCCTAAATATGGCCCGATGGGGATGGCGATTGCGACTGCAATTGCAGTGAATGTTACAGCCTTAGCTGCCATGGTTCAGTTAATTGTCATCGACAAGATCCATCCTTTTTCAGACGGATATTTCCGTTCACTTTTATGGGGTGGTGCAGGTTCAATTCTCTTACTTAGTTTTGAATTTCTCCCAACTCTCCCGCGCTACACATTATTACTCGGTGGCCTTAGCCTGCTGATCGGAATTTACTTTGTCTTGCTCCGTTTTGGGCTAAAAGGATCAGATCGCGTGGCCTTTCGCCGTAGTAAGTCCATAGATCAAAAGCTTCCCAAGGTCACAAATTTGCCCTAATTCAACGCCATTGGGCTTGGCGGTTCAGGGTAATATGTGGCAAAACATGTTATACACCCTATATTTGGGCAAATACGGACACGGCCCTTTCACATATTGTGGGCTGAGGAGAATATCATCGTGGCACTGAAATTGGGCTTTTGGACTGAGCGGACACATTATCTAAATAAAATGTCCTTGAAGCAGCTCGTCGTTGCTTATTTCCAATATTATGCCATTCAGGCCTATATCCTTATCGGCCTTATTTCAACGGTTGTTGCCTTTATGTATGGCACAGCAATTCTGCCCAATGTTGCAGCTGTTGTCTTATCGATCATGGCCTATCCACTAGCTTGGTATCTCTTGCACCGCTATGTCTTACATTCGCGCTGGATGTTCAAATCGCCCCTAACGGCAAAAGCATGGAAGCGTATTCACTATGATCACCACCAAGATCCTCATCATTTAGAGATTCTTTTTGGTGCACTTTACACGACCTTGCCGACAATCGCCGTCGTAACCATTCCAATCGGCTATGCCTTTGATGGCATTGGTGGTGCGGCTGCAGCATTCGCAACAGGCTTGTTTACAACCTGTTTTTATGAATTCTGCCATTGTATCCAGCATTTAAGCTATAAACCCAAACACCCCATGCTTGTTGAAATGAAACGCCGCCATATGGCGCACCATTTTCATGATGAAGACGGCAACTTTGGCATTACCAATTTTTTCTGGGATAAAGTCTTCAACACACTTTATGAGCGCGAAGACCGTAAAAAGAAAAGCGCCACTGTGTTTAACTTGGGCTATGATGACGCAGCAGCGGAACGCTACCCTTGGGTTGCCCGCCTGTCTGGCGGCGTCGCCAAAGGAACACCCCGCGATCGCCGCATGGAAAAGAATAAAAATACAGACCATCCAAAGGAAGCAGCGTGAGTAATCGGCATCACGCCACGTCCCAAAACTCAGCACCGACAGTATTGCGTTACCGCCTGGAAAAGGTGGAAAATAAAAGGGATTTGGCAAAATTCATTGATGTTCCCTGGACGGTTATGGCCGGGGAAAAGAACTGGATACCTCCGTTAAAACTGGAGCGTAGCCAACTCTTATCTAAAAAGACTAATCCCTATTTTGAACATGCTGAGGCCGCCTATTTCTTAGCGACTAAAGATGGTGAACCTATTGGCCGAATCAGCGCGCAGAAATGTGATCTCGTCCAGCAACATATGGGGGAAGGAACAGGTCAGTTCGGTTTTTTTGATTGCCTGAACGATCAGAACTTGTCTCAAGACCTCTTTGATCACGCATCTGACTGGTTGCGTGGCAAGGGCATGACCCGTGTAATGGGGCCATTTAATCTATCTATCAATGAGGAAGTCGGCCTGCTGATTGACGGCTTTGATACGCCTTCCTGTTTTCTCATGGCCTATAACAAGCCCTACTATCAGGAACTGGTAGAAGCTGCTGGCTTTGAAAAAGCCAAAGACCTTTATGCTTATTGGCTTGATATAGAGACTGGATTTCCAGAGCATATTCACAAGATTGCGGATCGAGGTGCGCAGAATAAACGCATCAAAATTCGAAACATCAATAAAAAGAATTTTGACAGCGAACTTGCTATCGTTCTCGATATATTCAATGACGCCTGGGAAAATAATTGGGGTTATATTCCCATGACCCAGGCAGAAATGGAAAAAACTGCGAAAGACCTGAAACCTTTGATTCAGGAGCATTCAACACGCATTGTCGAATATGACGGCGAACCTGCTGCATTCATGGCAACCCTCCCCGACATTAATCGTTGGATATCCGATTTGAACGGATCTCTCTTGCCCTTTGGCTGGACCAAACTCGCTTATCGTTTCCTAAAAGGGCGGCCGGAGGTTGTCCGCGTTCCCCTTATGGGCGTTAGGAAAGAAATGCAGAAATCCCGTATCGGTGGCATAATGGCTCTGATGGCGATTAAAACCATACGGACAACTACTGCTGCCCAGGGTGCTACTGGTGCTGAACTATCCTGGATATTGGAAGATAATCATTCAATGCGCGATATATTAGTCGCAATCGGATGTGAAATTTATAAGACTTATCGAGTTTATGAAAAGTCCCTATAGGTTCATTAATATCGGCTATTTAATGGAAGAGGACGATTTGGGCGCCAAGCTTGCACACGGCTTTCAGCAGCAGCAATCTCCTCTTCACTCAGCCCATTTTTGACAATTGTAGAAAGCTCTTCTGCACGCGCGGAAACACGACCTTCTGAGCGTTTTTCAGCCAAAGTGAGCCACATATAAGCCCCTTCCATGTCCGCACTAACGCCACGGCCTTCAGCCAACATCGCTCCTAAAGCCAATTGTGCGGAAGGAAGCCCCTGACGAGCCGCCCGATAAAACCAAATAACAGCAACCGGTTGATCAACTTCAACGCCTAAGCCATTCGCGTACATTAATCCGAGTTGCGCTTCAGCAGGCGCATATTCTGCCAAAGCAAGCTCCTGTAAAATCTCTAGAGCATCTTCGCTTTGCCCACCGCGCATCAATGTCATAGCTTCTGACAACTGTCTTGCAAATGCATCATGGTCTTCTCGAACATTAACTGTCGTCGACACCGCATTTGCAAATGCGATGGCTGTGAGAAGAAGCAAAAATACAAGTCCTACGCGCAACACTGTTTTCTCTCTTTGTTATTTTTATATTTAGTTATCAGCGAATAACATGAAATGCCTTTTAATTCGCGCTGAGAACCCCCATATGCAGGCAGATCAGATGTGGCAGATTAACACCCTATTGGTCAAGCTAAGGATCAAAGATGTCGTCAGACGATAACATACAGCCGGAAACACATTCGGAACCTCATGCCGCAAAACGCGGACTCCTTGCCCGGCTTCGCACTTACTTGCTAACCGGCATTGTGGTGTCTGCACCAATCGCAATTACCATATACCTAACCTATATTTTTGTGGTGGCGGTTGATCGTCGCGTCACCCCGCTCATACCGCCGCAATATCACCCGGAGACTTATCTTCCCTTTTCCGTGCCAGGCTTAGGTGTCCTTATTGTGGTCTTGTTTCTCATCCTACTTGGCATGACAACAGCAAATTTCTTTGGGCGCCAGCTTCTGACCATCGGAGAACGTATTGTTGATCGCATGCCCGTGGTGCGCACTGTTTATGGGACGCTAAAACAGATTTTTGAAACCGTGGCCAGCCAAAGCTCCATGTCCTTTCGCGATGTGGTTTTAGTCGAATACCCGCGCAAAGGACTATGGGCGATTGCCTTTGTCACCTCCCCCACCCAGGGTGAGGTTGCCGCAATCAATGAAGAAGAAATGGTGAATCTATTTCTTCCGACCACGCCTAATCCAACATCAGGCTTTCTGCTATTTGCGCCTCGAAAAGATTGTATCTTTTTAAAAATGAGCGTTGAAGAAGGCGTAAAATATGTCATTTCCGCCGGACTGGTAACACCAGGTAAAAACAGCAATGGGCCAGTCTCAGTCATGGACAGCGCGACAGCCCGACGCTTGGCAACACACGGACAGGAAGATAAGGCACAGGCGGACTAACCCGAACTCAACAGTCGAATGGCCGCATCGCGCTCAAATAGATAAAGCAGAACGCGGGCGGCCTGACCACGTGCGCTTTTTAAATCGGCATCCTTCTCGACCAACATACGAGCATCCGCCTGGGCTGCCGGGAGTAAATCCCCATGAACAGCCACATCAGCAATACGAAACGCAGGTGTGCCAGATTGTTTGGTCCCCAGCAGCTCCCCACCGCCGCGTAGTCGTAAATCTTCTTCAGCAATGCGGAAGCCATCTTCTGTTTCCCGCATGATTTTAAGCCGCGCTGTCGCTGTCTCCCCCAGTTGATTGGAACGCAACAGCAAACACACGGACTTGCCAGATCCTCGCCCGACGCGTCCTCGCAATTGATGAAGCTGCGCCAAGCCAAAACGTTCAGCCTGCTCAATCACCATAATCGTCGCATCCGGCACATCCACACCGACTTCAATAACCGTTGTGGCAACCAGGATGTCATAATCCCCGTTTTTAAAGCGACGCATGACCTCGTCTTTGTCCTGCGCCTTCATTCGTCCATGTACGAGGCCAACACGACGTGCGCCAAAGACCTGAAGCAAAGCCTCATGACGAGCTTCAGCAGCGGCTAGCTCAGAATTATCGCTTTCTTCAACCAGCGGGCAAACCCAATAGGCACGCTGCCCTTGCGACACCGCCCTTTGTAAAGCCGCAACAACCTCATCAAGACGTTCAATAGGCATAACACGGGTATCAACCGGCTGGCGTCCCGGTGGCTTTTCATCCAGTTTGGAGACATCCATTTCTCCATAAACAGCCAATGTGAGCGTGCGTGGGATGGGGGTGGCTGTCATCACCAAGACATCAAGCCTGCCCTCACCTTTTGCAGCAAGCATCAGACGCTGATGCACGCCAAAACGATGTTGTTCATCAATAACAGCAACACCCAAATCTTTGAACTCGACATCCCCCTGAATCAGCGCATGAGTGCCGACCAAAATATCGATTTCACCATTTTCCAGGCGCCTCAATATCTCCTGACGCTTTTTGCCTTTGTCACGGCCTGTCAGAACTTCCAGGCGCACGTCGCTGTTCTTCAACATTTCAGCCAGATTGGTGCCATGTTGCCGGGCTAAAATCTCAGTGGGCGCTAAAAGGGTTGCCTGTACACCCGCATCAACCGCATGAAGCATGGCCATCAAAGCTACATAAGTTTTGCCTGACCCCACATCGCCTTGTAACAGGCGCAGCATGGCTCCAGGGCTTTCCATATCTCCAATAACATCTGCAACGGCTCTGTCTTGTGCGCCCGTTGGCTTGAATGGCAGGCTTTGACGGACTAAGTCCGACTTATTCCCTTTGGCAATCATTTGCCGCCCAGTGCGTTTACGCATTTTTGTACGCACCAAAGCCAGGGCTAGTTGATTAGCGAATAACTCGTCATAAGCCAAACGGCGACGTTCAGGTCTGTTTTCATCCAATACACCCGCCTGTTTGGGGTCGTGAAGGGCATGAATGGAGCGTTTCCAACTTAAAAAACCCTGCGCGTCCTTTAAATGCGGGTCCATCCACTCATCAAGTTCAGGCACCACTTTTAAGGCCTCACCAATGATTGCGCGCAGACGCTTTGACGTCATGCCGTAAGTGAGGGGGTAAACAGGCTCAAATGGCGGAAGACTGCCTTTTTCAGCGGACTTTAGAATATAGTCCGGATGCACCATCTGCCTTACGCCATGAAAATCCTCAATTTGACCGGATATCAAGCGCGTTTCACCAACAGGCAGCATACGCTTTAAATAATCTGACCGAGCGTTAAAGAAGACGAGATTCATTTCGTCGCTCTTATCGCGAACCTGAACACGATAAGGGCTGCCCTTTCGCGGCGAAGGGTGATGGGCCACAACTTCGACAATCAAAGATGCCACATGTCCAGGGACAGTTGAGATGATATCTGGAACTGGGCGGCGATCAATGGCAGCTACCGGTGCATGCCAGATTAAATCGACGACTCGTTCCCCCGCGAGCCGTTCGAGCATTTGTGCAACGCGATCGCCTACGCCTTTCAAGGCTGTGACGCTTTGAAACAACGGAAACAATATCTCTGGCCGCATGGTGGTTGCCTCCGCGCTCATCTCAGACTAAACCCCTTGGACATTAATGGATGTTGTGATCAGTACAAGTGGTCAATAGAATTCCGGGACTTAAACGCATGACAAAAATCGACGAAGACCGCCTCCGCCGCTTAAGCTTCCGCGCTTGGCATCGTGGAACCAAGGAAACAGATATCATCTTGGGCAGCTTTGTTGATTCAAGGATTGAGATCTTAAGCGCTGAAGATGTCACCTGGCTTGAGCGGCTTATGGAAGAAGAAGACGTCTCCATTTTAAGCTGGATTATCGGTAAAGAGGATTTGCCGGACATTTTCGATACGCCCTTGATGGCGGAAATGCAGAAACTTGATTATTTAAATAAGACCAAGCCTTAATGACTTTACCCTTCGACCAGATTCTAAGCACACCCTATTCCCTGACACTCTCGTCCGTGCCGGAGGGGCAAGATGCGCTCATCCTTGCTGAACTTGCACGCAAGGCCGCACCTGCCAAACCAATCATGCATGTCGCGCGTGACGATGCGCGTTTGGCGGTCATGGCAGATGCCCTTCGTTTCTTCGCGCCAGATGTCGAGGTCATTTCCATCCCCGCATGGGATTGCTTGCCCTATGATCGGGTCTCACCGCACCCTGATATTAGTGCAAATCGCATGGCCGCATTCGCGCTTTTAGCGAACAGCAAGCAAAGCACAGCGCGCATTATTCTAACGACGATAAACTCCGCTTTGCAGAAAGTGCCACCCAAAGCGCATGTGGCGGGTGAGAGCCTGTGCCTTGAGACTGGTGCTCAGCTGGATCTGGAGACGCTGAGTGAGTATTTAAGCGCCAATGGCTATCACCGCACCACAACTGTGGGTGAAGCCGGTGAATTCGCCATACGTGGCGGTCTCGTTGATTTATTTCCAGCCGGTGCAGAAAATCCACTGCGGATTGATTTCTTCGGGGACGAGATTGACAGCATTCGTCCCTTTGATGCTTTAGACCAACGAACCATTTCCCGCATTGACCGCTATGTCCTCGTGCCTGCCGGTGAAATGACAATGTCTAAGGACGCCATTCGCCGTTTCCGCCAGGGATATGTGGCGGAATTTGGCACCGTCACAGAAGAAGACCCACTCTATGCGGGTATATCTGAAGGACGACGTATTCAGGGGGCCGAACACTGGCTGCCGCTCTTCTATGGCGAAATGGAAACGCTTTTCGACTACTTAAGTGAAGACACCCCCATCACCTTGGACCATCAGGTCGACGAAGCCGCTATCGCACGTCATGGTGCGATTTTGGATTATTATGAAACGCGCAAAGCCGCTCGTGAGGGAGATCTTAGCCTCTCCACGCCCTATAAGCCCTTAGCGCCGCATCATCTTTATCTTTTGGAAGAGGACTGGGCGCAATTAAAGGAAGACTGGTCCGCTCATCATTTCACGCCTTTTTCCATGCCGGAAGGCAACAATGTAATGGACGCAGGTGGTCATGTGGCCCGGGATTTTGCACCGGAACGGCAGGCATCCAATACCAATATCTATGAAGCCTGTATTGAACATATCCTAGCTGAACAAAAAGCCGGACGCCGAGTCATGATGCTGAGCTACAGCAGCGGGGCAAGGGACCGCTTGGCTCATGTTCTATCGGATCACGGCCTGACTAAAACCCAGCCTATTGAAAGTTGGGAAGATTTTCATGCCATGACGAAAACCCGCGTCGGGCTTGGCATCGTTGCTTTGGAACGTGGATTTCGCACCGATGACATCAGTTTAATCACCGAACAGGATGTGTTGGGCGATCGCTTGATCCGACGTGCAAGGAAAAGCAAAAAGGCTGAGAATTTCATTTCGGAAGCCTCTTCGCTGGCGCCCGGTGATTTGGTTGTCCATGTCGAGCATGGCATTGGGCGATATGAGGGTCTGCAGACCATTGATGTGTCCGGCGCGCCTCATGATTGTGTCTGGCTGACCTATCAGGGTGGAGACAGACTTTATGTGCCCGTTGAGAATATCGAAGTCCTCTCCCGCTATGGTGGGGAAGCCAATGCATCCATATTAGACAAATTAGGAGGTTCCGGCTGGCAGGCGCGCAAGGCGCGGATGAAAAAGCGTGTGCGCGAAATGGCGAATGAGCTTATTAAAATTGCTGCCGCCCGCGCGCTACGTAAAGGCGA
>JASFRS010000082.1:0-10164 GCA_050114795.1 Sphingomonadales bacterium
GGCCTTGTTGCGCAATTAGCAGCCGACAATATCATCGTATCTTGTCGAGATGGAAACCTTCGCTTGTCCCCGCATTTTTATAATGACTTGAGTGACGTAGAGGCAGTTGTGAAGGCTTTGCACAAGTATAAAAGCTTGATCTAGTCAGCTAAAGTCTGTCACGCAACTCTTGTGGTTGCGTTGATCTCATGCGAAAATTCACCATGTGGCGACCAAAAGAACGAATTCGACATGAAGTGAAGACAGGCAATTGGCCAAATGCAGAAGAAGCTGCCGGGGCCATTTTGTTTTCACCCTTAAAACTGCGCTCGCTTTCGCTTGCTAACCGCACGTGGGTTCCTGCCATGGTGCCATGGCGGGCGAGTGAAGACGGTTATGTAACCCAGGATATTTTGGATTGGTATGAGCGTTTTGCTGAGGGCCGCCCTGGTGCCATTGTTGTTGAAGCAACAGGCATTAGAGATATTCCCTCAGGTCCTTTGTTGCGCATTGGGCACGATCGGTTTTTGCCTGGCCTTCAAGAGCTTGTCCAGGTGGTGAAAAAGGCGAGCGGGGGTGAAACGCGCTTATTCATCCAGCTTATTGACTTCCTGGCCATCAAACGCCGCCCTAAACGTGAAGACTATTTCACGCGCTTCTTGAAAATCACGGATGCTCATAGAGAGAAACTGGCATTGGACGATGATGCCATTCGCCAGCATCTCATGGCTATGGATGACGAACATCTGTCCGAAGTTCTGACCGCGCGGGAGTTGGAAGCACTTGAGCGCGGGTTGAGAGAACGCGTCACAGATACCCATTTACCTCATATCGCTGACTTGCCAAAGCAGTTGCCAACGCTTTTCGCGCAAGCCGCTAAACGTGCAGAAGAAGCCGGTTTTGATGGCGTCGAATTGCATTATGCTCACGCTTATACGATGGCATCCTTTCTATCCGCATTGAACAATAGGGATGATGGCTATGGTGGGTCGCTTGACAACAGGGTGCGTCTGCCTTTGGAGGTTTTCAAAAGCGTTCGCGGTACTGTTCAAGATGATTTCATCGTCGGTTGTCGAATGCTGAGTGAGGACTGTATCGAAGGCGGCAGTAGCGTTGATGACGTCTGTTATTTTGCTAAAGCTTTCGCAGATGCAGGCATGGATTTCATTTCGCTATCGCGTGGTGGAAAATTCGAAGACGCAGCGCAGCCCAAGGTAGGGGAGGCGATATATCCTTATACCGGTCGTTCCGGCTATGAATGCATGCCGTCCTATATTTCCGACGAATTCGGTCCATTTGAACGCAATCGCGAGCCCACAGCGCGTATTAAGGCATCTATCCCGGATACTCCGGTCGTGCTTGCTGGCGGCATCCATGATTTTCAGCAGGCGGAAGGTATTTTGCAAAGCGGAGACGCGGATATCATCGCCTTTGCAAGACAGGCCTTAGCAGACCCGGACTGGTTTCAAAAAGTTCGCCGTGGGGAAGGGGATAAGGTCCGCGTCTGTCGCTATACTAATTATTGCGAAGCCCTGGACCAGAAACATAAACAGGTCACATGTGAGTTGTGGGACCGGGAGGCTTTGGATGAGCCGGGCGTCAAGCTAAGCAAAGACGGTAAAAGGCGTTTGATTGCCCCGCGCTAGCGCAGGCTAAGCGCTGTATGAAACACATCTTCAAACATGGCCTCAGTCAAACGGCCGGTATTGGTATTGTATCGGCTGCAATGATAGCTATCGACGAGGTGAAGGCCGTTCTCAAGCTTATGAACTGCGCCATGACCAAAGCGATAGGCCGACTGTTTCAGTCCCAAAGCCTTTAACGTAGATTGATGTGAAATTTGCCCTAAGAGAAGCAGTACCTTAACGCTGGGCAAAGCTTCAATCTGGTTGATGAGAAAGGGGCGGCAAGTATGAACTTCCTGCGTTGTAGGCTTGTTTTGAGGCGGCACACAGCGCACCACATTGGTGATTTGTACGCCCTTTAATTCTAAGCCGTCATCAATGTGATTGGCATATTTGTCATTGGATAAACCGACCTTGCCAAGGGTTGCATACAGCAGATCACCGGCATAATCCCCCGTAAAAGGCCGACCTGTCCGGTTCGCGCCTTTAACACCAGGAGCTAATCCCACCACCAATAACCAAGGGTTAGGGTCGCCGAATGCTGGAACGGCACCGTTAAACCAATCAGGGTTTTGCGCTTGATTTTCCCTGCGATATTCAACAAGACGCGAGCAAAGTGTGCAGTCTTTTGGAGGTGTGTGCTCTGTAATCATCATGGGCGCAGCCTAAGCATCGTTGACGCGACGCGCAACGCCCTCTATCGCTGAGCGATGATTTTAATTGCTTTAGGCTCAAACCTCCCGCACCCGGACTTAGGTCCGGCACCCGCAGTCTTTGATGCAGCGGTTGAGATGTTGCGCAATCAGGGTCTGCATCTTGTTAAGCGTTCCAACCTTTATGATAACGCTGCTGTAGGACCTGGAGAACAGCCGGATTATTGCAATGCCGCTATTCATATGGAAGGGAGACTCAAGCCGCATGAGGTTCTTAAACTGCTGCTTCATATTGAAAAGGAATTAGGGCGGGAACGCGTTCAGCGCTGGGGGCCACGAATAATCGATTTGGACCTCATTGCCGTTGATGCTCAGATTAAGCCTTCAAAGCAGGCTTGGCTGCGTTTGGCCGCCGATGTGAAGGCTGACCCGAAAAAGAGCCTGATTCTCCCGCATCCCCGTGCGCATCAACGTGATTTTGTATTGCAGCCACTTTTAGACGTGGCGCCGGGCTGGGAGCATCCGGTTTTAAAGAAGACGGTGCAGCGGCTTGCGCAGGATTTAAATGAGGGTCATGAATTGCACAAAAGAATATGGACATAAGCTCTGGCTTTACATATGCGCTTCATGGCAGTATAAGCCCCGCTTTATGGGTTGGCCCAAATAGATTAGAGGTATTTCATGGCTCGCGTTACCGTTGAAGATTGCGTGGACAAAATCCCAAGCCGGTTTGACCTGGTGTTGATGGCTGGCTATCGTGCCCGTCAGATTTCATCTGGTGGCGCCTTGAAGGTTGAGCGCGACAATGACAAAAACCCTGTCGTTGCCCTGCGTGAAATCGCTGAAGAGGCTGTGACGCCGGAAGAATTGAAAGAAAGTGTCATTTCCAGCATGCAACGCCATGTTGAAGTGGATGAACCTGAGGAAGATGATGTCCGTTTGAGCGTACCCGCTCCGGCACCAACGACCACGCATCCGCGCACTAATGTAGGCGTCGCAATGGACGACTGATATTTGCCTGTATGGGCGAATTGGAAACCCGGCGGCAGCTCCCGCCGGGTTTTTTGCATTTAGCTACTGGTGTTTCTTAAAAACAATGACTTATATATATTTATAAACCCCCTCGGTCTTAAGGTTGGCTTTGTGTTACGGCAATTTGAACTGGTGGAAAAAGTAAAGGCTTATGATCCGCAAGCGGACGAGGCCAAGTTAAACCGCGCCTATGTGTTTACGATGAAGGCGCATGGCGGGCAGGTGCGCCATTCGGGCGATCCATATTTCTCACATCCTATTGAAGTTGCTGGTATTTTAACGGATTTAAAGCTCGATCCCGATACCATTGTGACGGGCATTCTCCACGATACGATTGAGGATACGGTTGCTACTAAAGAGCAGATCGAAGATCTGTTTGGAAGCAATGTGGCGCACATGGTCGATGGCGTGACCAAATTATCGCGCATTGAAATTCCGGCAGAAAAACATCGCCAGGCTGAAAGTTTTCGCAAATTTCTCTTTGCGATGTCTGAAGATATCCGGGTGCTTTTGGTGAAATTGGCGGACCGTTTGCACAATATGCGCACACTCCACCATGTGCCGAAACCGGAAAAACGCCGCCGTATCGCGATTGAAACCTTGGAGATTTATGCCCCTCTGGCTGAACGCATCGGCATGTATGAGCTTAAAGACGAATTAAGCTCCTTATCTTTCCGCCATATCAACCCGGAAGCTGCAGATTCCATTACCAAAAGACTCGACATGCTGCGCGAGGAGGCTGGTGATATCGTTGGCCGGGTTACAAAAGACCTGGAAAAAACCTTGGCTAAGGCGGGTATAAAGGCTGTCGTCTCAGGGCGAGAAAAAACGCCTTATTCCATCTGGCGGAAGATGGAAGAAAAACATATTCCGTTCGAGCAATTATCTGATGTTGTGGCCTTCCGCGTCATTGTTGAAGATGTAACAACCTGCTATCGCGCTTTAGGCGTTGTTCATCAAACATGGCCCAGCCTGCCCGGGCGCTTTAAAGATTATATCTCAACGCCTAAACCCAATGGTTACAGCTCAATCCATACAACTGTTATCGGACCGGAAAATCGCCGGATTGAAATTCAGATTCGGACGGATGAAATGCATGAGATTGCTGAATTGGGTGTGGCTGCGCATTGGAGCTATAAACAAGGACAGGCTGTAAAAGAAGGGACGCAATACCCCTGGGTGAGGGATCTTCTGGAAATCATCCGCAGTGCGACCACGCCTGAGGAGTTTCTTGAGAATACCCGATTGGCCATGTTCCAGGATCAAGTCTTTTGTTTTACGCCAAAAGGTGACCTGATTACGCTTCCAAAAGGTGCAACAA
Source organism: Sphingomonadales bacterium (assembly GCA_050114795.1). Classification (GTDB taxonomy): domain Bacteria; phylum Pseudomonadota; class Alphaproteobacteria; order Sphingomonadales; family CAKZYD01; genus JASFRS01. The sequence goes on from JASFRS010000082.1 coordinate 4,611, forward strand.
CGGTTGACTTCGCTTATACAGTTCACACGAGAGTAGGTGATACTTGCGTTGGCGCGAAGGTGAACGGCCGGGTCGTGCCTTTGCGGACTGAGCTGAAAAATGGTGATCAAGTAGAGATTTTGCGTTCAGATGCGCAGCAGCCTTCCCCGACCTGGGAAAAATTCGCCATCACTGCGAAAGCTAAATCTGCCATACGCCGCTCTCTACGTCAGCGCGAAAGAGCGGATTATGTGGAATTAGGGCAAAAGCTGTTGGATCACGCAATAGCTGAGGCAGAAGTGAAGCTCTCGAAAAAAGCTTTAACCCAGGCCCTAGGACCTCTTCAATTTGAAGGTGTCGACGACCTTTATGAAGCTTTGGGGCGCGGAGACATCGATGAAAAGCTTGTCATGGATGCCATATTCCCGAACTCCAAAGCGGAAGAGAAGGGAAGTGGAGCCTGGACGGCCCTTGTTGACCGTGTGCGTAAGAAACCAAAAACAAATGGCGGCTTGCCGATCAAAGGTTTGACCCGGGGCGTGGCGGTACAGCTTGCGGACTGCTGTCACCCCTTGCCGGGCGATAGAATTGTTGGCATTCGTGTTGCCGGACAGGGCGTGATTGTTCACACCATCGACTGTGAAGCCCTTGAAGCCTTTGCCGATGCGCCTGAGAAATGGATTGATGTCACCTGGGACGCTGATGGTCTGGGTGAAGAGGAATACACAGGGCAATTAAGACTAGCCCTTCATCATGAGCCAGGTGCATTGGCAACAGTTGCGCAAATTGTAGCCATTAATGACGGCAACATATTGAATTTACGATTTGTTGAGAGAGATCAGAAATTTTTTACCACATTGCTCGATGTGGGTGTCGATAATGTGAAGCATCTTACGAATATTACGACCGCACTTCGGGCAGCACAGGTGGTCAGCTCGGTAGAAAGGGTTAGAGGCTGATGGCAGAAGAAATGACACGGGATCAGGTGCTGGCGGAATTTCGCGAAGCAGGTGCTTTGCTTGATGGGCATTTTATTTTGTCTTCCGGTATGCGCTCCAGCGTTTATCTGCAGTGCGCAAAGGTCCTGGCCGATCCCATTAGAGCTGAACGTTTGTGCAAAAGCCTTGCGGAAAAAGTGAAGAATAACATTGAAACCCCTATCGACCTTGTTGTGTCCCCGGCCATGGGTGGCGTGGTTGTTGGCTATGAAATGGGCCGTCAATTGGACGTTCACGCCATATTTACCGAAAGGGTGGATAATGAATTTATGTTCAGGCGCGGATTTTCCGTACCTAAGGGCGCAAAAATTTTGATGGTGGAAGATGTGGTGACAACTGGCTTGTCTTCAAGAGAATGTATAGAGGCAATAAAGGCTTGCGGCGGAGATGTAGTTGCAGCGGCCTGTCTAATTGACCGTTCCGGCGGAAAAGCTGATGTCGGGGTTCCTTTAATTGCTCTTGCACAATTAGTTGTACCGATTTATCACCCTGACGAAATTCCGCCCGAATTGGCTGCTATTGAAGCTGTAAAGCCAGGGAGCAGACCACAACCAACGGCGCCCTGAAATTTGGTTTAACCCGATCCATGTGAATTAATATAGTCACATGGTCCAGTGTGGAGTGCAGCTGCGCATGTTTCGCAGCAGAAATAAAAAGAGCTGGCTTTACGCCTTGAAAGAGTGGATTTGGCCACGCAAGGGCCATTTGCGCCCTTGGCTTTATCTCAGACATCGTATTGTGCGCTTGCCTGATACGCCACATCGTATCGCGGCTGGTTTTGCATCAGGTGTGGCGGCGTCCATCACGCCGTTAATCGGATTCCATTTTCTGCTTGCCGGGCTATTGGCCTGGATGTTGCGAGGAAATATCATTGCATCAGCCATTGGAACTGCTGTTGGCAATCCGTGGACCTTTCCTTTCATCTGGCTTGTTACTTATAAAATAGGCGCCCAGGTCTTAGGCCGTACAGCGGATGCGAGTGCGGTTAAGGGGTTAAGCATTGAAAACTTGTTTACCCACCCTAGCGCGGTCTTAGGGCCAATGCTTCTTGGCGCTTTGCCTCTCGCTCTATTGTCCTGGTGCGGCACCTATTTTATATTAAAATATATGATTGCTTTTTATCGCGCTCGCAAGAAGAAGCGCGCCCAGGTTGAAGCGGCTTGATTGCCTGACAGGCATCAGGTGTGGAAAGGGGTATTATGACCGGATATTTGCGTCTAGGCGTCAACATTGATCATGTTGCGACCATTAGAAATGCGCGTGGCGGTTTGCACCCTGATCCGGTCCGTGCGGCATTGGTGGCCGCACAGGCGGGCGCAGACGGAATAACAGCGCATCTACGCGAAGATCGGCGTCATATTTCTGACCATGATATTGCCCGACTATCCCGTGAGATGGACTTGCCGTTAAATCTTGAAATGGCAGCCACCGATGAAATGCTGGCCATTGCCCTACAGCACAAACCCCATGCTGCTTGTATCGTTCCGGAAAAACGTCAGGAAGTGACAACTGAGGGCGGATTGGATGCCCATGGTCTCCATAATCACCTGCAACATTTTGTGGATGAATTGAAGAATGTTGAGGTTCGAGTCTCGCTTTTCATCGACCCGGATATGAAACAGATTGAAGCGGCAGCGCGACTTGGTGCTCCGGTTGTTGAACTGCATACGGGTGCCTATTGTGATGTGACCGGTGCGGCGCGTTCCGAGGAATTGGAGAAACTACGTGAAGCCGCGCGCTATGGGGCGGAACTGGGTTTGGAAATTCATGCGGGGCATGGCTTAAGTTACGACACAGTCGGCCCGATTGCCGCAATCCCTGAAATCAAAGAGTTAAATATTGGTCATTTCCTTGTGGGTGAGGCTATTTTTACGGGCTTTGCAGCATCTATCCGGCAAATGCGTCAGCATATGGATGAAGCACGCCAAACCCTAAAAACTGAAACGGCCTGAGGCTCTTATGCGTATTATCGGTCTCGGCAATGATATGATTGATATCAACCGCATTGAGCGATCTCTGGATCGCTATGGCCAACGGTTTATCAATCGCATTTATACAGATGTGGAAATTTCCAAGTCGGAAAGACGGGCTGCACGCGCAGCAAGCTATGCCAAGCGATTTGCAGCAAAGGAAGCCTGCGCGAAGGCATTAGGCACAGGTCTCCGGAAGGGCGTGTTCTGGCGCGATATGGGCGTGGTCAACCTGCCTTCAGGTAAACCGACCATCAAATTGACGGGTGGTGCTTATCAAAGACTGCTTGAAATTACGCCTGAAGGGTGGAATGCGCAGATCGATTTAACGATTACTGATGACAATCCTTGGGCCCAGGCAATCGTGATCATTACAGCATTTCCAGAGGGCTTTGAGCCCGTAGCTTGATTGACAGGGCGGTCAAACCATGCGATCCGACGGATCAGCACTTCTGCCTGTTATTTGATATAGGGATGGGGACGATAGATGAGCGAAACACCGGCACCGCAGGGGACGGAAGATAAAGAAGCGCAGACGACGCCGACTGATATTCAGGCATCGCGGGAAAAAGAAACCCATTCTCTGGGCGAAATTACGCGTACCATTGTCTATGCACTGTTAATCGCGGTGGTCATTCGCACTTTCACCTATCAACCTTTCAATATTCCGTCCGGGTCCATGATCCCTAATCTGCTGGTTGGTGATTATCTTTTTGTGTCCAAATATGCATATGGATATTCCCGCTATTCCATGCCTTTTGGCCCACCCCTGTTTAAAGGGCGCATCATGGAATCCGTGCCGGAGCGGGGTGACATTGTCGTCTTCAAATGGCCTAAAGATAACAGCACCGATTATATTAAAAGAGTTTTGGGCCTGCCTGGTGATCGGCTGCAGATGAAAAAGGGCGTGCTTTATATCAATGGTGAGCCATTGGAACGCCGCCGTGTTGAAAATTTGGAATTGCCGATTACGCCGAATAACAGATGCAAAACAACGCGTTATGAAGTCGAACAGGACGACGGGACCAAGATTTGTAGCTATCCCCAATATCTGGAAATTCTGCCCTCAGGCCGCCAATATCGGACATTGGATTTAGCTGGCGGCCTGCCCAATGACGACACGGTCGAATTCTACGTACCCGAAGGCCATTATTTCATGGTTGGTGATAACCGTGATGATTCCTCAGATAGTCGTGTTCCGATCTCTCAAAATGGTGTGGGTCTGGTTCCTGCTGAAAATCTGGTCGGTCGTGCAGAAGTTATTTTCTTCTCCACAGATGGATCAAGCGCGCTGTGGACGCCTTGGAATTGGTTCAGCGCAATGCGGTCTGAGCGGCTGTTTTCTTCTCTGCGGTTAAGTGATGATGAAGAGTAAAGCGCTTGACTGGGCAAAAGAGGCTGCGGGTCATAAATTCAAACAACCCAAGCTATTACAGTCCGCGTTAAGCCACACGAGCCTAGCGACGAGCGAGAATTATGAAAGGCTGGAATTTCTGGGCGACCGGGTCTTAGGCCTTATCATGGCGCATTGGGTTTGGGAGAGTTTTCCGAACGACCCCGAAGGGCATTTGGCAACGCGTTTTACTGGTCTTGTGAGGCGTGAGGCTCTAGCTGACGTCGCTCGATCGATTGATCTTGGCTCATATATCCAAATGGCCCCAAGTGCACGGGCTGAGGGGGCGCAGAAAAAGGACAGTGTCCTTGCAGACTGTTGTGAAGCACTTATTGGTGCGCTTTATCTTGATGGGGGCCTGAAAGCCGCAGAAAGCTTCATTAAGGATAAATGGGCCGATAAACTTGAGTCTGGTCCAAAAGTCCGAAAAGACGCAAAAACACGATTGCAGGAATGGGCGCAGGGGCGTGGTTTGCCACTGCCCTTATATGAAGATGTGGAACGTACAGGGCCTGACCATCGCCCGGAATTCATTGTTTCAGTGCAGATTGAAGGCTTTGATGCGGTAGAAGCCAAGGGTCTGTCAAAACGGGACGCGCAGCAGGCGGCTGCGGATAAATTATTAAAGGTAACAAAGAAAAATGACCGGCAACGGAAACGAAAATAACCCTCCCATGCGCTGCGGTGTCATTGCTGTTATTGGCGCACCTAATGCCGGAAAGTCAACTTTGGTTAACGCATTGGTCGGCACAAAAGTGGCTATTGTCAGCCACAAAGTACAGACGACCCGCGCCCGTTTGATGGGTATTGCCATGGCGGACGAAGCGCAGTTGGTACTGGTAGATACGCCTGGTATTTTCGCGCCAAAGCGACGCCTGGACCGGGCCATGGTGCAAACGGCGTGGGGCGAAGTTGGTGATGCGGATCAAATTGTTCTCATGATAGATGCCAGACGCGGTATTACAGAGGATGTGGAACGCATTTTGGAAGGTCTGGATGCAATAAAAGCCCCGGTGATTTTGGCACTTAACAAAGTCGATGAGCTAAAAGACAAATCCAAACTTCTTCGCTTGGCCGAACAATTGACTGCGCGGCGGAATTTTGCGGAAATCTTCATGATCTCTGCCCTGGATGGCTCCGGTGTTGCAGATTTAAAGGCCTATTTAAAAGCCCAAGTGCCTGAAGGCCCATGGTTGTTCCCTGAAGATCAGGTC
>JASFRS010000083.1:0-10108 GCA_050114795.1 Sphingomonadales bacterium
CACCATCCGAACAGAGCGCTGCACTATAGGATTGTCCGCCATAGACCGTTTAGCCAAAGTTGTATAATTGCGCTGCCCCCACTGCGCCTGACCATGGGAGAAAAACAACACTTCAGAAGACGGGTGAGGCAAGCTAAGTGCCGCACTGGCTTTGGTCTCATCGGCACCTTGCTTAGCGGTTAGAAAGTCGAAAAAAGCCATGTGCAGTCCTCATAAAGGCAATGTTTCAAATTCGGGGTGGACGCGGCGCGGCCTGAAGCGCGCGCTGGCAAAAAAACGCCGCTCGCGGGGGAGCATCAAGCCACGCCACGCCCAATATGCTGCGCCTCTAGGGGAGGAGGAGGCAGGCGCAGCGAGGGGACCGAAATCCCTTAAATTCTTCTGATTTTCGGGTTAGTGCTTTGGGCAAAGGCCAATTCTGTTAGCGCCCAAACCAAGGCGTCCATACGATCCGGGCTGTTCTGCCCAGGCCCACCATCATAAGCGCATAGCTCATCCTCCAACTCCGGAAATACAGCCAAATGATGAACCCGACCTTGTTCATAAAGTGCGGCAACCGGCTCGGCTCTGGCGATCTTGCCGCGACTTGCACGAACTTTTTTATAGGGTATCTGCGTATCTATAGTGCGCAGGACACTTTCAACAAGATCACCACCATTATTGACCTCAGCAATCAACCGATCTGCATGAAACTCATCAGCAGCAGCAATGGCCGTACGCGCCCAACTTTCAGGGCTCACCCCCTGAACACTTCGGTCCGCCAACACATAAAACTCACCATCCACACCAAGGCCAGCAACAACAATACCGCAGGCATCAGAACGTTTTCCAGACGTCACTGGAGGATCAACCGCAACAACGATCCGACCCATGATTGCAGCCTGGGTCCGACGGTTAGCGTCAATCAATTTATGGGTCCAAAGTGCCCCCTGGATATCTTCCAGAATTTCGCCGTCAATTTCTTGGCGGCCAATGCGCGTATTAGCATATCTATCCCTGACATGAGCTAAAAACGCAGGCGATAAATGCACCTGGTTTTCAAACGTCCCACCTCGCGTAACAACAGTGTCTTCGGCGTCCATTAATTGTCGCAGCATTGGCAAAGGGCGAGGCGTCGTCGTCGCCAAAACCCTGGGATTTGCACCCAGCCTTAAACCTAAAAGCAGATTGGACCAGCTTTCTTCCAGCCGCGACCATTTCGCCACTTCATCACCCCAAGCCAAATGATGTTGAGGGCCACGCAATTGATCTGGATCTTCCGCCGAATAAAGCGTTGCAATCGTCCCATTTGGCCAAGTCAAACGCCTCTTTGAGACTTCGAAATTTGGCCGCTGATAAGGTGGAGAACAGGATAATATACCTGACTCACCTTCGACCATGATGTCCCGTGCATCAGCGAATGTATCCGCCACAAGGGCAATACGCGCAATCTCACCAGATGCGGAAAGTGGACTATCACCCTCAACCAACATCCGTACCCATTCAACGCCCATTCGGGTTTTGCCAAAGCCTCGTCCTGCAATGACTAGCCAACAAAACCAATCACCGGCCGGTGGCAATTGCTTTGGACGAGCCCAAAAGCGCCAATCATGAAGAAGATACAAAGCCTGCGCGCTATCAAAATCACCGAGTAGGTCTCTCCGCCCTTTCCCGCCTAATCTGGCAACGCGTTCAGCGAGGGAAAGGTCAGGCAAGTCAGTCATCAGTCTCGCCCTGTCGGGCCAGATGTTCCATCGCTGCCAATTTAGCCTCTAAAGCCGCCAAAGGGTCTTCAGTCTTATTACGATCCTCAGTATTTACAGCCTTCTTATCGCCATAGACTTCAGCGCGCTTTGATTTCAACAGGAACATTGCAAGATTATCTGAATAACTTTTCACAGTACCGACTTCCTTACCACCAAAATATTGAGGCTTTTCAACCCCCTCAATCGCGCGCTGGATCAAAACGCTTTCAAGCTGGTCCAGCGCCTGCGCAAGCGCATCATCCCAGTCCTGAGCAAAGCCCTCATCGGTCCGCCGCAAACGATATGCGCTATGGCGGGGCATGTCCGCCTGCCGCGCGCTTTCAGAAACATTTCCAGTTTCACTTAGATGGTGCAGAAACAGCGCGCGGCGTTTCTTTGTCCACGTATTGGGAGTGGGCATAGAGACAGGTTCCGCATAAATTTATGTAGAAGAATATGGAGGGCAACGCCTCCGTGCAGGTGCAATTCTCGACCTTGACACAACCAATACATATCAGTGTTGCGCTTGTCAAACCTATTTTTGACCTATTTGGTACATTTTGTTAAATAAATGCGGAAAATTTAAAATTCGCATCAAAATTGGGCAGTGGTTTATTAGACGGCAAGGCCACATACAGCTTAACCTTTGACATATAAAGCGACACGGAAAGGAGGTCGCGCTATGACATATGTCAGCTCAGTGCACCAATTTATGAGACTTCGTTCGTCTTTCATCGGCTCGATCATTGCTCTGGTTTTCACAAACACGCCAGTTGCCGCCGATCGACAAATAAACACCCAGCTCCTAAAAGCTTCAGCAACCATAGGACAAACCGCGCAACAGAAGATTGCCTTGGCCGAAACCACCTCATCAGAACAAAATGTCATCACAGATAAAGCCAAAGCCAAGCGCGCATTTTCGGCCCTTTTGCTTGCTGTGCAAAAAAGCTGTCGAAATCGCCAGTGCGGTTAAAAGGACAATAGTGGACAAATACTCTCTTCCCGCAATCCCCTCTTAAAGGCGCCCTATTTGGGCGCCTATTTTTTCTCAGTCCAATCCATAATGTCTGGCAAGTTGAGATAAAGCGATGGACAGAACAACTTTCCCGGAGCGTTGAGGCCAGTTCAAAGCGCGCTCTGCCCCTTCAAGCCCTTCATGATGACAACAAACACGTAAAACAATATCTGACAGCCCAGGCCCCAGCACTTCCAATGCACGCTCGAAACGTAATTTAGCATTCATTTCCGTCGGCGTGGGGTCATAAACCTTATCAGCGAAACATTGCCCACTATCACGAATTGTCATGTCCCAATTCATCGTCACCCGCGGGCCCTTATGGGCCGTCTCCCAATCACTTCGCAATCGTTCCCCGGCATCGAACTGAGTTTGAGATATTAAAGGCCGTCCGTTTTTACCCTTGCGGCTTTTTAACCACCAGAGTGGGGAATCAGACAGATTCACAACCACAGACCTCATCCCCTCATGCGCTTTTACGACTTTCCGCCCGCGCTGCTGATGCTGCGCGACATAAGGGTCTGTTTTTACATGTTGCGCCTTCGATGAAGGTTTTAGAGCACACATGCGTTTTAAAAGAGAATGACCACGAGAGTTAATAATCACTTGATCACCTTGACGCTGCACCAAGTCTTTTTTTTCAAGCTCCGCAATCAAAGAAGAAGGTAATGTCTTTGCGCCGAGTTGATAGCTTCCACTCTTGGACTTCCTTGCATCTTTTCCCTCAGACATTTGCCGCAGCGTTTGCGTAGCAAATTTACTCAAACCCATAGCAGAGGACAATTGCGAAACTGTGGTCATAAAATCTACCTTTTCAACTTTCACATACAAGAAAATTGGATTAACCAACTAGAAGCTGTGTAGGACAGGAAAAAATCTCGCCAGATAGGTTATTTTTTTACACGCGTCATATTGAGTTAGATATATTGGCTATATCGGCAGGAGGAACACCTATGCGAAGCCGAATTCGCGAAATCAGAAAGGCTAAAGGTCTCACCTTGGCTGAAGTCGCCGAGCGCATAAAACCCGAACCCAGCACCGCCCAGACGATAGGACGACTGGAAACCGGCATGCGCACATTAAGTGTGGAATGGCTCAATCGAATTGCCAAAGCACTTGAGGTGGAACCGTCTGAATTAATAACACTCCCACAACAAGCTGACTGCCCAATCATGGGTGAAATTCTGGCGGACGGATTCATCCATCCAATTCCAACGGAAATGGTGGACCTTCGTTTAGCGGCAAAAGACCCCTTGGCCATTAGAGTCAGTGAAGTCTACGACGACTTTATTCCCGGTGACATTATCATTTTCGATCGTGTTGCTGGCGATGCCCTTTACCTTCTCGATGGTCAAGATTGCCTTATTGAAACAGCAGATGGCCTATCCTGTTTTGGCCGCCTTCTTATGGAGCCAGAAGGCAGCGTAAATATAGCAACTTCCCGACCGGAGGCAAAAGTCTATCGCGATCTACGGCCTGTGTGGGGCGCTAAAATGGTGATGTTAATACGGCATTTTTGATGCTCAAAGCGCACTTGACGTTTACGTTAACGTAAAGCACTCTGAGGCCAAAGAAAAGGAGGCTCCCAATGAGTGGTACACGCGCGATTTACAACGACGATCATGAGATGTTTCGCGATTCCGTTAAAAAGTTTTACGAACGCGAACTTCATCCCAAGAAAGCTAAATGGGAAGAAGACGGTATAGTTGATCGTGAATTTTGGCTACGTGCTGGTGAAGCAGGTTTGCTTTGCCCCACTGTCCCCGAAGAATATGGCGGCCCCGGCCTTGATTTCCGCTTTAACGCCATTGTGGATGAAGAACTCGCCCACGCGGGAACTGCAGGACCAGGCTTTGGGGTCCATTCCGATATCGTCGCTGATTATATCATTGCCTATGGCTCCGAAGAGCAAAAGAAACAGTGGCTGCCCAAAATGGTCAGCGGCGAGGCTATTGGCGCCATCGCCATGTCTGAACCCGCGGCGGGCTCTGACCTTCAAGGCGTTAAAACCACGGCTAAGAAGGACGGCAATCATTATGTCATAAGCGGGCAAAAGACTTTCATCACCAACGGCCAAAATGCTGATGTCATCATTGTCGTTGCCAAAACTGACCCTGCCAAAGGCGCACACGGCACATCACTCATTCTCGTTGAAGCTGACAGGGAAGGCTTCCGCCGTGGCCGCAACTTGGATAAAATCGGTCAGCACGCCGCGGACACCTCTGAGTTGTTCTTCGACGATGTCCGCGTACCAATCACCAACTGCTTAGGCGAAGAAAATATGGGCTTCGTCTATTTGATGCAGCAATTACCACAAGAACGCCTTTCCATCGCCGTCGCCGCCCAAGCTGCAGCACAACGGGCCTATGACATCACAGTAGATTATGTGAAAGAACGCAAAGCCTTCGGCAAACGCATTCTTGATTTTCAAAACACGCGCTTTGAACTCGCGCAAATCAAGACCGAGCTTCAGGTTGGCTGGGCGCATGTGGACCAGTGCATGCAAAAACATATCAACAAAGAATTGAATGCCTTTGAGGCTGCATCCGCAAAACTTTGGCACACTGAACTTCAATGGAAAGTCGTTGATATCTGTCTCCAGCTTCATGGCGGCTATGGCTATATGAACGAGTATGAAATCGCGCAAGCATGGCGTGACAGCCGCGTGCAACGCATCTATGGTGGCACTTCAGAGATTATGAAAGAGCTTATTTCACGCTCCATCTAAAAAAGGGGAAAGACATGAAAACCTGGGGCCTGGGGCTTTTAACAGCCTGTTTATTCATCGTCAGTGCAGCGGCTGAAGAAGAAAAGAAAGACAGCGGGCCAATCCCGGACCCCAAGGTTTTCACAACAGAACATCAGGGGCGTTTCAACGGTCAGTCCGTCAAATACACGGTCACGGCAGGTGAAACATATCTTCACGACGAAAAAGACAAACCAATTGCCAGCATTTGGTCCATTGCCTATGTAGCCAACACAAAAGGTAATAGCTCCAACCGCCCAGTCACATTCGTCTTTAACGGTGGACCAGGATCTGCATCACTTTGGCTCCATATGGGCGTCTTCGGCCCCAAACGCATCAATCTACCATCGGATGCCATGGATGACGGTGCACCCCCATATGATATCATCAACAATGATCAAAGCCCGCTGGATGTCACCGACCTTGTCTTCATTGACCCGGTTGGCACAGGTTATTCCCGCCCCTTAGGCGACACTGAAGGCAAGGAATTCTGGGGCGTGGATCAAGACGCCAAATCAATCGCCGAATTTGTTCGCATCTGGATTACGAAAAACAAACGTTGGAACAGCCCACGCTACATCGCCGGGGAAAGCTATGGCACCACCCGTGCGGCGGCTCTAACGGACAAATTGCAAGACGGTTTCAACGGTATTTCTGTGAACGGCGTGATACTGATATCTGCCATATTGGATTTCCAAACCGCGCGTTTTCAAACAGGCAATCCGTTGCCTTTTATTGGTTTCCTACCGACTTATGCAGCCACTCATTGGTATCATAATCTAAAAGATACGGGCAGCGTTACATTAGCAGACCACGTCGCAGAAGCGCGCCGCTTTGCCGTTGAGGACTATGCACCAGCATTACTTAAAGGTGACCGTTTAAACGACGCTGAAAAAGCGGCTATCCGTTCAAAATTGTCTGATCTAACGGGCCTTAGCGAAGATTATCTCGACGACACAAATCTGCGCATAAATATTGCTCGTTTCGCAAAAGAATTTGGCCGTGATGAAGGCTTTACCGTCGGCCGGTTTGATTCACGCTTTAAAGGTAAAGACTTTGATGACGCCGGCGAGAATTATGACGATGACCCCTCTGGCTATGCCATAGCAGGTGGTTACACCTCCGCCATCAATCATTATATGGCAACAGAATTAGGCGTTGATCTAACCCGCGAATATAAAGTTCTCGACTTCACACCGGGGCGCAATTGGGATTGGTCGCAGGATGGTTCTGGTCGCGGTTTTGGTAATATAAATGTTGCACCAATGCTTGGTGAAGCCATGCGTGAAAATTCAGACCTGCGCGTCCTACTCGCCTGTGGCTATTACGACCTCGCCACGCCCTTTTTCGCAGCGGAAACAACGCTCGCTACAAATGGGTTCGTTAAAGATAGAACAGTAAAAACCTTCTACGAAGCCGGGCATATGATGTATCTTCACCACCCGTCTTTGGCGAAGCTTTCCAAAGACATTCGGGATTTCATCTTAGCCGGTAAAAAATAAATCAGTCGCGAAGGCGGTCACGAATGTCCCAAGGCGTGACCGCCTTTCCACCTAATGATTTGAAGAAATGAATATAACTCTCAACCCAGCGTAAAAGCTGTTCTTTATCCCGCTCATTTTGCACATAAGTCGTATTTCCAGGTACTAATGAGGGGCTATGGAACGACATTAGGAAGACCTGCTCTCCATCTCTTATAAGGGATGACGTTAGAGCCTTTGCAGAACGAAGTGAAACCCCTTCTGGGCTAAGCCAAGTCCAACCGAACAGGCCAAGCCGCACTAAAACACCACGGATATGGAAGATCCTCGCCAATGGATTTGCACAAATCTTCAATATCTCGCCACCCCATGGCCTAAGCGGCCCCAAATACCCGCTGGTAGAAGGAATAGATAGAAGAAGCTTCTGCTCATCCAAATAAGCTGGTTCAGTACTCAAATCGCTGAAATCCGGCCCACCGTCATCGGAAAAGTCACGATGCGCAAATCGGCTAAGATCTATTTCATATCCTAGGTCTTTCAAAATTTGCGCAGTATTCGGACCAAAACCATAGCGCCCAGAACGAAAGATTTTCGGCTTAAAGCCAAAGACCTTTTCAAAGGCCGCTGTTAAAGCCTCCAGCTTCGCCCGTTCCACAGGTTCAGGTAAATTCCCTGCATAAGAGTTATATTTGGAAAGCGCCTCTTCGAACGGCGGCGTCACCCAGGCATGAAGTTGGGTTCCAAGCTCGACATCATCCACAAGAGATTTAAGGATAGAGCTGGCCTCAACGTCATTTAAAACGGGGTAGTCGACGAGGAGAACAGGCCGCACGCCCCAGGCTTTCATCTTAGCAACCATTGCCGGCAGGGCTTGCATCGAAGACAAGCCATATCCATCCCTTTGAAAAGGGCGAGACCAGTCAAATTCTTCTTCCACATCGATACAGCATAAAAGCTGGATATCGGAAGTCGATTTTGTGGGATGTTCTCTCCGCCCTTTAACGCCCGTTTCCCCGCTGGCGTCAGGGGGCAATGTTGTCATCAAGTCCAAGCCCCTGCCTATAAAGAACTCTTCTTATATCCCTATACTCTAAAGCCCAGTATTGGAATGAGTTATTTCTATTCTCTAAAGGCTTTTGATTTGGTCAAGGCTGATTTTTGCGACAGCATCCAAGATTGCATCTTCATCAATGTTTTGAACTGCGTAGATATCCGGGATATCTGCTGATTGCCCAAAAGCCGTCACGCCAAGCGCCGCACAACGGTGTCCACACACACTTCCTAACCAACTCAAGGCCGTGGGCGCCCCGTCCAGTACTGTGACCAGCGCGGCACCTTTGCTCAATCTGGAAAGCAATTGACGAATATGCGAGCCCGCCCCCTCGCTTAACCAGTCCTTTTGCAACATATCCGCACCAGGTACCGCAAGCAGTCCTGCGCCGGGAATATCCTCCTTGATGGCTTCAAGTGCAGACAAAGCTTCCGATGCCACCGCCCCTGTATAGACGATGACCAGCTCAGCCCCCTCTTCCGGCTCTACCTGCCAATAAGCGCCCTTGAGAACATCAGAACGTAAATCATCCGTCATATCCCGCTTCGGCTGCTCCAACGCGCGGGTCGACAGCCTTAAATACACTGACCCGCCGTCATCACGCTGCATATGGTCAAAGCCCCAGCGCATGATTTCAGTGAGTTCATCCACATAAGCAGGCTCAAAATAAGTCAGACCTGGCTGCGCCATACCAATGGGCGGCGTGTTGAAAGACTGATGTGCCCCACCTTCCGGCGCCAAAGTTACACCCGCAGGTGTCGCCACCAGCATGAACCGTGCATCTTGATAACAAGCATAATTCAACGCATCCAAGCCACGGGCAATAAAGGGGTCATAGAGTGTCCCCACAGGCAACAACTTCTGCCCCCACAAACTCCCCGTCAGGCCCAGTGCCGCCAAAGCCAGAAACAGATTATTTTCCGCAATCCCCAGCTCCAGATGCTGCCCCTTAGGCGTCATCACCCATTTCTGTGGGGAGAGAACATTTTCCTCTTTGAAGACATCCTGAACCTCTTCCCGCGCAAAAATCCCGCGCTGATTGACGAAACCGCCCAGATTAGTCGACACCGTCACATCTGGGGAAGTGGTGATAATCCTGTCGGCCAGCGCTGCATCGCTTTTCGCAATCTCATTGAGTATACGCCCAAAAGCCACCTGCGTGGATTGCGCCCCCGTCTGCGGCTCAGGAAACACATCTGCGGGCACAACGACGCTTTGACTCTCCCGCCGCCTTGTCCCTTCCCGCGCAAAAGGCACCTGCGCCAAGAAGTCCTTCAAAACGCCTTCATCCAGGTCCAGCCCAGCAAAAGGCTCCCACTCCGCCCCCTCAGCAACACCCATAGAGGCCTGATAATCCGCCATCTGCGCTTTATTCATCAAGCCCGCATGATTGTCCTTATGCCCTTGAAACGGCAGGCCCCAGCCTTTGACCGTATAGGCAATGAAGCAATGCGGCTTATCCGATGTAATCCCGTGGAACGTCTCCAGCAGCAGCTCCATATCATGGCCGCCCAGATTGACCATCAGCTCCTGCAAGGCGTCATCATCAAAACTGTCAATCAGCGCCTTCACATTCTTTTTGCGCCCAATATCATTGAGGATATGCTCCCGCCAAGCCGCACCCCCCTTATAGGTCAGCGCGGAATAAAGCGAGTTCGGACAGTTATCAATCCACGCCCGCAGTGCTTCACCGCCGGGGCGCTTAAAAGCTTCCTGCTGCTTCTTCCCATATTTCAGCGTGACGACTTCCCACCCCGTCGTGTGGAAAATATCAGTAAAGCGCGTGAACATGCGGTCCGACGTGACGCTGTCCAGCGATTGCCGGTTATAGTCAATAATCCACCAGCAATTGCGTAGGTCGTGCTTATAGCCTTCAATCAGCGCCTCATAGATATTGCCTTCATCCAGCTCCGCATCCCCCATCAGCGCCACCATGCGCCCGACCTGGGATTGGTCAATCAGCCCATGAGACAGCAAATAATCCTGCGCGAGGGACGCAAATAACGTCACCGCCACCCCAAGCCCCACGGACCCCGTGGAAAAGTCCACATCATCCTTGTCTTTGGTGCGGGAAGGATAAGACTGCGCCCC
>JASFRS010000084.1:0-10047 GCA_050114795.1 Sphingomonadales bacterium
CTGGGGAGGAAGAAAACGGCAATGGGGAGGAAAATGGGCCTAAGGTCTTAGGCGAGGATCCGGAAACTGCGCTGCCTGTATTGCTCGCGAAAGGGCGGTTCGGTCCCTATATTCAATTGGGCGAAACAGTGAAGGGTGAAAAACCTAAGCGCTCTTCAATACCCAAAGATATTGCACCAGAAAATCTGACATTGGAACTGGCTCTAAAGCTCCTCGCTCTGCCACGTACAGTTGGCATTCACCCCGAAACAGGCAAGCCTATCACCGCAACCATTGGCAGATTTGGCCCTTATATGTCGCATAACGGCAGCAATGTGAGCTTAAAAAGCACGGAAGAGTTGCTCAGCATAGGCATCAATCATGCTGTCACGCTTTTAGCTGAAGGCGCCAAGTCCGGACGCCGCGGCCCCGAAGCCCTGAGAGAAATGGGCCCACATCCAGAAGACGGCGAGCAGATCAAATTGATGAACGGCCGTTATGGACCTTATGTGACGCATAATAAAATCAATGCCAGCCTGCCAAAGGACAAGTCACCCGACGATTTAACTTTGGAAGAGGCCGTTGCATTGCTTGCTGCACGCGCGGCCAAAGGCAAGACAAAGAAACCGCGGGCCAAAGCGAAAGCGAAAGCGAAATCAAAAACAACGACTAAAAAGACGGGATCAAAATCCGCCAAGTCGTCTTAAAGCACTGGTCTGACCATGGCAAAAAAGGGCAAGGATAAGGCCTCTTCGGGCTTACCGACACGGGCCGAAATCCTCGATTATATTTCCCAGACAGGCGGAAAAATAACCCGCCGGGATCTCGCACGTGCCTTTCATATAAAAGGAGATGATCGCGCACGCCTGCGTTCGCTGCTGAATGACATGGCCTATGATGGTGACTTAGAGCGCGCATCTGCAAAGATAATTTCCCAAGGCAACAGCCTACCCCGCGTTGGCGTCGTTACGATCAACCATATCTCCGAATCCGGTAGGGCCTATGGCAAGGCGGAAAACTGGAAAGGCGAAGGGGATGGTCCCCGAATTCGCATTATCGAGGAAAAACAAAAACGCGGGCGGAAAAGCCCTAAGGCCCTTGGCATTGGCGACCGCTTCCTGGCGCGCTTGGAAGGCAGTGGGGACAAATATCGCGCTCGCATTATCAAACGCTTTGAGAAACGCGATGAAGAGGGTTTTCTCGGCGTATTTCGATTTGAAGATGGGGATGGGCCCGCAGGATGGATTGAACCTGTGGATAAAAAGGCACGATCTATCTTCATGGTATCCGCGGCCGATCATAAAGACGCGAAAGATGGGGAGTTGGTGCGTGCCATGCCGCTACCCCATCACAAACGTCAATTCGGACCACCACAAGCACGCGTTACAGAAGCTTTGGGGGATATTTTAAGCCCGCAAAGCATAAGTTTGATTGCCGTTCATCAACACGGCATTCCCATTGACTTTCCCACCGACGCCTTAAAACAAGCCCGTGATGCAAAAGCAGCACCCTTAGGCACGCGGGAAGATTTACGGAATGTCCCGCTTATCACAATTGATCCCCATGACGCGAGGGATCATGATGATGCGGTCTTTGCAGAACCGGACAGCAGTCCCAAGAATCCCGAAGGGTGGCACGTCATCGTCGCCATTGCTGACGTGTCCTATTATGTCACGCCCGGCAGTCCCCTGGACAAAGCCGCGCGGGAACGCGGAAACAGTTGTTATTTCCCCGACCGTGTCGTTCCAATGTTACCGGAAGAACTGTCGACCGATCTTTGTTCTTTGAAAGCAGAGCAGGACCGGGCAAGCTTGGTTGCCCATCTTTACTTCTCCAAGACCGGGCGGCTGATATCCCATAAATTCACACGTGCGCTCATTCGATGCGCTGCGAATCTCAGCTATGAAGACGTTCAATCTGCAATTGATGGAAAAATTGGTGAGGCCGCGGAACCCTTCGTGGAAGGCGTGCTAAAACCACTTTACGCTGCCTATGACGCCATTAAATATGCGCGCAACAAACGCCAGCCTCTTGAACTGGACCTGCCCGAACGCAAAGTGATTCTGGATAAGGAAGGCATGGTCGCAGACGTAAAACTGCGTGAGCGCCTAGATGCACACCGCCTAATTGAAGATTTCATGATTGCGGCCAATGTGGCTGCTGCAGAGGCGCTGGAACATCAACGCAGCCCCCTTCTCTACCGCGTTCATGAAGAGCCTAGCGAAGCCAAGGTCGAAGCCCTGCGTGACTATCTGGACAGTCTGGACATTCGCCTTGCCAAAGGCCAAGTCATGCGCCCAGCTCTTTTTAACCGGGTTTTGGAGCGTGCGCGAGGCACATCCTTTGCCGAAGGAATTTCAGAAATGGTCCTGCGCAGCCAAATGCAGGCCTATTATCATCCTGAAAACCTCGGGCACTTCGGGCTGGCACTTGGGCGCTACGCGCATTTCACCTCACCCATTCGCCGCTATGCTGACTTGCTGGTTCATCGGGCGCTGATACGCGCGTATAAATTGGGCGATGATGGCTTGGCGGACTGGGAGGTCGCGCAATTATCCTCAACTGCTGAACATATATCCGCCACCGAACGCCGCGCCATGATGGCAGAACGTGATTCTCTGGATCGTTATCTTGCTGCCTATTATGCGCATAATCGGGGCAAGCAATTTGAAGGCCGTATCACTGGCGTAACCCGTTTTGGGCTTTTCATAAAGGTCGAGCCGGCCGGCGGCGATGGCTTTGTTCCCGCCGCACAAATGGGAGCGGATTATTTTCATCATGATGAAACACGACAGGCTCTTATAGGCGAGGTCACGGGCGACGCTTATCAATTGGGTGACAGAGTCGAAGTGAAAATCCGGGATGCGGAAGCCATTAGCGGGTCATTACGCCTAGAACTGGTCAGCGACGCGCCGCGTAAACTCAGCTTTTCCGCTAAATCACGTGGCCGCAAAAAAGGCAAAGACCGGCGAAGACGCCGTTAGGGCTTTAGATGCTGCTCCAGCATATCCTGCAAACAGGCCATAAACTTCCGCAGCACGTCCTGATTGACGCCATCAGGCATTTCAAAATGGCCTTCCAAAGAATGACAGCATTTCGCGATATCCGCCAAACCATAAGCAGCACACAAGGTTTTCAATCCATGAGCCACACGGCGAATTTCAGCATAGGCCTGCACCTCGGTCTCTTTTGTCCGGGCGACATCGATCAGATCTTCAAGCTCTAATAAACGGTCTTCAACCGTTTCCAGCACGTCCTCATATAGCTCTTCACTCCAGCTAGACGTGCCGTCTTGCGGTACTGAGGTCATGATACACACCCCTTTTTCACCGCCTTTCATTAAACCTGATAAGTCTTGAGAAATCCTTGCAACCATTTTCCAAAGATTCCTGCTTGACTTGGGGCCAATGATAAGTACGTTACGCGGCAAATAGCGGCGGGTCGTTTCCCGCCTGATTTGCTTTGTACGGCGCCTTTGTTTTAATTGGAGATTGGCAATGGCCAAACCCGCTTCACTAAAAATCCGGTTGGTTTCAACCGCTGACACGGGCTACTTCTATGTAACCAAGAAGAACCCGCGTACGATGACAGAAAAATTTACTGTGCGGAAATATGATCCCGTCGTACGGAAGCACGTGGAATTCAAAGAAGCTAAAATTAAATAATTCTAGCTTTTCAAAGATTTGAATAAACCCGGGTTGTGAGCCCGGGTTTTTCTAATTCTACAGTTTAATCTAGAAACTGCTGAACGGTCTCTAAGAAACTCACCACCGTTATCGGTTTGGCGATATAAGCCTCGCATCCCCCGGAGCGGATTTTTTCCTCGTCCCCCTTCATGGCGAAGGCCGTAATGGCAATAACAGGGATGTGCTTTAATTCTTCATCCTCTTTCAACCATTTTGTCACCTCAAGGCCAGAGACCTCAGGCAGTTGAATGTCCATAAGAATCAGATCGGGCATATGCTCACGCACGATATCCAGCACTTCGCGACCATCACGTGTTTGCAGGGTTTTGTAATTGTGGGCCTCGAGTAAATCGCAGAACAACTTCATATTGAGGTCATTATCCTCAACGACGAGAATTGTCTTTTCCATTGTCTGCTCCTCCGGGTATCCTTCTCGGATTCCTTGGAAATTTACGTCCTGCCCTCCCTTGGATAGAGTATTTATCCCTCTATTGTGAATCATAAAATACCTGCACAATTAAAAACCGCCCTTATATTTTCTACTGCGCTGACGTTAAGGAAGCGTTTACACTGTTACAAAGGATGTTTTGCCTTGAACCACGACCATGCGGAAACCATAGCCCTGCAAGCCATCGCCCATATCATTGGGGATGAATGGTTGCAGAAATCTTTCCTTGCCCAATCAGGCATGGATGAGGGATTATTGCGGGAACGGTTGAAGGATATAGAGCTTCATTGTGCAGCGCTTGATTTCTTGATGCAACGCGATGACTGGCTGACTGTTTTTGCTGAAAGCCTCGATTTACCGCCAGAACAAATTACCCGCGCGCGACAGGCTCTTGCCCCTCTTGATATTTACGGTTGAGAAAATATGACTGCATCCCCCGATACACTTTCACAAATTGATGGCGTCAAGGCCGGCTTGTCTACAGATCGTCCATTAATCATCTGCGATGCTGATGAGGTATTATTGCGTTTTGTAGAAACGCTTGAGGGTTATTTGCAGGAACAGTCGCTCTACCTTCGCCTCGACAGCTTTGCATTAAGTGGCAATATCCGCCACTCTGAAGACGATAGGGTCGTTGAAGCTGAGCGAGTAAAAGACCTTATGCGACATTTCTTTTCAACCCGCGTTGGCGATTGCCCGCCGGTTGACTATGCGGTGGAAGCTTTAGAAGCCCTTTCCAAACAAGCAGACGTCGTGGTTCTGACCAACCTGCCTAGCGCCTTAAGGGCTGAACGCGAAGCCGCAATGAAAGCTCATGGCATGCCTTATCCGGTGATATCAAATGACGGTTTAAAAGGTGCTGCGGTTCGTTATCTTAGTGATGGCCGCACCCACTCCATCGCCTTTTTGGATGATCTGCCGCATAATATCGCATCCGTTGCCGAACATGCACCTTTTGTACATAGGATTCATTTCATCGCGGATGAACGCTTACGCCCCCTGCTTGGTCCCGCACCTGACGCGCATAGACGCATTGATTGTTGGCGAGAAGCGCATGACTATTTAGAAAGCTGGATGAATGGCCCTGAACAAAGAGATAGCAGCATTCTGCCGTGACTGCCTGACCCCAGCGAAATCAGGTGAGAAGCGCTGCACCCATTGTCAAAGTCCGCGCATTATTGCCCATGAAGAGCTTTTCAAACTGACCATCGCGCATCTTGATTGCGATGCATTCTATGCTTCAGTAGAAAAGCGGGACAATCCCGAGCTACAGGATAAACCGCTTATTATAGGTGGCGGGCGCAGAGGTGTGGTCTCAACCGCCTGCTATCTTGCCCGTATACATGGCGTCCATTCAGCTATGCCGATGTATAAGGCGCTAAAGCTTTGCCCACGTGCCACCGTCTTACCGCCGGATATGGCGAAATACAGCGCCGTGAGCCGAGAGGTTCGCGCGATGATGCATCAGATCACGCCATTGGTAGAGCCCTTATCCATCGACGAAGCCTTTATGGATTTATCAGGCACTCAGCGCCTACATGGGCGCTCCCCGGCTGAAACTCTGGCCGCTCTTGCACGCCAAATTGAAGCCGAGATTGGGATTAGCGTTTCTATCGGCCTCAGCCATAATAAATTCCTCGCCAAAGTCGCTTCCGATATGGATAAACCTAGAGGCTTTGCCGTAATTGGTAAGGCAGAAACTCTACCATTTTTGAAAAACCAGCCTGTCTCTCTGATTTACGGTGTTGGCAAGGCTTTCAAAGCAAAGCTAGCGCGCGACGGCATCACGACCATTGGTCAACTCCAGACCATATCTGAAGAAGATTTGTTCCGTCGTTACGGGCAGATTGGCCAACATGTGTCTCGCCTTGCAAAAGGGCAGGATAATCGCTTAGTCAAACCGGATCGCCCAATCAAAAGTCAATCGACTGAAACCACATTTGATCAGGACATATCTGACCGAGCCGTTCTCGAAGCTACATTATGGCGTCTGTGCGAAAAATTATCTGCCCGGCTAAAAGCGGCAAAATTAAACTGCGCCACCATCACACTGAAATTAAAGACATCAAGCTTTCAAAGCATCACGCGCGCGGCCACCATGACGCAGCCTGACAACCATGCGGAAACCTTATTTCGTGAAGGGCAAAGGCTGCTCAAACCGCTTTGCGACGGCACGGCTTTTCGACTGATCGGCATTGGAGGTAGTCATTTTCGAGATCTGGACGACACACAACAAGTGCTGTTTACAGAGCAAAACGACGATAAAACGCTAAAGGCTGAGGACGCACTTGATAAAATTCGTGCAAAATTCGGAACGGATGTCATTTCAAAAGGCCGTGGCTTAAAACCCTCAAAACGTGAAGAACGGTAAAAGTCTCTTTGCTTGCACAAACTTCTGACCTAATTTAACCCTCAACTTTAAATCTATTAATCGCCTTTTGTCAGGAGTACAGCATGAGCGTCGAAGCCCGTCTTAAAGACCTTGGCCTCACATTACCAAAAGCCGCAGCTCCGGCTGCCAATTATGTTCCCTTTGTTGTGGATGGCGGGATTGTTCATATTTCTGGGCAATTACCTATGGGTCCGGAAGGTCTTGCCTATCAAGGCAAAGTCGGTGCTGAAATCAGCGAAGAAGACGCTGTAAAAGCGGCGCAACTCTGCGCACTTAATATCATTGCGCAACTGCGGGAGGCTTGTGGCGGTGATCTTGGTCGCGTGCGCCGCATCGTCCGCCTGGGTGGCTTTGTGAACTGCGTGGATGGCTTTGGGCAACAACCAGCGGTCATCAATGGCGCATCAGACCTGATGGTCGCCGCATTTGGTGACATCGGACGCCATGCCCGTGCAGCCGTGGGCACGAACGCCCTTCCCTTCAACGCTCCTGTTGAAATTGACGCTATAGCTTCAATTGAATAAGGGCAGCCCCATGGCGAATGAGGAAAGCTCCGGAACACCCAAGGTGGCACGCCAATGGTTGTTAGCACAGCCATTCGCTCATCGCGGCCTCCATAATTTAAAACGAGGAATTCCGGAAAACTCGCTCAAAGCCTTTTCCAAAGCTATCGAAAAAGGTGTGGGCATTGAATTGGACGCCCGCGTAGCCTCAGACGGTGTCGCTGTCGTCTTTCATGATGCAACATTGGAGCGCTTGAGCGACGGACAAGGTGTTTTGGCAGATCTCCCCTCTTTCGAAATTACGAAACATCGCATTTTGAATACTGATCAGCACATTCCGACCTTGAGAGATGTCTTAGATTTCATTCGGGGCCGCGTGCCGGTTTTGATTGAGATAAAAAGCGAAACACCCATTCGCAGGCGAATTATCTCTGCCGTGCGTCATGCCTTAGAAGGGTACCGAGGCCAGGTCGGCGTTATGTCTTTTGACCCTGAAGTCCCACGATGGTTTTCAGAACAGAATTTGCCTTGGAATTATGGGTTAGTTCTGACAAAACACAGCAAAACATTAGGTGGCCTTGTGACACGAATGCCTGTTGGCCAACAACTTACGGCTAAGAGGTCAAAGGCCCAATTTTTTGCCGTAGACGTCCGCGATTTGCCCTGCCGATTCATCAAGAAAATGCGCAAAGATGGGTTTGTAACCTTATGCTGGACCGTCAAAAGCGAAGCAGATTTTGACCGCGCGCGCTCAAATGTGGACAATGTCATCTTTGAAAAATTCAACGGCTAGCATAGAGAAATGACTGCCAGCACCTCTTATCAAGCTCGAATTCTGGATAGCGCCGACGCTCTCGGCAAAGAACAATGGAATGCTCTTGCAGGAACAGACCATCCTTTTACGCGCTATGAATTCATACATGCTTTGGAAAATTCCGGCTCAGCAACGGCGGAGACGGGGTGGCAGCCCTGTCATATTATCATTGAAGACCACCATCAAAATCCCAAGGCTTTGATGCCTGCTTATTTGAAAAGCCATAGCTATGGTGAATATGTCTTTGATCACAATTGGGCCCATGCATATGAACAGGCGGGCGGGCGCTATTACCCAAAACTCCAGATCAGTATTCCATTCACGCCTGCAACCGGTCCTCGGTTTTTGACTAAAGATGAAGAAGCTGCCCCCTTACTGATTGAAGCAGCAAAAACGCTTTGCCTTAACAATGGTTTTTCTAGTTTGCATTGCACCTTTTTAAATGAAAAGGATTGCCGTATTGCGAAAAACGCAGGCCTCGCTATCCGCCATGATGAACAATTTCATTGGACGAATGATGGTTATCAGAACTTTGATGATTTTTTGGATGCCCTCGCCAGCCGCAAACGCAAAGCCATACGTAAGGAGCGTAAAACGGCTCTCGAAAATGACATCACCGTACAAATTTTAAACGGACAAGACATCACTGAAGCACATTGGGATGCCTTTTTCACATTTTACCAAGATACTGGCGCACGCAAATGGGGCACGCCTTATTTGACACGCTCTTTCTTCTCTCAAATCGGACAGAACATGGGTGAGCAGATTGTGCTCATATTAGCTTATCGGGAAGGGCGACCCATTGCAGGAGCATTGAATTTTAAAGGCAAAACAACATTATATGGCCGTTATTGGGGTGCGATTGAGCACCATCCCTTTCTACACTTCGAGCTCTGCTATTATCAAGCCATAGACTATGCGATCCGCCATGGCCTCAGCCGTGTTGAGGCTGGCGCACAAGGCGCTCATAAGGTCGCACGGGGCTATGCCCCCGTCGCCACTCGCTCAGCCCATTGGATGGCGAATGAAAGTTTCCATGACGCGGTACGCGAATTTGTGAGCGCGGAACGGGATGAGGTTGATTTTCAAATCAAACATCTCACCCGTCACACACCATTTAAGAAAAATCCCTAGGCTCTTTCTTAATCAGGCTGATAATCCACAATAAGAGCACTGCACCTACTGTAGCAGTGACCACTGAGCCAATAAGTCCATTGACGGATAAGCCCAGCATGCGGAAAAGAAAACCACCTAGCACAGCACCGATAATGCCAACGATAATATTCCCGATGACACCAAAACCTTCGCCTTTCATGATTTTACCTGCGAGAAAACCCGCCAAGGCGCCGATTAGCAGCCAAAGAATGATACCCATTTGTTACCCCCCTTATGCCAAATATCTTATAAGCGCCTCAGTCTAAATCAAGATGCTACAGCAGAGCAAGCTTACAGGAGATGCAGTCCAATGAGGCTGGCAAAGCCAGCCAAGATCATAAAAAGAAAGCCGAATAGTAATTTACCAGGCATTGCGGTGCGCGCTATCGTAAAAGCGAGAACGCATTTGGCGATAGAATTGGCGACTGCCGCTGAAATAATGGCCATCACAGCCAGTTTCATTTCCAGGCCTGTTTGAACCATTTGGCTGGCGGAAATCGTCATGGCATCAACATCCATGATGCCTGTCACCCAAGCCAAAGTCAGAAGTCCTTTAGTCCCAAATTCTGCTTCAAGATAGCGGGCGCCCAGAATTACCAGGCCCAATCCCGCACCGAAAAGCAGAGCGACGGACAAATCAAAAGGATTATCAAGCTTATAATCCGGCGTATCGACCGTTTTTGATTTTCGCCCTGCTAGATAAACC
This sequence comes from Sphingomonadales bacterium, assembly GCA_050114795.1. Classification (GTDB taxonomy): domain Bacteria; phylum Pseudomonadota; class Alphaproteobacteria; order Sphingomonadales; family CAKZYD01; genus JASFRS01. The sequence continues at coordinate 9,684 of JASFRS010000084.1, forward strand.
CCAAAAACACCGGTGAGTATAGGGAAAAACAGCGCCGGCAGTAAAAGGCCATAAAGCGCTGGTGAAATCACAAGAGCAACAAATGCCATGCGTAAAAACATGACTGTAGAGGCTAAAAGTATGGCCGCCGACAACACGCCAGCTGAAGCCGGACGTATTCTTGCCTCCCTCGCAAATGCCAGCGTTATTGCTGTTGATGAAACCAAAGCGCCGAACCCGGCTGTTAACAACAGCCCCTGGCGTTCTCCAAACACGCGCACGGCGATATAGCCAGCGAAAGATAGGCCCGATATCAAAACCACCATCCACCAAATAATATAGGGGTTTAAAGCTTCATAAGGTCCATATCCCTGGTTCGGCAGCA
>JASFRS010000085.1:0-9929 GCA_050114795.1 Sphingomonadales bacterium
CCCGGATGCGGCAGAGCTGACACGCGGGAAAAGTGGGCGAATTTTAGGGGACTTTCATACCCTCGCTGTGGTCATGAAAGGTCTCCCCCTCGCCTATGCCAAGGACAGTCAGGAAGATAAAGAGCCGGTTTTTGACGCCCATGAGGCACTTGGCCTTTGCCTTGCCGCCATGACCGGCATGATTGAAGATTTGAAAGTGGATGAAGACCGGATGCGTACCGCCGCAGCCCAGGGCTTCTCCACGGCCACCGACTTGGCCGACTGGTTGGTGCGCTGTGCAGACATCCCGTTCCGCGACGCACATCATATTACCGGCGCTTTAGTAAAAGAAGCAGAACAGCGCGGTTGCGACCTCGCTGATTTATCGCTTGAAGCCATGAAACAAGTGGATGCAAGGATAACTGATGATGTGTTCTCAGTATTGTCGCTGGACAAGAGCGTAGCCTCGCGCACAAGCTATGGCGGTACCGCCCCCAGCGAGGTACGCAGACAAATCAAGCATATGCGGGAGTTATTAAAGCCATGCGTCTGATTTCCATTCTCATTCTAAGCCTTTTGACATTAAGCGCATGTGGGAAGAAAGGGGAGCTGTCCCCGCCGCCTGGTCATCAACAACCTCCATCAGCTGAAAGCGACCAAGGATAAAATGCATCATTTTGCATATAAAGACGGCTATCTTCATGCCGAAGGCATAGATTTGCGCCGCATCGCTGATGAAGTCGGCACCCCGGCCTATGTCTATTCAACCGCCACATTTGAGCGGCATTTCAATGTCTTCGCAGAGGCCTTTCAAAACCTGGATGCGTTGATTTGCTATGCGGTAAAAGCCAATAGCAATATTGCGATTTTGAAGACGTTGGCACGCCTGGGCGCCGGCGCAGATGTTGTCAGCATCGGCGAATTAAAGCGCGCTTTAGCAGCAGGCATTCCAGGCAATCGCATTGTCTTTTCAGGTGTTGGCAAGCGCAGCAATGAAATGCGTTTCGCGCTGGAAAACCGCATTCATCAGTTCAATGTGGAAAGCGAAGATGAATTGGTGCTTTTAGACCAGGTTGCCCAGTCAATGGGCACTAAAGCACCAATTAGCCTGCGGATTAATCCGGATGTGGATGCACAAACTCATGCGAAAATCTCAACAGGGAAAGCTGAAAATAAATTCGGCATTCCCTGGTCCCGCGCACGAGACATCTATGCTCGCGCTGGCGAGATGGCTGGCATTGAAGTCGTGGGTGTTGACGTTCATATCGGCTCACAATTAACCGCTCTTGACCCATTTCGTGCGGCTTTTGCCAAAGTACTCGACTTAGTTAAAACCTTGCGCAATGACGGCCATGATATTTCCCGCATCGATTTAGGCGGCGGCCTCGGCATCCCCTATGAAGCAGGCAAACCGGCCCCACCCTCACCGGCAGATTATGGTGCCATGATTGCCGAAGTCGTCGGTGATATGAAAGCCCAGCTCATTTTAGAACCAGGCCGATTGATTGCCGGAAATGCTGGAATTTTATTAAGCCGCGTACTTTATGTGAAAGAAGGTGAAGGGCGTAATTTCCTCATTCTGGACGCAGCCATGAACGATTTACTGCGCCCTGCCATGTATGACGCACATCATGACTTCATCCCGGTCAAGGAGCCGCATGAGGATGCTAATGTCACTTATGATGTTGTCGGCCCTATCTGCGAAACGGGCGATATTTTCGCGAGAGACCGACAAATGCACGCGGTAAAACCCGGCGACCTGGTTGCGATTCTATCCGCAGGAGCCTATGGCGCGGTCATGGCATCGACCTATAACAGCCGTCCTCTTGTCCCTGAAATTTTGGTCAAAAACGACGAATATGCGATAATTCGCGCTCGGCTGAGCGAGGATGCGTTAATCGATCTGGACAGCATGCCTCATTGGCTGGACAATAACGCTTAACACTTCATCTGCTATACTGCGGAAAAAGGTGACGTTATGGACTGGCACAAGGGCGCCAGCGCCCAGCCACAGGCACGGCTTAAAAGCCAGCTTATAAAAGCGCGCTTCAATATAGCGTTGGAGCGCGCCTGGCCTTTGCTGTGGCCAGGTTTAGGCGTTGTCGGTGCATTTATTGCCTTAAGCCTGTTTGACATTTGGGCTTATGTACCAGGCTATCTCCATGTTTTGGGTCTCGCTGTTTCCGCTTTCGCGCTTTTGGCAATTGCAAAGCGCTTTTGGGACGAATTCAAATGGCCCAGCCATCATGAAGTTTTGCGCCGGGTGGAGAAATCCTCCGGCGTGCGTCACCGCGCCTTGTCCCTGCTAGAAGATAAAATTGCCAGCCGTCATGACCATAACGGCTTTGTGCTATGGGAAGCTTATCGCAACCGCCTTATTAAAGGGCTGGGCCGCTTAAGTGCAGGCTGGCCGAGTCTGTCACTCGCCCAAAGAGACCCACGGGCCTTTCGAGTATTGGTCTTTGTCTTATTATTGGCAGGATTGATGAGTGCAGGGCCGCAAAGCGGTGAGCGCTTAATCGCCTCCGTTCAGCCAGAACTGGGTGGCAGTGGCAATCGCCTGACTTTGGACGTCTGGCTCACACCGCCGGAATATACCGGGCTGCCCCCGTTGATGGTGACGGAGCGACATGCGACCGACAATCTGGCTGTCCCCGAAGGCACAATCCTAAAGGCGCAGATTGACGGGGGGTGGCGCACACCCTGGGCGCAAATTGGTGAAGAACGCGTGCCTTTCAAGGAAGGCGCCGACAATCATTATAATCTGGAAACCGAACTTCACGCAGCGCAGGGCCTCAGCATCGGTCAAGCCGGGCAGGTTCATGGCGAATGGCCCTTAGAGGTCGTGAAGGACCAGCCACCAATTGCAGTGTTTCCAAACATTCCCACACCGACCTTCAATCATGCCTCACGCATTGACTATGAAGTCTATGATGATTTCGGTATTACCGAACTGACCTTGAATATCACAGGACCTAAACGCCTTGGACAAACAGAACAGAGCCTTGAATTACTGGTCCCAAAAACACGCGGCGGACAAGGTGCCAAAGCCGCGCATTATGAAGACTTCACCCCCTCCCCCTGGGCCGGGGAAGAGGTTGAAATGATGCTGAGCGCCATGGATGCTTTGGGTCAGACCGGGCAGTCACTACCTATAAAATTCACATTGCCGGAACGACAATTCACCCATCCGATTGCCCGCATTTTAATTGATATCCGTAAAGAGCTATTCCAACGGCCAAATGCACGTAACGCACCATCACGTTATCTGGACGCCATTGCACAAAGCCCTGAAGAATTCGATGATGACCTCACAGTCTATGCAGCAATGCGGGTAGCGCATTGGCGCTTGATTCATGACCCGCAAATGGAAGCCATCCGGCAAGTCACGGATATCTTATGGGATACGGCTTTACGCTTGGAAGAAGGCAGCCTAGGCAAAACGCAGTCCCAACTTCGCGAAGCCATGCAGGAATTAATGTCAGCGCTGCAGGAAAACAGCGCCTCTGACATTTCAGAACTTATGAATGAGTTGCGGCAGAAAATGTCAGAAATGCTGCAGGCTCAAATGGAACGCATGCAGCAGGAAGGCGCCCCACAGCAAAGCACGCAGGGGCAGAATACGCAGAGCATTTCAAGCTCCCAGCTTGAACAGATGATGCAGCAAATTGAAGAAATGGCTGCCGCTGGCGATTTGGAAGGTGCCATGAAAATGCTGGCTGCCCTTCAAAATATGATGGAAAATACGCGTTTTGCAGGCTCAGGCATGAGTAAATCTGACATGCAGCGCGCCCAGGCCGGCCAACAAGCGCTGCAGGACCTGGAAAATCTCAATGAAGCGCAGCGGCAACTGATGAACGACACCGTTCGTCAAAGCTTAACTGGCCCAAACCCTAATGGACAAACACCCCAAGGTCAGACACCCGGCGGTGAGCAAAGCGGTGAAAGTGGCATGAATGGGCTTGCTCGCCAGCAACGTGGTCTGGGCGAGGCTTTAAACGATATTGAACAGGCCTTGGGTGAAGCCGGACTGCCGACACCAGGGTCTTTAGGCGAAGCCGGGGAAGCCATGAACGATGCAGCCCAGCAATTAGGTCGTGGCAATAGTATTCCCGCCTTACGCGACCAAGGGGATGCCATGGATGCCCTGCGTGCAGCGCGCGACCAATTGGGAGAAACCCTGGAAGACGCTATGCAGCAGATGCAAGCTCAGGGTGGCATGACAGACCCCTTGGGCCGCCCTTCAAATGGCAATGTTTCAACCGAGGACGTGGCCATTCCCAGCGAGTCTGATTTCCTTCGTACACGGGAAATCAGAAAGGAATTGGAGCGGCGCTTATCCGACCCCAATCGCCCAACTGTGGAGAGACAATATATCCGTCGCTTGCTGGAGCGTTTTTAATCAGGGGAGTCGCTGAACCTCATATCCCTGAGCATTCAGCAAATCAATAACGCTACCCTCACCGATAAGATGCGCCGTCCCAACAGCGACAAGATGAACGCCCGGCGTTTGTAGCAACATTTCAACTTTTGGCACCCATTCCGCATTCCGGTCCAACAACAGTGTTTGAAATAAAGCTTCCTGTTCCCGCATAGGCTGAAGCAATGAGGCGTCCAGCGCTTCCAAATCCCCAACGAGCCAAGCATCATGCATATCGCCTAATACGCTACCGCCATCGCTCAATTGCTCGACGGTATCCATCAACATTGTCTTTTGAACATCATCATCATGATTGGCCACGGCACCCAATGCTTTCACCGGATCCTCCAGACCAAGGATAGGCTTGTTTTGGGATTTGAACTGTTGCGTTAGCCAGGCCTCTGCCCCCGCATCAACCTGAAACCCTTCAAGCTGAGCATATTGCAAAGTCAGTGATAACGCCGCAAGCCAAGGGCGCATAGGGTTTAGCGCATTTTCCGGTAGGCCAAGGTTTTGACTCACGCCTTGCACTTTAGCAAAATCTTCTGCGCCTATGGCAAGCTCCAGGCTTTGACCAGATGGGTATAAGCCATTTTCAAACGTAAATTTCTGAAGAACCGGGGCGGCGGCTTTAGCATCTTCCACTTCCAAAGTCAGGCTTGCAGCGTCCTCCACAATGGCCTTCAATCTATCTGATTGCCAAGGAGTATTAGGCGGCAAAAGGTGGACCGTACCAAAAAGAACAACTTTAGAATTGCCCTGCTCGACTTGCCACATAGCAGGACCATCGCCCGCTATTGCCATAGAACAACCGGCAAGGCAAAAGCCCAATGCCAATATGACTTTTTGAAATATAGCTTTCACCTTGCACCTACCTTTTCAATTCAACAGTCTGATTTCCATCATATGGGCCTTGCCCCACCCAATTCCACACCTAGATATCTGAGTGAAATTATCTTAATTTGACAACGGGGGTTAAGCATGGCTTTGTCAAAAATTACCGAGTTTTTCAAATTGGAATCTGCTGCGGGTCTCATTCTTATGGGCGCAGCGCTTCTTGCGATTTGCGTTGAAAACTTCGGTCTAGCCTGGGCCTATGATGCCATCCTCACGTTAAAACTTTCTATCTCCATTGGAACACTTGGCCTCTCTAAGCCTCTCCTACTTTGGATAAATGACGGATTAATGGCGGTGTTTTTTCTTCTCGTCGCTTTGGAAGTAAAAAGAGAAATTCTCGAAGGAGAGCTATCCAGCAAGGAACAAATCGTCTTGCCCGTTTTGGCGGGCTTGGGCGGCATGATAGTCCCTGCAATAATTTATCTCGCTTTCAATTGGGGCGATGCCATCGCGATGAATGGTTGGGCGATTCCTGCTGCAACGGATATCGCTTTTGCTTTGGGCATTATGATGCTCCTTGGTGACCGCATACCACTGTCATTGAAAGTGTTGCTGACAGCCATTGCCATTGTGGATGACTTAGCTGCAGTTCTTATCATCGCAGCTTTCTATACCAGCAAACTGTCTATGATATCCCTTCTACTTGCGGCTGTAGCGCTTTGCGGGCTTGTAGTGCTTAACCGGATGAAGGTGACACGCATTGCGCCTTATATGGTTATCGGAGTTCTGCTTTGGGTCTTTGTTTTAAAATCCGGCATTCACGCGACATTGGCGGGTGTTGCTATCGGCTTTGCCATACCTATGCGCAGCCAAACAGGTCACAGCCCCTTAAAACATCTAGAACATCAATTACACCCTTATGTCGCTTATGGCGTTTTACCCCTATTTGCCTTTGCGAATGCGGGCCTTCCTTTTCATGGGTTAAGCCTTGAGGATGTGTTCAATCCCATCACATTAGGCATCGCAGCCGGCTTATTTTTCGGCAAGCAGATTGGCGTATTTCTTCTAAGCGCGCTTGCCATATCATTAAGACTTTCCAAACTCCCTGAAGGCGGTTGGTTGGGACTTTATGGCGTAGCGGTCTTAACCGGTGTGGGTTTCACGATGTCGTTATTCATCGGCTCATTAGCCTTTGAAGGGGTTGAAGCTGCAAATCAAATACGCTTAGGTATCCTTCTAGGGTCAATCGCAGCGGGTATATGCGGTTATTTCATTTTGCGCACAGTGGGGGCCAGGCGTAAAGCAGCGTTCACTGCAGCTTGATTGGCGTGTTAACTGGGTTTCTGATAGCGATAGGGTCATGAAAAAGAGATCATTATTTACCGCAGGCCTTGCTCTGCTATTTTCGACTGCGACCGTATCCGTACAAGCAGGTTCACCTGTCGTGGTTGAATTATTTACAAGCCAAGGGTGCTCATCTTGCCCACCAGCAGATAAAGTGCTGGCGGAATTAAGTACGCGCGATGATATCATCGCCTTATCATGGGCTGTAGACTATTGGGACTATTTAGGCTGGAAAGACACCAACGCCAGCGCTGCCAATACCATGCGCCAGCGCGTTTATAATAACGCTTTAGGCAGACGGATTGTTTATACGCCGCAGATGATCTTGGATGGTAAAACGCATTTGGTTGGATCCAATAAACCCAAAGTCATGAAGACTATTGAGACATTCAACGCCCAATCAGACGATAAAATGGATGTAACCATTGAACGTGATGCGGATGGGCAGTTAACGGCTCATTTGGCTGATATGGATATTTCCGAAAAAGCTGTTGTTCGCATGATTTGGTTTGACGATGCCAAGACAGTCAAAGTGGGACGTGGCGAAAACCGTGGGAAAGAACTGACGTATCATAATGTAGTCCGTGGCTCTCAAGTCATCGGCCAGTTTGATGGTCAAGAGACAAGCTTTAACCTCCCCATTGAGGATGCGATGGCGATGGATTGCGATTCTGTTGCAGTCCTGGTTCAAGCTGATCCGGCAGGCCCTGTCATCGGTGCCGCACAGGCACGCATCAATTAATCCTGTTTTTCGGATTTAGGGGGCACGAATGTGATAATCGTGTCCCCGGTTTCTGCTTTCAAACTCCCGACAATCTCGCCTTTATGCACATAGAACATGCGCTCAGCCTCTTCCGGGCGATCAGCCTTATAAGCGTCAAATCCATATTCTTCGCTTAAAGTCGTGCGTTGAAAAGTCCAGCCTGAAAAATGAGCGCGCAGCACATCATTCAAATCCAACCGCCCATCAAACAGTGACGTGCCCCGCACAGATAATGACAAACCATGTGGATCATCATCATCAGCTGTACCCAGTTGGAAGACATTGGCCCGACCAAGCTCCGCTCCCAATTCGCGGCAGACCAGCGCGTTATAGGCTTCATTTCCAGTGACAGCTAATAACGTTCCAAATTGCTGTAAATCGACATGATGCTCACTGACTTCTGATAGGATTTCTCCGTAATATACGGGGATATCCGCTAACCGCGCATGACGCAGGCGGTGCCAACTGCTATCCGCGATTGTAATGGGAATCTCCATGGCTTGTAATGTTTTAGCTAAGGCAACACTCCATGGTGTTGAACCGACAATTAGCGCACCGGGCTGAGATGTTGACGCTAGGCCAAGCGCTCTCCCCAGCGGGGCTATGGTAAAGCCATGGGCCAATATGGTCGCAAAGACCATTGCAAAGCTGAATGGAATGAGTTGTTCAGCATCCTCATAGCCAAGCTCAGTCAGCGTTAATGCAACAAAACCGGACACTGCGACAGCGACAATACCGCGCGGCGCAATCCATCCCACAAACAGACGTTCGGACCAAGTTAAATTCGCACCGAAGGTGGAGAGGATCACCGCCAAAGGGCGTACGATAAATAGCATCGCGCCAAGAAAGGCTAACAAATGCCAATCTAATCCAGCCCAGACATCTCGTTCCAAAGACGCCGTTAAAATGACGAAAATACCAGACACCAATAAGATAGTAATATTCTCTTTAAAACGGCGTAAATCACCCAATGACGCCAATTTTGCATTGGCCAGCACAACCCCCATGGCGGTTACTGCGAGAAGGCCCATCTCATGTTCAATCGCATCGGCGAGGGCAAAACACGTCAACACAGCCACCAATAGTACAGGTGCCTTTAAATATTCGGGAACCCAGCCGCGCGGAAAAATATAAGCAATAAAACGCGCAAAAATAAAACCGATAAGGCCTGCAACCAAAGATACAAAAAGCATCCACAGACCAATTTCAAGAAGCGGTTTATCCTGTCCAGCATAGGCCAAATATTCAAACACAAGAACAGCGAGCAACGCACCTAGAGGGTCATTAACAATACCCTCCCATTTCAAAACCGTTCGCGGCTTCACGGATAGTTTGGCTTGTCGCAGCAAGGGGACAATTACGGTCGGCCCTGTGACCACCATAATACCTGCAAATAAAATGGCGACGGGCCAGCTTAGCCCACCAAGATAATAAGCCGCCGCCGCGCCCAGACCCCAGGCCAGTGGCACGCCGGGGATAACAAGCCGCATCACTGCCCGGCCCGCATGTTTTAGTTCTCTAAAATTCAGGCTCAAACCGCCTTCAAACAATATAATGGCGACTGCAATGGAAATAATCGGCTGCAGAAACGCTCCAAAATCCTCTTGCGGGTTAAGCAGCCCCAGAATCGGGCCAGCAATCAGCCCAGCCACAGACATTAGCACAATAGCGGGTAAATTTGTCCGCCAAGCAATATATTGTGAGCCAATCCCAAGAAGCCCGATAAAGGCGACAAGTGTGATGAAGTCCATGAACAGCCCCGACTTTTTATATCGGGGTTATCCTATCAGGCAAATGCGCCTTTCACACCATCAATGATAAGTTGACCGGCCATTGCCGCCAAAATCACACCCAAAAGCCGGGTAAGCATGGCTGAGAAAGTTTTCCCCATCAGCTTCATGATGCGGTCTGACAATAACAGGACCGTCAATGTCAGCAACAAAATGACTGCTGCGGCTGCCAGAACCATAGCTTTACTGGTCCAGTCATCTCCAAAACGGCTCATATACAGCATAATCGTGGCGATGGTGCCGGGACCCGCAATCATTGGAATACCCATGGGGAAGACAGAGATATCTTCATGTTCGATATCCTCATCATAGTCTTCAACCACCTGCTCAGCACGATGTTCACGGCGCTCAGTCCGCTTTTCAAAAACCATCTCAAGCGCGATGATGAACAACATCACTCCACCTGCCACGCGAAAGGCATCCAACCCAATACCCAAAGCACCCAACAGCCACTCGCCTGCAAAAGCGAAAAGCAAAACGATAAAAGCCCCAACCATAACCGAACGATAAGCCATGGACGTCTTATGGTCTCGGCTAGTCCCGTCTGTCAGACTGGCAAAAATCGGCGCGATACCCGGCGGGTCAATAACAACGAACAGGGTGACAAAGGCAGGAATGAAAATCTCAAGCATTTTGAACTCTTGCAGCACTCAGCGTATTTTTTAACAAACAAGCGATAGTCATGGGGCCTACGCCACCTGGAACAGGTGTGATTGCGCCCACATGATCGATAACATCATCAAAATCGACGTCACCTACAAGCCGGGTTTTCCCCTCCCCTTTTTCCGGTGCATCT
>JASFRS010000086.1:0-9923 GCA_050114795.1 Sphingomonadales bacterium
ATAACCAAAGCACAATTGGGCGATTATTCCCCTCCACCAAAGGAACATAAATATCCATTTTGCCACGCTCATGATCGGAAAAGGAAATATCCTTATGAGCGATCATTTCGCCATTTGGTGTAACGGTGTTCAATAGATCAAGGCCTGAACAAGCACTCACACCCAAAACAAGAATTATACATGCCAGCGTCCTACTCATGCGCTGTTCTTCTCCGCTGCAATCAGGAACTCTATGTTACCTTCAGGCCCCTTTATAGGGCTTTGGGTTATGTCGATAACACGCCATTCGGGCAGACTGTCAAGCCAGGCTTTAATGTCCTCGCACACCGCCTCATGTAGGTCAGGGTCACGTACAACGCCACCCTTCCCTACATTTTCTTTACCAACCTCGAACTGCGGCTTTATCAGCGCAATTAGGCGCCCGCCTGGACGAGCCAGGCTCAACGCAGCAGGTAAAACCGTTTTTAAGCTGATAAAACTGGCATCACAGACCACCATATCAACAGGGTCAGGAATGACTGTTGAGTCCAAATAACGGGCATTTTGTTTTTCAAGGACAACGACCCGATCATCTTGGCGCAACTTCCAGGCAAGCTGCCCATGGCCTACATCTACGGCATAGACTTTAGTTGCGCCATAATGCAAAGCGACATCAGTGAAACCGCCCGTTGAGGCTCCGACGTCAAGGACAATCTGCCCATCCAGCCGCCAATCAAAATGCTCAAGCCCATGCTGGAGTTTTAACCCACCACGCGACACCCATGGATGGTCCTGCCCCTTGACCCGGATATCTGCATCTATGGGTAGTTGCTGACCCGCTTTATCAATTCGTTTCTCATTAGCAACAACAATACCCGCCATGATAAGCGCTTGCGCCCTGGCCCTGGATGGGGCAAGGCCGCGCTCTACTAATAGCTGGTCAATACGCTGCTTTTTCACACTCACTTGAAAAATTCTTTTGCCAATTGAACCCATTCTTCATGGGGATAAGCGCTCATATAATCTACAAAGCCCTTCGATACTGCGTCATCATCAGCCAGTGCAGAGTTAAAAGACGAAAGGCCGTCACAAGAACTGCGACGGCCTTCAAAATTTTAATGATCAGGCATGACATGTCAGGCACTTGCCAAAGACGTGTCAGCCGCTCCTATATCATTATGACCTAAGGCTTTTAAAGCCTCCGCCACAATATGCTGGGCGTTCAAACCGGCGACGTCATACATGATTTCAGGCTTATCCTGATCAATATAGGTGTCCGGTAAGCGCATGGTGCGGATTTTTACGCCATCGTCCGTCAGACCTTCATCTGACAGATAGTGCAGGACATAAGCACCAAAGCCACCTGAAGACCCTTCTTCAATCGTGATTAAGACTTCATGTTCCGCCACCAGCTTACGCACCAGAGCTTCATCCAAAGGTTTGGCAAAGCGCGCATCGGCTACAGTTGTGGAAAGGCCTTTAGCGCCTAACTCATCAGCAGCTTTCAAAGCCTCTTCCATCCGTGCACCTAAGCAGAGAATGGCAACTTTGCTACCCTGGCGGACGATGCGGCCTTTGCCAATTTCCAAGATTTCTGGCTTTTCAGGGATCGCCGCGCCCATACCCGCGCCACGTGGGTAACGTACAGCGATGGGGCCTTCATCATAATGGGCCATTGTATGGACCATATGAGTAAGCTCAGTCTCATCACTCGCCGCCATCACAACCATATTTGGCAAGGTGCAAAGATAGGCAAGATCAAAACTACCTGCATGGGTCGGACCATCAGCACCCACCAGACCAGCACGGTCCATAGCAAAACGCACTGGCAGATTCTGAATAGCTACATCATGAACAACCTGATCATAAGCACGCTGCAGGAAGGTCGAATAAATGGCGCAAAACGGACGATAACCTTCCGCGGCCAAACCTGCGGCAAAAGTCACCGCATGTTGTTCTGCAATTCCCACATCAAAAGATCGATCCGGGAATGCCTTTGCAAAAACATCCACACTTGTACCTGAAGGCATTGCCGCTGTAACAGCAACAATTTTGTCATCATTTTCAGCGTTTTTCACCAATTGCTGGCCGAAAACCTTCTGGAAGGCAGGCGGGCCTGGAGGGCCTTTTTTCTGCTCCCCTGTCACCACATCAAATTTGGCAACACCGTGATATTTATCCGCAGCCGCTTCGGCAGGCGCGTAACCTTTACCCTTTTGGGTTACGGCATGGATTAAGATCGGGCCGTCTTTGGCATCACGAACATTTTCTAAAACGGTAACAAGGTCTTCAATATTGTGGCCATCAATCGGACCTACATAATAAAAGCCAAGTTCCTCAAACAAAGTACCGCCGGTAACCATGCCACGAGCATATTCCTCGGCTTTTGCCGCCGCTTTTGCCATTTGTTTAGGCAAATGACTGACAACGGATTTCCCCATATCGCGGATCGACAGATATTGTTTAGAGGACAATAAGCGCGCCAGATAATTCGACAAGGAACCAACTGGGGGAGCAATCGACATGTCATTATCATTCAAAATGACAATAAGACGATTGCCTGCCTCATAGGCATTATTCATGGCTTCATAAGCCATGCCCGCTGTCATTGCACCATCGCCAATAACGGCTATGGCTTTATTTGGTTTATCTGCCAGCTTATTAGCCACAGCCATGCCAATAGCCGCGGAAATTGATGTCGAGCTATGCGCGGCACCAAAGGGGTCGTATTCACTTTCTGCTCTTTTAGTAAAACCAGACAAGCCTTTGCCTTGGCGGATCGTCCGAATGCGATCCCGCCGACCGGTCAGAATTTTATGCGGGTAACATTGGTGCCCGACATCAAAAATCAACTTATCTTCGGGCGTGTTGAAGACATAGTGAATGGCCGTCGTCAATTCAACAACGCCGAGACCTGCCCCCAAATGCCCGCCGGTTTGACTTACGGCATCAATCATTTCCGCACGCAGTTCATCAGCCAGTTGCCTCAATTGCTCTGGCTTCAGCTTACGTAGGTCAGCAGGTACATTGACCTGATCCAAAAGCGGTGTTTCCGGTCGCTTGCTCACGACGGCTTCCCCTCTTTATCCTAAAATCTCTTATATTTCTTATCTCAAAGTCGACTAGAAGTCACTTATCACGATCGATCACGAAATGGGCAACAGCACGCAACAAGTTCGCCTCATCTCCGAATTCGGACAAATGTGCAATTGCCTGATCAACCAAAATTCCAGCCTGTTGCTTTGCTCTTTCAACACCTAAAAGCGACACAAATGTGGCTTTTCCGGCATCTTCATCCTTCTGTGTGGCTTTTCCGACCGTTTCGGGATCACCTTCCACATCCAGCAAATCATCCGCGATTTGGAAAGCCAGCCCCAAATCATGCGCATAGCCGCGCAAAGCCTGGCGCTGCTGCATTGTTGCTTTGCCCAGAATAGCACCGGCTTCTGAAGCAAAACAGATAAGTGCACCGGTTTTCATCTGCTGTAGACGTGTAATCGCGCCCAAATCCATATCTTCGTCGGCAGCAGCCAAATCAATGGCTTGGCCGCCCACCATACCCTGTGCACCTGATGTATGTGCCAAGGCTTGAACCAACTGAACGCGCACTCCTGGATCGCTATGCGTTGATTCCATAGCCAGAATATCAAAGGCAAAGGTCAAGAGCGCATCGCCAGCCAAAACAGCCGTTGCCTCATCAAATGCCTTATGAACCGTCGGCTTGCCCCGGCGAAGATCATCGTCATCCATGCAAGGCAGATCATCATGCACCAGGCTATAGCAATGCACGCATTCAATCGCTGCGCCCACTTGCAAAGCCGAATCACGAGATACTCCGAATAATTCAGACGATGCTAAGACGAGTAACGGGCGCAAACGTTTGCCCGCACCAATTGCGGAATACCGCATAGCATCCAGCAATGTTCGCTCAGCCCCTTCGGAGCGTGGGAGCAAAACGTCCAAACGTTCATCAATTGCCCGGGCGGTCGCAGCCAAAGCACTATTTAAAGAGGCGGAGTTTCCAACCACATCAAAATCCTAATCAACATCAAAAGCTTGGGTTTCAGGCGTGCCGTCTGCGCTTAGGCGGATCTTCTCAACCTGAGCCTGAGCCGCAGCCAGTTTTGCCTGACAATGGCGTTTCAAATACGTGCCCTCTTTATAGATGTCGATAGATTTCTCAAGAGCGGCGTCACCGGTTTCTAACTGTTGCACAATTGCTTCAAGGCGCGCGAGCGCTTCCTCGAAAGACAAGGCAGCAATTTCATCAGGAATTTTGTCGTTTGATTTATCAGTCATGGCCGCACACTAGCCAGCCCTGACGCGCGTTACAAGCCCTGGCGTACACCCATTTCAATTATAAATTAAGTTCAGGCCGCTTCACCCGCGTCTGGACCTGCAGCAGCCTTTGCGCGCTCTTCTGCAACAAGCTCTTTTCTGGACAATTTTCCAATCAAGGTTTTTGGCAGTTCTTTGCGGAATTCATAGGCCCGAGGGATTTCGACTTTACCCAGTCGTGACTTTAGGAAGTCTTTAATTTCCGCCTCGCTCAAAGAAGTACCTTCTTCTAAAACCATGAATGCCTTAGGCACTTCACCCAAATAATCATCCGGTATTCCAATAACCGTCACTTCCTTAACGGCAGGATGTTCGTAAATGGCTTCCTCAATCTGCCGGGGATAGACATTAAATCCACCAACAAGAATCAGATCTTTGGCGCGGTCGACAATGAAAGTATAACCTTCATCATTCATATAGCCGACATCACCCGTGCGAAGTCGCCCATCAATCAAAGTTTCAGCAGTGGCCTCAGGCTTATTCCAGTAGCCTTTCATGACTTGAGGGCCAATGATGCAAATCTCTCCTGTTTGGCCTAAGGGGAGTATCTTGTCTGGATGGTCCTGATCGTAAATAACGATTTCAGTACCAGGAATAGGCAATCCGACGGATCCCGCTTTTGACTCTCCATAATAAGGATTCACGGCAACAACCGCCGATGTTTCCGTTAAGCCATAACCTTCACGCAGTGTGGCCCCCGTTAACTCTTCAAATTGTTTCTTCTGTTCAACCGGCAGGGGCGCACCGCCTGAAATAGACAGACGGATACAAGACAGGTCATATTTATCGATCCGCGGGTGATGCAGCATGGCGTTGTACATCGTCGGCACACCGGGCACCAATGTGATCTTCTTACCCGCGATGGCTTTCATCGCCTTTTCCAGCTCAAATTTCGGCTGGAGAATAATTTCCGCGCCAATATGAGTAGACGTATTCAATACCACTGTCATTGCAAAGACGTGAAAAAGTGGCAAAGCACCCAGCATACGCTCAACACCATATTCCATCTTCGGGTCGTAAGCTGCAATTTGCTGTGCATTTATAGACAGATTGGCATGCGTCAGCATTGCCCCCTTAGGCACACCTGTCGTCCCGCCAGTATACTGAATAACCGCAACCTGCTCACAGGGATCAATATCAACTTTTTTGTAGATACCGCGGTTGTTCAAAAGTTGGCTAAAGCGAATGTGAGCCGTGTTGTACCGAACTTTGGAGCGGTCGCGTCGCTGGAAGGCTGAATAAAGAACATTTTTTGGGAACGGCAAAACATCAGATAAGCTGCCAATCACTAATTGGCGTAAGCGGCTTTTTTCCATGACTTCCGAAATGTTGTCATAGAGCATGGTTACGTCCAGTGTGACCATGATATCCACATGCGCATCTTCGACTTGATGAATAAGCTCAGGAACAGAATAGAGTGGGGAGAAGTTGACCACCGTCCCACCGGCCTTCAAAATGCCGTAGAACGCCACTACATACTGTGGGCAATTCGGCAAAAATAGCCCGACATGAACACCAGGCCCAACGCCCAGACTTTGAAACCCCCGTGCTGCACGGTCAACGAGGTTATGAATGCGTCCGTAGTTAAAGTTCCGGCCCATAAATTCAAGATAAGGGCGATCAGGAATGCGCTCTGCTGCCTCATCCAAGAAAGCATAAACAGGCTTAGCTTCAAAATTCTGAGCCCAATCCACACCTTCCGGATAATTTTTCAACCAGGGGCGTTGGGCCTCTGATACAGCTTTATTCATGACAAACTCTCAATCCGACCCCAAAACCCCAATTTATTGCTATTTTTATCGCAATATAAGGACAGTAATACGGCAAAATGCCTTAAAAAGGCGGTTAAATTTGCACAAAAGGGCGTGATGAAGTGTCGCAGCGTATGACGCCAGGGAGAGAATGGCGTCCCCTACGGGACTCGAACCCGTGTTTTCGCCGTGAAAGGGCGATGTCCTAGACCGCTAGACGAAGGGGACGCGGTTAACGAGGCGGGTGTTTAAACATGCAGCCCGCTCCCGTCAAGCCCTTCTGTTACGAAATCTTCAATTAATTAGATCTGCATCATCCAAATGCAGCTCAGCCTTGGGTCTTGCGCCCCAGTCATCACGCTTTAACCGGCCAGCCACATGAAGCTTCTGCCCAACAGAATGCAGCAAAGTCTGGCCAAATTGCGTATCACCCTGGCGAAATGCCATGGCTTTTATGCGTGCGCCCTGCCCTTGTGCCAGAATCAGGCGCAGATGGTCTTTGCCAACAATATCAGCGGCGACAATTGTGCAATCGGGAATCGCAAAACGCGGGGTCGGGTTCCCCACTCCAAATGGCCCTGCCTGTTCAAGCTGCTCGACCAATTCAGGCGTCACACCGCTTAAGGATAACACACCATCAAGAGTTAAACCTCTGCTGGCCTGTGCGCGGGCCACTTGCGCAGTGAGATGAGTCGTCAAAAATGCACTCAATTCTTTCATCTGCTCATGCTCAACGGTCAGGCCCGCCGCCATGGCATGACCGCCGCCATTTAGCAGCAACCCTTCCTGGCGTGCGGCGATCACAGCGGCACCAAGGTCCACACCGGAAATAGACCGGCCAGACCCTTTGCCCACGCCATTTTCAAATCCAATCACAAATGCCGGGCGCTGAAAGCGGTCTTTCAATCGGCTTGCCACAATTCCCACAACACCAGGATGCCAGCCTTCGTCATGCGCTAGAATAAAAGGCGCACCTCCCGGATCACCGACCTGCGCCAATGCGGCCTCCAGCACTGCTGCTTCTATGGCTTGACGCTCTTTGTTCAATTGATCCAAGTGCTGAGCCAGATCAAATGCCTGCGCTCCATCGGTCATCGTTAGCAGCCGTGTCCCTGAATCAGATTCGCCAACCCGGCCACCGGCATTGATTCTTGGTCCAAGCAGAAAGCCGAGATGATAAGCATCAGGCTTCGCATCAAGCCCAGAAACATCCATAAGCGCCGTCAGGCCTATATTGCGCCGCTGCGCCATGACTTTGAGGCCCTGACGCACAAAAACCCGGTTTAGGCCCTTCAGCGGGACGACATCACACACTGTGCCCAATGCAACCATATCCAAAAACTGCAATAGATTCGGTTCAGTCCGCGTGCCGTTGAAATAACCTTCCTGTCGCAAGGCCCGATTGAGAGCGATAATCAACAAATAAGTAACGCCTACCGCCGCTAGGTGCCCCAGACCGGAATCATCATCCAGCCGATTGGGATTAACCACCGCAACAGCTTCTGGAAGCTCCGGTTCAGCTTTGTGGTGGTCAATGACGATAATTTCCAGACCCGCACGCGTGCCCGCTGCCAGCGCGTCATAGGCTTGGATACCACAATCGACGGTGACAACGACTTTGACGCCTTGTGACGCCAAATGCTCCAAAGCTTTGGCATTGGGGCCATATCCCTCACTCAGTCGATCAGGGATATAAGCACCCGCATCAGCGCCGATGGTGCGTAGATATTGAATGAATACGCCTGAGGATGTGGCACCATCCACATCATAATCACCAAAGACTGTGATCGGCTCGCCGCGTTTAACCGCAGCCGCAAGGCGTTGCGCAGCGCTGTCCATGTCTTTCAAAATCGATGGGTCGGGCAAGCTTTCACGCAAAGACGGGGTCAGGAATTGTTCCACCCCATCCAAGCCAACACCACGCCCAGCAATAACCCGGGCCACAATTTCAGGTAAGCCCGCGCGTTGAGCAATAGCCTCGACAAGCGGCATATCAACATCACGCGCTGCCCAGCTTTGGCCCATGAGAGAGTGTTTTACGCCTAAAAGCGCTTGCCTCTCATCACTGATTGCCTGCTCCATCAAGGGTGTATCCGATGTTCCCCACGTACATAACGCACAGTACCAGAAGCGGCCCGCATCACAACGCTGTGAGTTTTCCAGACGCCATCCGGGCATCTGTGAACACCATCCAGCATGGGGCCGTCCGTTACGCCGCTCGCGGCAAAAATGATATCACCGCGGGCCATATCCCGCATATCATATTTGCGGTCCAGGTCTTCTATGCCCCATTTGCGCGCACGAGCGCGCTCATCGTCATTTCGGAAAACCAGGCGGCCCTGCATCTGGCCACCGATGCAACGCAGTGCAGCGGCGGCTAAAACGCCTTCAGGTGCCCCACCCTGCCCCATATAGATATCAAGGCCGGTGTCAGATGGATCCGTGACGGCAATCACGCCAGCCACGTCACCATCAGAAATCAATTTGATCCCACAACCCAGTTCGCGGAGTTCCTTGATAATTTTTTCATGGCGCGGGCGATCAAGAACACAGGCCATAATTTCGCTTATGTCCACGCCTTTGGCCTTCGCTAGCGCTTTCACATTGTCAGCGGGACTAACATCCAAATCAACAAGACCTTCAGGATAGCCGGGCCCAATTGCAATTTTATCCATATAAACATCGGGCGCATTCAACAGACAGCCTTTTTCAGAAATGGCTAGCACCGCCATCGCATTCTGGCCTGCCTTGGCGGTGATAGTCGTGCCTTCCAGAGGGTCTAACGCAATATCAATTTCAGGGCCTTCGCCATTACCCACTTCTTCACCAATGAAAAGCATGGGGGCTTCATCACGCTCCCCTTCTCCAATCACAACCGTGCCGGAAACATCAAGATCATTCAGTGCTTCACGCATGGCCGCAACTGCAGCGGCATCCGCTGCCTTTTCATCACCACGACCGGTAAGTTTAGAGGCAGCCATAGCAGCCGCTTCGGTCACACGAACCATTTCCAGAACATACATACGGTCCAGTTTGGACTGAGCCTTGCGCATAACCCCAAAATCCTTTCGCTCAGAATTTATTATCTTGCGTTTTAAAGCGCCTTGATACGCAACATTACCGGCGGGGCCAAGACAAGATCCATGGTTGATAGCTTCGCAATCGTTTTCATGATTGCAGCCTCCCGCGTTTCATGCGTTGTGAGCACGAAAAATACCCCACTATCGCCGTGATTACCACGCTGAATCAGGCTTTCCATGGAAACACCCTCATCGCGGAGGATGGTTCCAATCTCTGCAACGACGCCTGGGCGATCCACAACGGTGAGGCGAAGGTAATAGCGTCCAACATGATTTTCCAAAGCGGCTGGTTTCAAATCTTCGAATTGAGATGGTGAGATAGACAAAGCCGGACTATTATCACCACGCGCAATATCAATGATGTCTGCGACAACGGCTGATGCTGTTGGACCTGCGCCGGCACCTGCACCTTCATAGACTGTGCGCCCCACATGGTCGCCTTCCACCACAACTGCATTGAAAGCGTCACTGACCTGCGCCAATGGGTGAGATTCGGGCACTAAACAGGGATGAACTCTTTGTTCAACTTCATTCCCCAAGCGTTTGGCAACGCCCAATAATTTGATTCGATAGCCCAGCTCTAGGGCATAATCGATATCAATGGGGGAAATTGACCGAATGCCTTCAATTGCTACAGCATCAAAACGCAGGCGGCTCCCAAAAGCGAGCGCTGCGAGAATAGCGATTTTATGTGCCGCATCCACACCATCAATATCAAAGCTTGGGTCCGCTTCCGCATAGCCCATATCCTGGGCATCTTTCAGCACGTCTTCAA
>JASFRS010000087.1:0-9893 GCA_050114795.1 Sphingomonadales bacterium
CCATAACAGGTGAATAATGCCACACCCATCATTGCACGCGCACGCGCATCAACGCCGACAAACCACCCATATAACGAAGCGTACATAGCGGATTCTGCCCTATAATCTGGATGCGCGCGCCAGCCAATATCACTGGTTAAACAGACGCCATGACGAATTCGACGATCTTCCGCATTCTCACTCCCATTGAATAAGGGATCGAGCCAATCCATGAGGATGTCCCCATGCTCGGGAAACCGGCTTAATCTTCGGGCCATTTCCTCACAGGCATCAATAAAAGGGTCTTTCTTTTGAACCTTTTTTGATAAGCGGTGGAATAATAAGCCTTCACGTAGTCCCATGGCTGAAATCACAGCGTGCTTAGCACCACTGTGTTCCATAACCGCTTCTAATATCTCAGCAGCGATAGGCAGGGTTGGTAAGCGTCTGGCAGCAATATTGACGACTTCACCACTGATGTCTTTTGCCCATTTCAATGATTCTGCAATGGTCTTGGGGGTCATAATATAATGATGGACGACCGGGATAGGGTGATTACGCCGCTGCATATCAATCCGGGCTAAAGCCCGCCACGCGCCGCCAACCAGATACAGTTCCTTCCCCTCACCTTTGGCTAACCAGTTGACTTGGCTTAACTCGTTTTCAATCAGCTTCAGCCGTTTCTTAGGCGTTAGGCTATCATCACCAAGAAGGCGAACGGCCCCAATGGGGAGCGTTCTTGTTCTTTTGACTTTACCTTTTTTAACATGGGCAAGCTCCAGACTTCCGCCACCAAGGTCGCCAACAATGCCTTCTGCTTCGGGCGTTCCTGACAAAACGCCCTCTGCGGTATAGAGCGCTTCCTCTTCACCGCTAAGAAGGCGGATATCAAGGCCAGTGTTCTGTTTGACTTGATCCATGAATCGAGAACCGTCAGAGGCGTCACGTACAGCAGAAGTGGCAACAACGTCCAAATGACGCAAATCCATATCCTGAGCCAAATGTGCAAAACGCGCCAAAGTCTCATAAGCCATATCGAGGCCATCTTTTGACAATGCCCCCGTCGCAGAAAGGTCTTCACCAAGACCACAAAGTACTTTTTCATTGAAGAGAATATGAGGAGAACGCCGTTCACCCTCATAAACGACCATACGTACAGAGTTTGAGCCAATATCAATCACACCAATCGGCGCGCTGGGTATGCCCTTATCACCATTGGCTGGTGTATTCATTCATGGCCCCTTTTTATGTCCACGGCCTATGAATAAACCAGCCTATGCCTTGATTGAAGCTAAAAACTCTTTTTAATGCCTATGGTTCAACACCAATTGAGGCACTGATGAAGAATCCCCCAATGCCTCTCCGCGCCCTGAAAGCGACGGATTTGTCATGAAATACTCATGCAGGTTAAAAGGCTGCCCGTCTTCTTTCATGCGGTGATAGGTGCCGGTCTCTCCATCCAGACGCCAGCTTTGCTGATTATCTTTCAAGTTCGCAACCATAACCTGATCCAGAATTTGCGCATGAACGGTCGGGTTTTCAATTGGAACCAGAACTTCGACTCTGCGTTCAAAATTCCGTGGCATCCAATCCGAAGATGAAATGAAAACTTTGGCATTTCTCGATGGTAGTGCATGGCCATTGGCAAAACACACAATCCGACCATGTTCCAAAAAACGCCCTACAATGCTTTTAACCCTAATATTTTCTGATAAACCCGGCATACCGGGACGCAACCCACAGACACCACGGACAACCAAATCAATCTCGACACCCGCTTGACTGGCTTCATATAGCTTTTCAATAATCTTGGTATCAATCAATGCATTAAGCTTGGCCCAAATGGCGGCCGGTTTTCCAGCACCAGCATTGGCTATTTCCGCATCAATCAGTTCCATGAGGCGTGAGCGGATATTAAAGGGCGACATCGCGAGACCCTCTAAATCATCAGGTTTCACATAGCCTGTAATATAATTGAACAAACGATTGGCATCACGTCCCAGTGATTCATTCGCTGTAAAAAAGCTGAGGTCCGTATAAATTTTGGCGGTAACCGGGTGATAATTGCCCGTCCCGAAATGGGTATAGGTGCGAAGCTCCCGTCCTTCGCGACGCACAACCAAAGAGACTTTGGCATGGGTTTTCAATTCGATAAAGCCGTAAACGACCTGAACCCCTGCCCGCTCCAGGTCCCTCGCCCATTTAATATTCTGTTCTTCATCAAAACGCGCTTTTAGCTCAACAACAGCCGTGACGGATTTCCCGGCTTCTGCGGCCTCAATCAAGGCATTGATAATCGGCGGCTGTTTACCCGCTCGATAAAGCGTTTGTTTAATCGCAACCACATTCGGATCCGCTGCCGCCTGACGCAGAAAAGACACCACCACATCAAAACTTTCATAAGGGTGATGCACAACGATATCTTTTTTGCGGATCGCTGCAAAACAGTCACCGCCATGATCGCGAATCCGTTCTGGGAAACGCGGGTTATAAGCTTTAAATTTCAAATCGGGCCGGTCGTCCACGATCAACTCTTCAAGCTCATTAATGCCCAAGATGCCACTCACAGGTACCACGTCTTTTTCATCAACATCCAGGTCGCGGATAATCAGGTTTTGCAAGTTTTCCGGCATAGTGTTTTCGATTTTTAGCCGGATCACATGGCCCCGCCGACGACGCTGTAGGAGCGTTTCAAAGACACGTACAAGGTCTTCTGCCTCTTCTTCGATCTCCATGTCACTGTCACGAAGCAAACGGAATGCTCCATGCCCACGAACATCATAGCCCGGGAATAATTCCCCTAAGAACAGGGCAATAAGGGTTTCTAGGGCAATGAAACGAATTTCTTCTCCCGGCATCCGAAAGAAGCGGCCAAGCTGATGATTTGGTAGCGGCAACAGGGCATTCAACAAAACACCATCGCTCTTACGACGAAGATCTAAAACCAAAGCAAAGCCTTGATTCGGAATGAATGGAAATGGGTGCGCCGGATCAATGGCAAGAGGAGTTAAAACCGGAAAAACCTGATTGAGAAAAAAATTCTCCAGCCATTTTCTATCTTCCGGCCCAACATCCTCAAGCGACAGGACCTCAATACCTGCATCGCGCATTTCCTGTCGCAACACCTCCCATTGGTGTTGTTGGGCAGCCATCAGTTCTTCTGTTTTTTCGTAGATGCCATCCAATTGCTTAGCTGGCGTTAGTCCATCACTTGAAACAACGTCCAGGCCGGCCGCCAGTTGACTTTTCAGCCCGGCAACACGCACCATGTAAAACTCGTCGAGATTGGACCCAGAAATTGCCAGAAAACGAAGGCGCTCAAGTAGCGGATGATGTGGATTGGAAGCCTCTTCCAATACACGCATATTAAAAGCCAACCAGGATATCTCTCTGTTGATATACCGGGCTTGCGGCTCGTCATATGAAGGTGTTTCGAGATTGTTGTCTCGTGCAACCTCAGCCATCTCTATTGTCCGACCTCACCTCTGAATTTCAATAATAAGCTATTTTCTTTAAATGGCGAGTTTATGACAAAAGTAAAGATGCTTATTCGTCTTGCATGAGTTGGCGAATAAGCGGGATAGTAATCGGTTTCTTTTGGGCGAGAGCTGCTTCATCAATACGCGCTACCCATTCTCGCGCAGCTTGAAATGAGCGCTCAATACGGGCAGCAAGAAAATTCACAACATTTTCTGCAACATCAATCTGACGATCATAGAAAAGCTTAACCAGCACAGCTTGTAACAATTCATC
Organism: Sphingomonadales bacterium; assembly: GCA_050114795.1. Lineage (GTDB taxonomy): Bacteria > Pseudomonadota > Alphaproteobacteria > Sphingomonadales > CAKZYD01 > JASFRS01. Next base: position 3,733 of record JASFRS010000087.1, read on the forward strand.
ATCGGGCGCACCAATTTGCGTCGCCGTCATGGCGGAAACGCGGGATCGTAAGTCAGGGAGTGCTATGGACCAATGTTGTGGCGCCTGGCGGCTTGTTATAAGCAGACTGCCCCGGGCTTCACGAACCCAGTTAATGAGATGAAAGAGCCCTTCTTCACCTTGCGAGCCAGGTGGTGCGTCTTCCACGAGAATATGTCGCGGGGGTTCCTGATCACGCATCTCATCCAAATCCGCTGCATTGATCACTTTCGCACCGCTGTTCTTCATATAGACATGGGCGAGATGCGACTTTCCGCATCCTTCCGGTCCGTAAAGCATCAAGGTATGGGAGGGCCAATGTTCCCATTGATCAATCCAGGCCACGGCTGCACGATTGCATTCAGAAACAAGAAAGTCTTCCCGTCCTAAGGCCGGGCGGTGATCCAGGGGCAAAATCAGTTGGGTCATGTATTAACTTCTTGAGGCTGTTCTAATTCCGTAGAGATATCCTCACCTTGGTGGCCATCATGATAGAGATCACTTTTGAGATATTGCTTGAGCGCAAAGCGCATAAGCACAGCAATCACGGCTGCAACCGGCAAAGCAATTAGAACACCGACAAAGCCCATTAGATGGCCACCGGCAAACACTGCAAGTAATACCCAAACTGCATGGAGTCCCACTCTTTCGCCAATAAAGCGGGGCTGCAACACCATACCTTCGATAGCCTGAACGACTAGGAAGACTGAGAACACGGCTCCGATCATCAAATAATTATCGCCAAATTGGCCCACAGCAATGATAAGCGACATCCCAACAGCAAATAGCGGCCCGACAAAAGGAATAAAGGCTAAAACACCTGCCAAAATCCCAAGGACTAGCCCATATTCCAGGCCTAACATAGTCCATCCCGCGGCGTATAAAATGGCCTCCGCGATAACGACCAATACTTGGCCGCGAACAAAGCCTGCGAGCACATCATCTGATTGCTGAAGCAGGTCTTTAATCACAGGCTCATACTTACGAGGTAACCAGCTATCAATTTGCGCTGTCATACGATCCCAATCACGCAGGAGATAAAAAGAAACAACCGGCGTGATAAGAAGCAGCGAGATGAGATTGAACAAAGCCAAGCCGCCACTTATCACATTCTGCGCGACATTGCCGGCAATCTCTGCCAAGCGGCCTGTTAGCTGGCTCACCAATTCCTTGGCCCGCTCCGGCCCAGCCTGATCCACTAAATCGAGAACAAGTGGTTTGATCTTAGTGATATAGTCCGGGAAGGCCTGTGCGATGCCAGAAATCTGGCTCACCGCTAAAGGCCAGATTAGGGCCATCAGCAAAGTCCCCAGAATAAAAAATGCGACCAGAATCGCGACCGTTGCAAGCCAGCGTGGCAGACCCCAAGCCTCCAGCTTATCTGCAGCCGGATCCAGGAAATAGGCGACGGCAAGCCCGGCTATAAAAGGCAATAAAATACCCTTAATCGCAAATATTCCTGCAAAGAGGAGAGCAGTAGCAAGCAAAAGTCCAATCCAACGTGGCATATTATTCTCCCCCGCCCTGCCGCTGTATGGCATTTTGTTCTTCCCCTGTTTTTAAGCGCAAGACAGGGGCCGAAATAGGCTCATTTAATTCTTCAACTGCACGTTTGATTTCATAAGAACCATCTTGTCCCGATACAAGCGCAAGGCTTTGTTCGCCCAAGGCGACCTGCAACTGTTCAATGCCCCCATAATAGTCGAAGGAGAGACGCGCTTGATCGAATGCGAGTGATTCTACATTCAAAGATCGAATCTGTGTAATCGCCTCCAATCGACTAAAAATATCACGCCAGTCTTCATAATCTGAAATATCAACATGGACCTGCATATTTTCCTGACTGCCATATTGAATGAGCACCTTAGCTTTCCAGGCTTCGGATAAGGTCGAATCTATGCGGCTGACAGCACGGTTCAAAAGCGCCGCTAAATCTTCGCCTTTCTGCTGTGTGACCAAAATTTCAAATAGAGGTGCCATGGTCACCCCACGATATGTCTTTACATTCAGTGATGTTGAGCCCGTAAGACCTGCACGCTGCAATTTCGCATGAACGACTAGGACTTCGCTGGTTTCATAGGCATCCAAATGTGCTTTAATCCGGTCTGGCCGCAAAGACAGCAAATGTCTTGGTGACAATAACCTTTGGTCGTTCAAGTCATTATTTGGAATTATATAATGAATGAGGCTGGCCCCTGTTGGAAAGGCGCGCCAGGCGTCCAGCCATATATTTTGTTGGCCCCATAAAATGTCCGTTCCCGCCATGGTTAGAAGGGGTAAGACAAGCGTGGGCTTTGTCCTAGTTTCAGCAAAGGAAACCCTTAAGCCACCTAAGAGTTCTCGCATATTTTCTGGATCGAAACTCACATCAAGTGTCGCAATATAGCGCGTATCAGATGTCCGCTCGTCGCGCACTTCAAAGCTTTGAATTAAAGGGGTGAGTTGATCATTGGCGAGTGTCGGCTCATAAGCCCAATCTTCTTCGGCAACGAGCTTCCGATAAAGTTTTGAAAAAGCCTCCCGCTGGCCATCTATCAATGCAATATTCCGTGCATCACTGGCTGACCCCGCGCTTACATCCACCTTAACACCTGAAACAGAAAATACGTTTTGATCCGGGGTTTGCGCTAATGACGGTAAAGCCGCCAAAAAGATAGCGGTCAAAATGATTGTAAATCGCTTAAGTCCTGTCATGGCTGTAATAAAGACCTCTTTCCCCGTGTGCATCGTCAAGGCGTTTTCTCCATTCTTCGACAATAATGCAACAAAATGCAAAATGAGAGTCGCATCTCTTGCATGAATACCTTAATTTGCCGCTTCTCCAGCCGATTTATGGGGACTTATCTGGGCGAAAGGAGGGCCAAGTGTCCAGTTCCAATATTACAAAATCAGGAACAAGCTATCAAAAAGCCGGTGTGAATATCGATGCGGGCGAGGCTCTCGTTAAGGCTATCGGCCCTTTAGCTAAGGCCACAAAACGCAGTGGCGCTATGCCGAGCCTTGGTGGTTTTGGCGGATTATTTGACCCAAAAGCGGCAGGTTTTAACGACCCGATTCTTATCGCAGCGACTGATGGCGTTGGCACAAAGCTGAAAATCGCTCTCACTGCAGGCCTCCATGACACCATTGGCATTGACTTGGTTGCGATGTGCGTGAACGACCTTGTTGTGCAAGGGGCGGAACCTTTGTTTTTCCTGGATTATTTCGCCTGCGGTAAATTGGATGTCGAAATCGCCACAAAAGTTGTTGCCGGAATAGCCAGAGGCTGTGAACAGGCAGGCTGCGCCCTTATCGGCGGTGAAACGGCCGAAATGCCGGGCATGTATTCGGGTGAAGACTACGACTTGGCCGGATTTACAGTTGGTGCTGTTGAACGTGGACAACTGATTGATGGAGCCAATATTGAAGCTGGGGATGTCATCATTGGCCTCACCTCCAATGGCGTACATTCCAACGGCTATTCACTTGTCCGCCATTGCGTGGATAAAGCCGGACTAGGTTATGACACCCCTGCGCCCTTCCAAGAAGGTGTAACTTTGGGAGAAGCACTTCTCGCACCAACAAAAATCTATGTCAGAAGCTGCCTTGAAATTGTCCGTGCGGGCAAGGTAAAAGCCATGGCACATATTACAGGTGGTGGGCTTTTAGATAATATTCCCAGGGTGTTACCAGATAATATTAAAGCTGAAATTCAAGCCTCTAATTGGAAATTACCCCCTGTTTTCCAATGGCTGACACAGGTTGGTCAACTTAGCCCCTTTGAACTTCTTCGCACTTTTAACTGTGGCATTGGCATGGCCATCATTGTGAGCCAGAATGACGTTGAGGATGTAATCAAGACCCTTAACGACCAAGGTGAAACCGCCTTTTTTATAGGGAATGTTGCTCCGCATGATGGTGCACCCCTCACCCATGTCAGAGGCGCGCCGGGGATTTGGGGATTTGACCAGGACTGGTCGGCACAGACAAAGGTTTGAAACTCTAATGACCGAAATACAACCAGCCCTTCCTAATAAGCGCAAGATCGCGATTTTGATATCCGGTCGAGGCAGCAATATGGAATCATTGATTAAAGCTTGCGCAAAGCCCGAATTCCCTGCTGAAATTACGCTTGTGCTTTCCAATGTATCGAATGCTGCCGGACTAGAGAAAGCGCAACACGCCGGTCTTCCCACCCAAACTGTGCTTCACCAGGATTTTGAAGACCGAGAGCAATTTGAGGACGCACTTGATAGGGCCCTTCGCGCAGCTAAAATTGAATTGATTTGCCTTGCAGGCTTCATGCGCCTTTTAACCACCAAGTTCGTTCACCGCTGGAAAGATAGGATATTGAATATCCACCCTTCTTTGCTTCCCGCGTTCAAGGGTCTACATACCCATGAACGCGCATTGGAAGCAGGTGTGCGGTTTACAGGCTGCACCGTTCATTTCGTACGCCCAGAAATGGATGACGGGCCCATTATTATTCAGGCCGCGGTTCCAATTTTAAATGATGATACGGCGGAAACACTGGCCGCTCGTGTGCTGGCACAAGAGCATTTGATTTATCCTGAAGCCTTGCGTCTCGTGGCTGGAGGACATGCTAAAATTCATGACCGCCAAGTAAAAATCGGCGGCGCGAAAGATCCCGCACCGCCGATCATAAATCCACCCTTAAAGGGGTAAAAGCTTAGCCGACGATTTCACGTCCAGCGAAGAAGAACGCGATTTCAATCGCTGCATTTTCTGCGCTGTCTGAACCATGAACGGAATTTGCTTCAATGGATTCGGCAAAAGTCTTACGGATGGTGCCTTCAGCGGCTTCTGCCGGATTGGTGGCCCCCATCACTTCACGGTTAGCAAGGACGGCATTTTCGCCTTCCAAAACCTGAACAACAACAGGACCTGAGGTCATGAAAGCGACCAAGTCATTAAAAAACGGACGTTCTTTATGAACAGCATAAAAAGTTTCTGCATCGGATTGTGTCATTTGCACGCGTTTTTGCGCGACAATCCGCAAACCGGCATCTTCAAGCATTGCATTGATTTTGCCAGTTAGGTTACGACGTGTTGCGTCGGGCTTGATAATAGAAAAAGTGCGTTCCAGTGCCATTTCTCAAAACCTTATTGTCAAATGGTGATGTGTATTTGAGCGGGCTTATAGGGGCTCAACCTAAGCTTTGCAACGATTAGGTCATGAAAAAACACAACAATGCTTCAGATTAATGACTTAACATTCCTACTTGGTGGGAAATTGATATTTGAAAATGCGTCCGCCAGCATCGCGGATGGTCACCGTATTGGACTTGTTGGGCGCAATGGCGCAGGCAAGTCGACATTACTGGGCCTTATCGCCAGTGACCTCCATCCTGACCAAGGAGATGTAAGGCTTCCTCCGCGCGCGAAAATTGGGCGTGTGGCGCAAGAAGCCCCGGATGGACCCGCAACCCTAGTCGAAACGGTTATCGCTGCGGATGAAGAATTAATTGCCCTTCAAAATCGCCTGCAGACAGAAAGAGACCCGACCAAGCTTGGAGAAATCCATGCGCGCCTAAATGATGTTGGTGCTCATTCCGCTGAAGCACGCGCTGCTGCCCTACTCTCCGGCCTTGGTTTCGATGAAGAAGCTCAGCAACGCCCAGTCAGTTCTTTTTCAGGCGGCTGGCGTATGCGCGTTGCCTTGGCGTCCGTATTGTTCACACAACCGGATCTGCTATTGCTTGATGAACCGACCAATTATCTCGATTTAGAAGGTGCCATCTGGCTGGAAAATTACCTGAAGTCCTATCCCTATAGCCTCATCATGGTCAGCCATGATCGCGACATGCTGAACGCTGTATGCAATACGATATTGCATGTCGAGCATCGGCAACTCCATGTCTACCGAGGCAATTATGATCGATTTGAGCGTACACGTGCTGAAAAGCTTGAGCTTCAAGCCAAGATGCGCGTGAAGCAGGAAGCTCAACGTAAACATCTCCAATCATTTGTTGATCGTTTTCGTTATAAGGCTTCCAAGGCTAAACAGGCACAGAGCCGAGTTAAAATGCTTGAGCGTATGGAGCCAGTGGCCGCCTTGAGCGAAGATGCGTCCATCGCGCTTCACTTCCCCTCCCCTGACTATCTACCCCCGCCACTCATTACATTGGATGGCGTTGCAGTCG
>JASFRS010000088.1:0-9691 GCA_050114795.1 Sphingomonadales bacterium
GGCTGCTTTTACCGTTGTAACGCTTGCAACGGGGTCTCTCTGGGGCCGCCCAATGTGGGGCACATGGTGGGAATGGGATGCGCGCATGACCAGCGTGCTTGTCCAGCTTTTCCTCTACATAGGCTATATGGCCATTTGGCAGGCCATGGATGATAAAGAACGTGCGGCGAAAACTGCTGCCATTGTTGCGCTTGTCGGCCTGGTCAATCTGCCCATCATCAAATTCTCAGTCGAGTGGTGGAATACATTGCATCAGCCTGCCAGCATTATTCGCGCAGGTGGGCCAACAATTGATGCCTCCATGCGAATGCCCCTCGCCTTAATGGCGGTCGCCGCAGCGGCCTATGCAGCCAGCATCGTTATTTTCCGTATTCGGGCAGAGCTCGCGGCCAAGCGCGTAGATGCGCTACAATTCGCCCAAGCGCAGATGGGAGAAGATTGATGTTCGAACATATGACCCACGGCCCTTTCATTCTGGCGAGTTATGTCGTCGCATTTGGTGTCTTTACCTATGTCGGTCTAGCAAGCTGGCGCCGTGCCAAAAAATTGGAGGAACAGGCTGAAGTCCTGAAAGCTCAGGTTCCAAGCCGTCGAAGGAAAAAACGCTCATGACCCGGAAACAACGTCGTCTCTATACGCTTTTAGGCGGCCTTGGCGCATTAGCGGTTGCTGCGGTTCTTATCTTCTCCGCAGTTGGAGATAATCTGGTCTTCTTTATTTCTCCATCTGACGCAAAAGCACAGGCACCAGAACCCGGTCGTGCCTTTCGTTTAGGTGGCTTGGTGGAAAACGGCTCCGTCAAATATGCAGACGACAACAGCCGAGTCCGCTTTTCCGTAACCGACATGGCTGAAAGCGTAACTGTTGAATATCATGGCATTCTTCCTGACCTGTTTCGTGAAGGTCAAGGCGTGGTTACAGAAGGCAGTTTTAACGCCCAAGGCGTTTTCGTAGCCGACAAAGTTCTCGCCAAACATGATGAAACTTATATGCCTAAAGAAGTCGCTGATGCCTTGAAAGAAAAGGGCCTCTGGGAAGGGGATGACAATAGCTGATGCGCTGGACAGCTTTTCTCCCGCTTATTGCTTTTGTGGCAGTGCTTGGTGCCTTTGTCTTTGGCCTGGGCAATGACCCGTCTCATTTGCCATCCGTTTTGCTGGATAAGCCAGTGCCTGAATTCACTCTACCCAAAATTACAGGCATTGAAAGCCCAGGCTTCTCATCCGACGATTTCCAAACTGGCAAGCCCATTGTCTTGAATGTGTTTGCAAGTTGGTGCGCGCCATGTAGAGCAGAACACCCCGTATTGGAAATGCTGGTGAATGACCATGACATCACGCTCTATGGCATGAATTACAAAGACAGGCCCGAAGACGCACGGCGGTTTCTTGATGCCCTTGGCAATCCATATGCAAAGATTGGCGTGGATATAAAGGGTAAGACAGGTATTGACTTTGGCGTCTACGGCGTACCTGAAACCTTCATCATTCGTGGCGACGGTACTATTGCCTATCGTCATGCAGGCCCGTTGTTACCCCAGGATGTGGAACGGGTCATTCTTCCAATCGTGCAAGCGCTGAAACAGGAAAATGCAAATTCCTAAGCGGCAATACGTGCACTTAAAGCGCTGTTTCGGCTGATGAAAAAGTCCTTTAAGCGTTCAGGGTAATCCTCTGCAACCGCTTTTTGGATACTTGGGCGCTTGGCAAGTATTTCACGCCAAGCCACAACCCTGGACAAGCCATCAAAAACACCAAAATCATCTATGGTGTCTATTACATCAAAATAACGAAAAATGGGGCCATATACTGCATCCACTAAAGTAAAATGCTTTCCCGCAAAATATGGCCCCTCCGACCCAAGTTCATTTTCCACACGAGCCAACATGCCGTGCAGATCTTTAGCTCGAGCTTGCAAAGTCTCTTCGTCAGCTGCGGTGTAAAAGCTCCAAATTTTGTTGAGAATTTGAGAACCAAATTCAATCCATGCCCGATGTCGCGCTCTTTGAAACGCATCGTCAGGATGCAAAGGATGCGGCTGTGTTTCTTCTAGAAATTCTAAAATAACCGCAGATTCAAATATAGTAACGCAGCTATCTGGCGCACCAAGTTTTAAAACCGGGACCTTACCAAGGGGCGATAGCTCTTTGAACCAGTCAGGTTTATTTGCCAGATCTACATAAATTCGCTCAAATTTCACCTCTTTTTCATAGAGAGAAATAGCCGCACGCTGAACATAGGGGCAAAGGTGATGACTGATAAGTGTAAGGCCCGACATGATTCACCTCATTTACAATGATATGGCCCAAATACATGCGGTTGCATATATATGTCAAGCTTGCCAAATATTGAAAACCACCGTATTCACGGAATTATGAAGTCAATGCCATCTCAAACTCATATCAAGGCCTGGGCGCGATTGGTCCGTATTTCAGACCAGCTTTTAAGGTCGATTGAAACGGATTTGAAAGCCCAAGGCTATCCCAATTTATCTATTTATGACGCCCTACTGGAATTGAACCGCAAGAGCGACACTGGCCTTCGTCCTTATGAATTAGAACGGGAGATGTTGCTCCCGCAATATAATATTTCCCGCCTCGTCACACGCCTTACCGACAAAGGCTATATTTCACGAAGCAAAGTAAAAGAAGACGGGCGTGGGCAGATACTGCGTATTACTCAAAGCGGGAAGGACCTGTTAAAGGCGATGTGGCCTCATTATGCGCAGGCCATAGAACGCCATGTCGGCTCCAAAATCAGCACTCATGAAGCTGAGCAGATATGCGAGCTTTTATTGAAGCTACGCGATCCTAAATAAGCCAACCAGATTCGACTTAACGGAATCCTCTATACAGGATGTTTTTGATAGCCTCACACAGACCCTTACCCAACGGTAAATGCTGCACTAAGAGGCGGTAATATAAGGGTGCAAACACCATATCCAAGGCGACCTCCGTATCGAGGTCGAACCGCAATTCACCCCTCAGTTTCGCGGCTTCGATCAATTGCCGTGCGATCCCCCTGCGAGGTTCCAGAAATCGCTCCTTAAACAATTCAACTGCAACAGGGTTATCACGGCCGTGCCCAATAATATCTGCGATGATACGCCCTTTGGAACCTGTGAATAACGCGAATAATTGCTCAAGCCCCGATATTAAAGCATCCAAGGGGTTATCATTCTTCCCTTGCCCTGCACGAGGCGGACTGTCCTCCACAAAAGCATCCACGAGAACGTCAACTTTGTTACCCCACCAGCGATAAAGTGTTGCCTTGCTCACACCAGCTTCCGCAGCAATCTGGTCCATTGTAATGGCAGGCAAGGGGTGAGCTTGCAGCAGTTTATTCGCAGCATTCAAAATCGCTTTTCGCGACCTATCACTCCTCGGGCGACCCAATTTTTGTTCTTTCATTATTGTAAAACCTATTTACGAAACGAAACGTTTCGTTTATTAACACGCCCACGTTACAAGATTTATGTAATTAAGGATAGGCCCAACCCACATGGCTAAGAATGACGCTGCTTCGGATAAGTCTCCCCTCCACCATATTGCTATGGGCTCAGGAGATAACATTGCCATTCTTCTTCATGGTTTTCCCATGAACCATCATCTTTGGGATTTTGTTGCTCCTCTTCTTGCAGATGATATGCGCCTTATCATTCCTGATCTTAGAGGTTTTGGGCAAAGCTTAGTGAAGGGCCCCTTGGAACTTAGCTTGAAAAGCATGGCAGATGATGTTGCACAACTCATGTCAGAACTAGGGATTGAAAAAGCCCATATTATTGGCGCATCAATGGGGGCAATGGTGGCCATGGCCTTTGCCTATTATCACGGCGAAAGAACCCAATCTGTCGTTGTTATGCACAGCGAAGCCGACCCTGATGATGAGGAAATCAAAATACGCCGCAATGCCCAGATTAAAACCATTCGGAATCAAGGTTCTAATGCTTTTGCACATCAATTCGCACGACGTGTTTTAGGCTCTGACACTGAAGCCGAAAAACTCACATTTGTAAGCAACATGATGGCGGATGCCAGCGCCAAAGCCATGGTCGCCGGCATGCGCCTGTTGAGAGACCGAGAAGACTTAAGACTACTACTGCCAAGAATCGAGGCACCCGCATTGGTCGTTGCCGGTCAAAATGATCCGCACTCGCCTGCTGACCTTATGGAACAAACAGCGGCGCTTTTTCCCAATGGTCAATTCCATATCATGGACAACGCAAATCATCTTTCAGCGATTGAATGCCCTCAATCGGCTGCGAAGGTGATCCGGGGCTGGGTGGGTTCTCATACATAACCCAGCCCCGACCTCTTATTTATTGATGCCAAGAAAGACGGTGCTCCAAAGCTGAGCCGCATTGGACTCAGTTGTATGGCCCGACGCCTGTGCGAAAGGTGTAGGAACAATTTTCCCATTCTCAACCTTCCAGGACCAGAGCTCTGAATTACGCAGCTCTCGTCCTGCGTCTACCGCATCCCACAGCGTGGCTTCGGCCTGGCGCAACGTCGATTTAACACTCTCGTTCAAATCACTCCGTTCAAGCTGCCTTTTAATACCGGCAATCGCCAAAGCTTGCTGCCAGGACCAAATGTTCGCGCCGTGATAATGATCACGCGTCATCAACGCTTCCACATCCGCATCGGCCAGCGCAGGGTTTGATACCATCATGCCAGCGCCGCTTAACAGACCCGCAGGAAATGGCCGTGTCATCGTATTTACGATGCGCAGGACGTCCGAAGCCTCCGGATTTGAAAAGAGAAGCGCAAAGCCACCATCGCTATGCATCACAGGAATGGGGTCGCCATTCGCCTTTAAAACCAAGGCATCATATTCAAATGACGAAAGCTGCTGAAGTGCAGCCAGTGCATCATCCGTGGAAACCCCCAAGCTATCACCATATTGGGTGATTTCAGCCTTTGCTGTTTCAACATCAACATTTTGCTTGAAGAATTTCGGGGCTTCACGGCGCCAGACTTCTGCATAGGCTTCAGCCTCATCAAACCCTTCAATGATATTCGCTTGAGTCAGACGATGTATGGCCTCTAAAGCCGCAGGAACAAAGACCACGTTGATGTCATAAGGGATTTGCCCATAAGCCAATCCTTCATCACTATCCCGCCATTGCCCTTTGATTGACCCCGCCCGTAAATGGATCAAATTCTCAAGATAAGGGCGTTCAGCAAAAGCACGTGCCGTAGTCAGAACATAGCGCATATTGCGAGCCAAGGCTGCCCGATGGCTCTCACCATTTGGACCGACACGGTCAAGAAAATCATCAATCCGATCAAGCCCATCCTCGTGCTCAAAGGCATAGGCAGCAAGCACCGGTGCCAACATGTAATTATCATCCAACATGTGATAATCATAAATCGGTACTAGGCGTTCAATGCCTGAAATCTCCCGATTCCTAAACAAGGCAAACTCTGCAATATCCTCTTCATGCGCAACCTCTCCAGTCACGCTTAAACGATGGAGAACGGAGCCTAGCCCAGCCTCGACCATGTCTGGTTTTAAAGAGGGCATCAACAGGGCTAGAGACATCAAAGTGTCGCGCCCGAAATAAGTTAAAAACCTCCAGGACCCCGCGAGAAGCTTTTCTTTATAACTCAAAAAAGCCAACATATTCGCCGTGATGTCATCCTGCGGCGGGTTCTTCAAAATAGCGTTCAAGGGAAGCGGCGTCAGGGGCTTGTCCCCTGTCAATGCCCTCATCTTAAGCTTGATGACACCTTCATCAGCAACAATCCTAAGACCTTGTGCATTTTGTTTTATTTCACCACGCAGCACTTTTAAGGAAAGAAGATATGCGCTTTGCCCGTCAACCCGCTCTCTCATCCATGTGAGGTTAGACCCATCACGCAAAACCATAGACTTTAAAATATTCGGGATCTCCGCGCCATGCAGGCGATTGCGAATGTGGCGAATATTTCCAAGCACAGCTTCACTAATCTTAAGCTGGTCAGTTTTTGCTTCAATCACGGTCTCAATCCCGTGCAGTGCCTGCCCTCTTTCATGGATAGAAACAGGTTTAACCGGGGCATTATGCTGCCAGCTAACTGGTTGTTCTTGTTTCTCCATCCAGAGGCTAACCCCGCTATTTCCAGCGGGAAATCCAACGATTAATCGCGGAGTTGTGCCAGAGGTTAACAACAAATGGGCGCTCACCTCACCTTGGCGATAGAATATATTATCAATCGCACCCTCTCGGATAGAAAATGAGAGGGTTTCTTGGTTAGAGTCGGTTTTTGATTGCGATACATCACAGCCAGTCCCAAGTAAGGCCGCAATGACAAGTGTCGCACATTTTAGAATATGGTTCATATTTTAATACGCGTTGCAGGAGGAAACCGCCCGACCACCTTTCACGCAACCTTTCTTTTTTGCTCCATACATCAATAGTGACGCCGGACCCTGCATGGTAAAAGCGTATTATGACAAGAGTTTTTTGAACTTTATTAAAATTGAAAGAGCCGGACGGTCGATCTAAACCATCCGGCTTCCCCTCAAATTCCTGAAATCAATCTATTTGGGCTTTCGGAAAAGCAGGGTCATACGGTTAGATTCACCAAGCGCGACCATTTTCTTTTTCAAGGCTTCATCATCCTGGCTCGTTGCCAGCGTGGGAGGCAGTCGCCATACACCATCTTCTACCGTGGGCTTATCCTTTGGGTTTTCATTCACATCCGTTTCGCCGACAAATTCAAAACCCGCATCGGTGAAACGCTTGATGACAAGTGATTTTTTCAAATAACCATTATCGCCATTTGCCCATTTGTCATCCGCATTTTCAGGCGCCTCATGCTGGATAACGCCAACGATGCCACCCGGCTTTAATATGGCCATATAATCAGCCAGCGCCATCTTGAATTCGGCAACATCGAAACGGTTCAAATGGTGTAGGCCGCGGCTGGCTAAAACGGCATCCGCTGTGCCTTGGAAATCTGTAGGCAATTCGCCATGAAGGAAGCCCTTTGGTTCCGCTGAATCCTCATCTGACCAGTCTTCGGCATTAGTCTTAAAATTGCTAGTGAAGGCATATTGGCGATTCCAATTCGTTTCAGTCGGCTTACCACCAGCGAAATGTTTTAATATGCCATCTGAATATCCCGCGGCGATGACTTTTCCCTCTTTACCAAGATAGGGCAGGAGTATCTTGGTATACCATCCGCCACCAGGAATGAGCTCTACAACTGTCATACCTGGTTTAATTCCGAAAAATTCCAAAGTCTCTCTCGGATGACGATATTTATAACGCGCTTTAGCCGCATCGTCTTGATTCGCCAATACGGCGTCCAGACGCGCCCCATCAAATTCAACTTTTTCAAAATCCACAGCCATTTTGGCTTCTTCTTGAGCAATTGCACCCGAGGAAGAAAGCACCATAGCCGCAGCCACCCCCGCTAAAAGATATCTCATCTCAATTCCTTTGACTTTAGAGCCGTAATTTAGGCACGCTATAAGAGAATGTATGTACATTTCAATAGAGACTGAGATGAAGTGTTTAGTTTCTGCGAGGGAACGGGGTGGCATAAAGCAGTCCCCTTCTCAGACAATCAGCCAAGCTTATGAAACAATAGGGGCAAGCGCCAAAAAGATTTTTTCATTATACGCCTTTAAAAGCTACAGCTTCAGGTGAACCACATATTCGGACGGATTTGCAGCATCAATAGTTGCAGATGCAATTCCAGCTATGGCACAGTAAAAAACATGCTCGCTTCACAACAGGTTGAAATTTTGTTTCAAAGGTTCAAAGCTCGAGACGGCTTTAGCGAGAAACGCCCAAATGTAAAAAAGGAAGCGGATTATTTTCGCTCCCTTGTCTCCTGCTTGTTGAGCGCCCAAAGCAAAGATGAAAACACCGCCAGGGCAAAAACAGCTTTATTTCAACTTGCCGACACGCCGCAGGGGATTTTAGCACTGCAAGACGAGGCCATCGCGCAGGCAATACGGCCTTGCGGGCTATATAACATGAAGGCCAAAAATCTGCGCAAAATGTGCATTTCTCTTTTGGAAGACCATGGAGGCATTGTCCCTAAAACGAGAGAAGGCTTAATGAGCCTACCAGGCATCGGGCGCAAATGCGCTGATATCATGCTGCGTTTTTCATTTCAGGAAGCAACGATTGCGGTCGACACACACGTCTACCGCGTCTGCGAGCGCTTAGGTCTCACCTCTGCAAAAACAGAAAAAGAAGCAGCCGAACAATTAGACAGACGCGCACCAGATTGGGCTAAATTTGATGGCCATGAGTGGTTGATCAATTTCGGCAAAGATGTCTGCCACGCCCGCTCTCCCAAATGTCATATGTGTTTTTTAAATGACTTATGTGAAAACGCACCCTAAGGCATTCCCCTGCGATCAGAGGCCTATATCAAACTGGAAAATTGGGTTTCAAGGCCCCCAATCGCCTAAACGTTCCAACACTGGCGAGAAGCTTCCAAACTCAAATCGGAATGGCAAGGCATTTTCAATCAGGATAGCGTGGCTCAGCTCGAAACGCACTAGTCGCTGCGCACCTTTGAAAGCCCGCATTTCCGGACTGTCCCAGATAATTTTGGCTTCACCCGTCATAGTCAAGACGGCGCCTGTTTTGAAATCAGGAAACAGAAAGCCCGCCTTGGGATTCAAAATGAGATTACCCAGGGTATTGAAAAAATGATTCCCCGTGAAATCGGGAAAAATAAAATGCCGATCATCTTCAAGACGGACAAAGCCCGGCTTACCACCTCGGTGCGAAACATCAGCCCCTTTCGACCAGTCTTCCCCTTGCGGTTGATATGCACTGGCGATGAAAAATGTATCTGCCTCCCCAATAATCGCCTGCGCTCTTGCATCGAAACTGGCCATTGGTGCCGACGCTAATGCGGCACTGGAATTTTGACGCTCAAACACTTCACGCGTTTGAATGTATTTAGGGCAATTACCAAAGCTTTGACGGGCTTTAACACGAAAACCGCCATCATGGGTTTCTGTTATCGTACCACTTAACCGGTTTCGCCGACGCGTTTCAAGTTGCAGCCCCAGAACACCAATGTCTGCGCCAGGCCTCAAATATGGCGCAAGCGGATCTCCTTCAACAGGCAAGGCATTTACATCCAGCGTTTTCGCATCAGGGCTATTTACAAAACCCGGCGCACCCGAAAGGATGGAAGCCCAGATATGCCCTTCATCATCCACGCCACCTATTGTCAAAAAAGGCAGTAGCGCAAAAAAGGCGCGGTGTTCCTCAGGCATATGATCACGAATAAAGCGTGCGGCGACAGGTTCCAGCATTTCTTTAATGCCCAGACGTTCCTGAATATGTTGTTCCCCGGGATGAAATGGTTTTTTAAGCTGTGTCATCATTCACTCTAGTTATAAAAAAGACCGGTCGAAGCCTAGCCCTAACCGGTCTTTTATTTCAAATTTTATAGACGTTATGCCGCAGCTGCGTCAGCACCATCACGGGTAGCAAGAAAACCACCGCCCAGAATGGCAATAGCCAGACCAAGGTGCAACCAACGGTCAGCTTCATTGATATGCACCAGGCCCAACAGCATAGAGCCTGACGGCGTCAAGAAGCCAGCAATAGTGACAACAACATAGGCCACACCAACACCCAATACAGTGTTGCGGGAAGCCCCCATGCGCGCACCTGCCAGGAAGACGATCCCCGTCAACACATGAACGATATTGTGCATAGTGTTAAC